>CBDUFN010000010.1:0-25304 GCA_965366475.1 uncultured bacterium | reverse complement strand
GACAATCAGGAGCTCTACAAGGGTAAACCCGTTTTCGCTTTTATGACGAGAACCATGCTTCAGGGGAGAGCGACCCTGCTCTATTGTTATAACCATTTTATTTGATCCTGAAAAGTCAGAATATATCGATAAGCGCTAGATTTGGGTGAGAATTAAGAGCGTAGTCTAGTGGATGTCTCTATTTAATGCAACTCTTTGGTTTTTGCTACAGGTGCCCATAATTTTATAAAAGATAAGGGCTCGCCGTTGGTAGATTGTGTGGCCTTGCCAATATATGGTGTTTGGAGGCAGAATCGAACTGCCAATACGAGGGTTTTCGGTTGGGTAGATGCTTGTAAACACACAGAATAATAAGCAAATAAAGAAGATGACAAAAATACTTTGTTGCTCTTTAGGATAATGTCTCCATCTCTAGTGCGGCAGAAGTTTCTCCAAAATTCTTTGGTGCTCGGTGAGCGGATCTCTCTGTGACGGTAATAGTTGATCAAACCTCTCTTTCGCGACATACAAATCGGTGTGCTTGTTCACCAGGGCTTCGTGCAAATATGTCTTAGCGCATGCAGAGCAAACTCAGCGCCATGTTGTAACGTATTCACCATCACGCGTTCTAGACTTGTACGTGTCTGTATTTTGACGTTTTTTTCTTTGATAGATAAAGAGTTGTTTTGCAATTTCTCAGCATGACAATCCCCGTGACTGTTCCTTGAAAGGTTTGTTATGATGTTATGTCTTTAATATAAGTTCTTGTTCCTGTTTGCTTTTTGGAGTCACACCTCTTATGGCAGCGACCAGTGATAATATTAATTTACTGAAACAGGCACAACTGTTTGCAGACCTTTCCTCCGAAGAATTAGAGTCTGTTTCCTGCAGAGTTACTCTACGGGAGTTCAAGAAAGGTGAGGTTATTCTTTATGAGGAGGATACTAACAGATATATGTACTCGGTCCTTGAGGGAGAGGTGAAGGTTTACTACTCCTCGGAGGTCGGTAAGGAGTCGATTGTTGCTTTTCATGGGACAGGTGACTCTTTCGGTGAAGTTTCCCTGATTGATCAGCAGACAACGCCGGCAACGGTTGCAGCTATGGAGAGAGCACTGGTTCTTATTGTTGGCAGAGAAGACTTTTTTGCAATTATTCAAAACCAGCCTAAAGTCATGCATAAACTGCTTCTCTTATTATCAGGGCGGCTGCGACACTCCTGGAATCAGGTACGCATACTCCATTTCAATGATGCCTCTAATCGCGTGATGGCTTCAATGAAGGAAATGGCCTTAGAGCGTGGTGAGGAAGTGCCCGAGGGAGTGTTGTTGAAGCTGCGGCTGACACATCAGAATATAGCCGACATGACCGGCCTGACACGTGAGACAGTCACGCGCGTTATTGATAAATGGAAAAAAAACGGACTGATGTCCATCGATGAAAACCGTCACATACTCATACGACACAGTTTTTTTGAAGAAAATTTTAGTTTGTGATTCAGATTACATTCTTCTGTTTGACCTCCTGCTAATATTCTGGCAACAAATTAGATCAAGTTGTTTGGTCTATTCTCTGCCAAGAGCAAACCGCGGGAAACTGCGGGACGCAGAGCCACGGAGCTAATAGAGGGTTCTCCTTCCAATGCCAGCCGAGCCGCCAGAGTTATCAATGCTTTGGCGGTTTTTTGTGCTTTTAAGGGAGGTTTACGATGAAATCGACTCCAGTGGGTCATGATGAAAATAAGGCTCAAAGGCTTTCCGAAGGTTTATGGCAAGCGCTTGTGTTGTCGTTGCTTGCGTTCATGTTGTTGTGTTTTTCTACCGAGAGCCACTCGGCGCAAATAACGTTTGCACAGAATGGGTTGACGGTTAATGTCGCGCCTGGAGAAACGGTTGCGGTACCAATTACAGTGTCCTTGGAAAATACTTCTTTAACGAACACTTATGCCAACTTCGGTCTAGCCTACGTCGGTGGCTCTCTTGACCGTAATTGGATAAACAATCAAATCTATATATCTTTAAACTCCTGGTACAAAACCCGGCAGGCTGTTCTTCAACTCAAGGTTCCCGCTGATGCGCAAGCCGGTATTTACAAAGCGATATTGAAAACTGTTTGGCTCAGATCAAACGAGAATGTCTCTTCTGCTGAACTAGAGATCAATGTGGACGTCGATAGCTTTGTGAGTTGTAGTCAGGTCCCTTTGTTCTCAAATGTCATCTCTTCGCAAGATTCAATTAACATGCGTAACAACAAACCCGTACAGATAGAACTGTCAGGATCTGTTGCTGTTCCCGATGGCTGTGAAATTTACAATGCCCAGTATCAGCTCACAGATGAGTATGGAGAACTGGATACGACTGGTGGGCTACAAATAGATGGTGACGGTCGCTTTATTGTTGCCGTACCTATGGTTGCCTCAAGAAAAGGAAATGATAAAGACGGTAGACTTTATACTGTTAAATTTACAGCAGAAAATGAGGCTGGTGTTGGAGAAAGTGTTGAGACCAATATAGTTGTTATGCATGATAACGGCAAGAAGTAGGGCTGTGTAGAATTCTAAGTTCCTTTCTAAAAAAGCCCCCGGTTTTTCGCCGGAGGGCTTTTTCTGTGGGTTGTGGGCACAAGGTCCTTTGATTCAAGGATTCTCTCAGTTCCGCCCTGGCCTTTAAGCGCTCCGCAGGGGGGAAGAAGCCTGTCCCCTAGCGGCGAGGCTTTCTTTTAGTTGGTACAGTTGACGATTACGTTAATGCGTTGGCTGACGCCATTAATTTTAGTGGGTCGGATAATTTGAACTGATATTTCATCGGCTCTTTCCACTGACAAAGATCATATCATTTTTGAGCAACGAGGATGAGCTGGTGTTAGCCGTCAGAGCAAGGGTGAAGCAGTGTGGTGAAAGAGGCTGGTAGCAAACGTGATAGCAATAAAGAAAAAGGCCTCGCAGTCGGTAGATTGCGAGGCCTTACATCTTGTGGTGCCCAGAGACAGAATCGAACTGCCGACACGAGGATTTTCAGTCCTCTGCTCTACCGACTGAGCTATCTGGGCGGGAGAGGGATTTGTAACCAAATGCGAACTTTATGTCAAGAAAAAAGGACTGACTTATTCTTTCCTTGCTTTCCGGTGTGCTTTTTGTTACCAAGAAGCACTATAGAATATTATTTAGGTGACTTCACAATGAATTCTCAAAGTTGTTTTTTTGCAGGTTTCTCCTTTTGGTTTGGCAGCTTTTTTGGCTGGCCTGACCGGGGTGAAGTCTGTTGACAATCAACTGTCGATAGAACTACTGAAACCACGGGCGGGCTCAACAGGGCGCCTGTGGTTTTTTTCGTTTCGGGAAAGTAAACGATGAAGGCCGCCGGGGAAGTCCTGCCGGCCTTCACTTTTAAATGGAACTTTCCGAAATGAAGGAGAAAACAGATGATTATTGTTATGCGAAATGGTGCCAGCAAAGACGACCTTAAAGCCGTTGAGATGCGAATTAAAGAGTTGGGCTATCAGCCTCATGTGATTCACGGTGATACGCGTAATGTCGTGGGCGCAGTCGGTGACGAACGTGGCAAGTTAGTGCTGCAGTCGATCGAATCGATGCCTGGGGTTGAAAATGTAGTGCCAATTCTCAAGCCTTATAAGCTGGCGAGTAAGGAAATGAAATTGGAAAGGACAACCGTTGAGATTGCTCCCGGAGTTGCTGTGGGCGGTGATCACCTGATTGTTATGGCGGGTCCTTGTTCGGTTGAAAGTGAGGAGCAAATCCTTGAGACCGCTCATGCTGTTAAAGCTGCAGGCGCAACTGTCCTTCGCGGTGGAGCTTTCAAGCCTCGTTCGAGTCCTTATTCTTTTCAGGGGATGGAAGAAGAGGGCCTCAAACTGTTAGCGATGGCACGTGAAGAGACGGGCCTGCCGATTGTAACCGAAGTTGTTAATCCTCGTGATGTTGATCTGGTTGCAAAATATACTGATGTGATGCAGGTCGGCGCGCGTAATGTGCAGAATTTTGCCTTGCTTAAAATGCTTGGTAAGATCGATAAGCCGATTCTTCTTAAACGAGGGATGTCAACGACCATCCAGGAATTTCTGATGAGCGCGGAGTACATTCTATCTGAAGGTAATCAGAGAGTTATCTTGTGTGAGCGGGGCATTCGTACTTTCGAAACAGCAACCCGTAATACTCTTGATATCTCAGCGATCCCTGTCCTGCAGGAACAAACCCATCTGCCAATTATTATTGACCCATCGCATGCGACAGGTCACGCTTCGCTGGTGCCAAGCATGTGCTACGCTTCGGTGGCTGCGGGCTGTGATGGCTTGATTGTTGAGGTGCATCCTCATCCGGAAGTCGCTGCAAGTGATGGTCCACAATCGTTGCGCCCGGCTGATTTTCAGGTAATGATGACTAAGCTTGCGGCCTTCGCCAAAGTTGTTGGCAAGACGCTTTGACCTCTCCCCTTTGGGTAGAGAGAAAACTATGTGCTGGAGTTTGATATGTTTTTGATACCTCTGAATCAGATCGAAAGTGTTGACCTTGTTATCCATGCTCTGCGTATGGCAGGGGGGGAGGCTGACTGCACGATGTGTCCGGTCCGCAAGGTCTGTACGAAACAGTGTCTGGCGATTGCCAATGGGATTCAGCAGATGGTTGCAACCAACACCTTGCCGAATATGGATATGATCCAGGGCGAGTCAAAAGAAGATGGACTGGATGACCCCGATGATCCTGATAGTGGTGGTTCGGGGTCTCATTTGCGTGTCATTAAATAAGGTCGAATAATTTTGTTGAGGACGAATTGATTATGAATCTCTCTAAGCTTGCTCTCGAAGTACCGACAATCCTTTTGCCAAAGGCTGATGTAGATCTGAACCGTTGGGCGGTTATTGCCTGTGACCAATATACCTCTGAACCTGAATACTGGCAGGCCATTGATCAGATGATCGGTGATCAGCCTTCGACATTGCGCTTGGTTTTCCCTGAGGTCTATCTGGAAGATGAAGATGGTGATGCTCGGATTGCCAAAATCAATGACAGTATGAATCAATATCTGGCCGATGGAATTTTGACTGCTCAGGAACAAGGTTTTGTCCTCTTGGACCGCAAAACCAGTCATGTCCCTTCCCGCAAGGGTTTGATTGTTGGCCTCGACCTTGAGGCCTACGATTATCGCCCCGGATCCAAAACGATGATCAGGGCAACGGAAGGAACAATTGTCGACCGGTTGCCCCCCCGCATTCGTGTCCGCGAAAATGCCGCTGTCGAATTGCCGCATATCATGGTGTTGATCGATGACCCGGAGCAAACCGTTATCGAACCGCTCTTTGAGTCTGACCTGGAGCTCGCTTATGATTTTGAGCTGATGCAGAACAGTGGTCATTTGCGTGGTTGGAAGGTTAATCAACAAGAGTTGCTGGAGCAGGTTGGCAAAGCTCTGGAGCGGCTGGCGGAGAAAGATCGTTTCCAACAACGCTACGACGTTGATGATGAAGAAGTCATGCTCTATGCCATGGGTGATGGCAACCACAGCTTTGCAACGGCCAAGGCGATTTGGGAGCAATTGAAGTCTGAGGCTTCTGATCCCTCTGAAGTCATGGACCACCCGGCACGCTATGCTTTGGTAGAGCTGGTCAATGTTCACGACCCGGGCCTTGAATTTGAGGCGATTCACCGCGTTTTGTTTGATGTCGATTCTGATGATTTGCTTGCGAAGGCAGGTGCTTTCTATCAAAAAGCGGGAACCCCCTGTTCTGTTGAGTGGTGTGATGATCTCCCTGCTGCCTACGTTGCCGCTGAAGTTGCAGGTTCAGCCCACGCCGTTCCTTTTGTTGCTGAAGGACGTTATGGCTTGTTGAAAATTACAGATCCGACGCTAACCCTTGAAGTAGCAACGCTGCAAAATTTCCTCGATGAGTACCTGCAGAGTGTTCAGGATGCCCGCATCGACTATATCCATGGCGAGGAAGCGGTCAGCCGTCTTGGCAGCCAAAAAGGGAATGTTGGTTTTTACCTTCCCTCGATCTCAAAACATGATCTTTTCCGTACGATCGTGCGTGATGGAGCTTTGCCGCGCAAAACTTTTTCCATGGGGGAAGCGGATGAAAAACGCTTCTATCTGGAGGCTCGTCAGATTACCCGTTGAACTCATTGACAAACTGCCGGTAAAAGTAGTAAAAACGGCCTTCCGGTAGCTCTTTACACATGCAGAAAACAAAGCTCGCCGACCATGAAAGTCCTTAGCTGACGGTCCGGCGTTTTTTGTTTTTCAATTCAAGTATATTCTCAGGAGTTTGTGATGAATAAAGTCCGCACATACAACAAGATCTCTGTTAAAGGTTTGGTGAAATTTTCTCTCGAAAAATATGAGATCGCCAGTGAAATCGTCACTCCCGATGCCGTCATGCTACGGAGTCATGTTTTGCAGCCGGACGATATAGAAACGTCTGTCAAGGCGATTGGCAGAGCTGGCGCCGGTGTTAACAATATCCCCGTCGAAAATTGTACCGAGCGTGGCATTGTAGTTTTTAATGCCCCGGGTGCTAACGCCAATGCCGTTAAGGAACTGGCCCTTGCTGCCATGCTGCTGTCGACTCGCGACATCGTTGGTGCGATTGATTTTGTTCGCAGGGAAGGTGTTGGTAAGAACGCAGAAGAATTGCACAAGCTTGTTGAAGGCGGCAAGAAAACCTATGGCGGAACAGAGCTAAAGGGTAAGACCCTCGGTGTCGTTGGCCTGGGAGCTATAGGTTCACAGGTTGCAGAGACAGGGCTGATGCTCGGTATGAAAGTTCTTGGTTACGATCCCGCTCTCTCTGTTGACGCGGCCTGGCGTCTTTCTCGCGATATTGAACGAATGGAGAATATGCAGTCATTGCTGGCGAAGTCGGACATTGTAACTCTGCATCTTCCGGTTCTTGAAGCAACTCGCAACCTGATCAACAAAGAACTGATCGACAGCTTTAAGCCCGGAGCGACCCTGATTAACCTGTCACGGGAAAAGGTTGCCGATACCGAAGCCATACTCAGTGGACTTGAAAGCGGGCGTATTGGTCAGTACCTCACTGACTTTCCAGTGCAGGAGCTTATGGGGCATGACAAAGTGGTGCCGATTCCTCATCTTGGTGCCAGCACCGAAGAGGCAGAAGAGAATTGTGCCATCATGGTGGCGGATCAACTGATCGACTTTCTCGAAAACGGCAATATCAAAAACTCTGTCAATTTTCCTAATATCTCACTGGACCGAAACGGGGGTTGCCGGATCGCTTTTTCTAACCGCAATGTTCCGAAAATGCTCAATCAGGTCTTGTCTGTGTTAGCTGATCGGGACATGAATGTCATCGACATGATCAACAAGAGCCGCGATGAAGTGGCCTATAATATTATCGATCTCGATAAAGAGCCTTCAGATGACCTCGTGCAGGCTTTGGAAGCAATCGACGGCGTTATCAAGGTTCGTATCCTTTAAAATATTCTTCACAAACCGTAGGACAGGAGGATCTCATGTCTCAGAAAGTCTATAACTTTGGTGCCGGTCCGGCGATGTTGCCGGTTCCTGTGATGGAACGTATTCGCGAAGAATTTCTTGATTTTCAGGGGATGGGCGTCTCTGTTATTGAAGTCAGTCATCGTGCCAAGCAGTTTGAAAAAGTACTGTTGGATGCGCAAGAAAGCTTTCGTCAGTTAACCAACCTGCCTGAGAATTACAAGATTCTCTTTGTTCATGGTGGCGCACGCATGCAGTTTTCTGCTCTGCCAATGAACTTGGCCGGTCGTTCTGCAAGTAAAAAATGCCTCTATGTTGAATCGGGAAATTTTGCCAAGCTCGCCAACAAAGATGCAAAGAATTATGGTGATATCAAGGTTATTGCCAGTGGCGCTGATACCAACTACGATCGTTTGCCTGCCATTACACCAGAGATGATCGATCAGGATGCAGCTTACCTGCACATTACCACCAACAACACTCTCTACGGCTCACGTTATAATCAATTTCCTGATACTGGCAATGTGCCTTTGATTGCTGACCAGACCTCAGAAATTCTTTCCCGCGTAATCGATTATAGCAAGTTTGGCTGTATCTATGCTGGTCTGCAAAAAAACCTCGGACCTTCCGGAACTGCGATCGTGGTTATTCGCGAAGATCTTTTAGGCCACGCCTCACCTGAGACGCCTGTACTGCTTAATTATGAGCAGTGTGCCAAAGATAACTCCTTGACCAACACTGCGAACACCTTTGCCATCTACGTCACGGGCCTGGTGTTGGAGTGGTTGCAGGAGCAGGGCGGTGTTGCAGCGATCGAGAAAATTAATGAGCAGAAGGCCGCAACGCTTTACGATCTTATCGATGCCAGTGATTACTATCGTGGTGTCATCCTGCCTGAGTTCCGTGGCACGATGAATGTCAGTTTCAATCTGGCCAGTGAAGAACTTGAAGCAAAGTTTCTCAAAGAAGCAGGAGAGCAGGGCCTCTATGCGCTTAAGGGCCACCGGAGTGTTGGTGGAATTCGCGCTTCAATCTATAATGCCATGCCGTTGGCTGGTGTAGAAACTCTGGCCAGTTTCATGAAGGATTTTGCAAGCAAGAACGGTTGATTTATCGGGGGGCACCTTCCGCAAGGACGCCCCTTTTGTTTTCAGGACACCCTCTAGCTGGGGGTGTCCTTTTACGTTTGCAAGGGACTGTAGTTATGAACGATAAAGAGCCTTCTCTGGTTGAACTCGAGGGAGAATCGAACTGGACTTCTTTTGATGCGCCGGCGCTGGTTGGTGAAACATTGCGATTTGTTTCAGGTGACCGAACTGGCCATCGCTTTCGAATGAAGTACTATCGCGATCAGGACGAGAAGCTGATCGCTCGTGTCTGGTTCGGTCCAGTGACAGAAGGCCCTCCGGGCCATGCCCATGGCGGGAGTATTGCTGCTGTGCTTGATGAAGTTCTCGGTTTATCAGCGTGGGCTGCAGGGCATCAAGTTGTCGTTGGTAATTTGAACGTCAGCTTCCGTCAACTATTGCCGATCCAGATGGTCGTACAGGTTAATACGAAGCTGGTTTCAGTTCAGGGCCGTAAGATCCTGGTTCATGGAGAAGTCTGTGGCCTTGACGGTGTGATTTACGCCACAGGAGAATGCCTTTGTATTGCTTTGACCAAGGAACAGTTCGAGTCCTCTAAAAAGTCTTAACGTATACATTATCCAGACATTGACAGGGCGAATTCTTCAATCTAGAATCAGTTCTTTCAATCTTATGTTTGCTATTTATAGAAGGGTTTACTTCGATGAAAGTCATTGTTACAGACGAGATTTCGGACAAAGGTCTTGATCTTCTACATAAGGATCCACGTGTCCAGCTGGATGTGCGTCTTGGCCTGAAAACCGCCGAATTGCATCAACTGATCGGTGATTATGATGCCATCATTACTCGCTCCGGTACACAAGTTGATGAAGCATTGTTGAGTCATGCCAAGAATCTAAAAATGGTTGCTCGTGCTGGTGTCGGTATCGACAATGTCGATGTGCAAGCTGCCAGCGAGCGAGGCATTATTGTGGTTAATGCCCCTTTTGGTAATACCAACTCGGCGGCAGAACACTCCATGGCGATTCTTCTCTCTCTCTGTCGTAACGTTCCCGATGCCAATGCCAGTCTTAAGGATGGCCAGTGGCAACGTGCTCCCTTTACAGGTTTTGAGCTTAAAAACAAAACGATGGGGATTGTTGGCCTTGGTAAAGTCGGTGGCCGAGTGGCTCTGCGTTCCCGTGCTTTTGAAATGGATGTGATTGTCTACGATCCATATATTAGTGAAAAACGGGCGAAAGATTTTGGTACACGTCTGGTTTCTCTTGACGAGCTGATCAGCACTGCCGATGTGATTTCCGTACACACGCCATTGAACGAGGAAACAGGTAATCTGATTACGTCAGAGCATTTCGCCAAGATGAAAGATGGTGTGTTGATCGTGAATTGCGCCCGTGGCGGAATTATTAACGAAGAGGCTATGCTCAAGGCTCTCGAGGACGGAAAGGTTGCGGGCTCTGCCTTTGACGTGTGGAGTGAAGAACCTCCTAGAAGCGAAACGCTTAAAAAGATGATTGCTCATCCCCGCATGGTGGTCACGCCGCACCTTGGCGCCAATACCTTTGAAGCTCAAACCAATGTTGCCATTGATGTCAGCCGTGAAATCCTCAATCTGCTCGATGGTAAACCGGTGGAAAATGCTGTGAATATTGCACGTTTCGATCCTGACCTCATGGCTCAGATGCGCCCATTTATGGAGCTGGCAGCTGTTATGGGCGACTTCATTTCACAACTGGCTCCGGAGAACCCCGGCAAAGTTACCTTTAATTACACGGGCAAGATTGCTGCACATGATTGTATGCCGATTACTGTGGCTGGTCTGGCGGCGCTTCTTAATCGTTGCACCGATCAGGAGATTAACATGGTCAACGCGAACCTGGTTGCTGAGCGACGAGGTCTGATTGTTGAGCAAAGCCGTTCAACGGAGTCGGAGTTCTTTTCCAATCTGATTACCTTGAGCCTGGAGACTCCGCAGGGGAAACGAACGATTGCTGGAACTCTTTTTGAAGGGACGCCAAAGATTGTCAAGATGCGTAACTTTGCGATCGATTTCACTCCGGAAGAGCACATGCTCGTTTTGGCGTATGAAGACCGGCCCGGTTCGATCGGCAAGGTTGGCACCATCCTCGGCGAGGCGGACGTTAATATTGGCTCCATGAGCCTTGGTCGTAGCGGTAAAGGTGGCGAGGCAATGGTCGTATTCTCTGTGGATTCACCGGTCGATGAGGTGACACTGGCTAAGTTAACCAAGGCCATTGGAGCCAGTTTCGTTAAGGGCGTTTCTCTCTCTTGAGTTGACACCTTAAGGATATAGTTTTTAAACCGAAGAGGGGCTTTGGATCGATTATCCACAGCCCCTCTTCGTTGATCATCCGTCAAGAACGTTTACGAGAGAAAAAGAGGTTCGTTGCACTTGGGGAGGAGTCCACGCAGTTCCGCTCGGTTCAAGAGTGCTTCCACGGCATGAACCCCTTCGTTGCCGAGATTCACCGAGAAGTCATTAACATAAAGGTTGATGTGGTCATCAATGACCTGATCGTTGAGCTCTTGGGAGTGCTCTTTGATGTAGGTGCGCGATTCTTCCGGAGACTGCCTCGAGTATTCCAGACTTCTTCGAATGGCATTGTCGACATTTTGGATTGTTTCCTGTCCCAAATCTCTTCTTGCCAGAATCCCGCCGAGAGGAATGGGCAAGCCACTCTCTTTTTCCCACCATGCACCCAGATCCTGGATTTCACAAAAGCCCTCTTTCTGGTAGGTAAATCGTGATTCGTGGATGATCACTCCCGCATCTGCATCGCCGCGTTTGAGTGCAGGCATGATCTGATCAAAGGGAAGGATTAGGAGGTCCTCGTAACCTTCACCATAAAGTTGCAACAACAGGTTGGCCGTAGTTAACTTGCCAGGCACTGCGATGCGTTTGCCGCGCAGGTTGTCCATCGTTGTTTTCTGGGGAGCAATTATTAGCGGGCCACAGCCGCGGCCTAGTGCTCCACCGCTGCGTAGAAGGGCGTAATTGTCTCTTAAGTGGCCAAAGGCATGGTAGGAGATTTTCGTTAAGTCCAGAAGGCCACCGAGCGCAAGTTGATTGAGCGTCTCAACATCTTCCAGTCGCTCAGTAATGTTATATCCTGGAATCGAGATCTTGTTATGAGTCAGTGCGTAAAAGATATAAGTATCATTGGGGCAGGGAGAGTAGCCCAAGCTTAAAGTCTTCATGATGTTTTTTGTCCGGGCCACGCTTGAATGAGCTCAAGGATGGCTTTTTGTGCTGCGTTCATTCCGGCGGGAAGGTCCCACTTTCTGGTATCGCGATCTTCAACCAGGTTGGAAATGCCACGAACTTCGAGCATGGGGGTTGATAACTGCTGGCAGGCGAGGGCAACGGCAGCACCTTCCATATTTTCGCAGATGCCTCCAGTTCGTTGCTCAATGCGCGTTGCCGTTGATGTTAGTCCCGTGCATGTAGAGACCGTCACAAAGGAGCCACTATGCAGGTTTTTCCCGACTCTATTGGCATGTTTCTGTAAAAGAGGTTGGGCGGAACTGCGTAGCTGCGAGTCTACCGGCCATCTGTTGTAAAAACGTTTACCATTCTGTCGCATCGGTATTTTGGTTTCAGAAAAATCTGCAAAACCCTCAGAGGTCAAGACCCCTTCATCACCGAATATTTCCTCATTTGCGAGAGCCAGGTCGCCCACACTTAGACCAGAATTAAGATATGCGCCGCCGCACCCAAAGAGCCATAGCATTTGCGGTCGGCAACTGATCATCAAAGTGATTGCTGCGGCTGCGGCTGCCGCTTTACCGATGCCACTATGAGTCAGGCTGATTTCTGTACCGAAAATCGTGCCCGTTAAGAGTGTGACGCCATTAGTGGTTTCCTCAGTTGAGCCCTCAATGGCTTCTCTGATCAGTGTGGTTTCTTCGGGGACGGCTGCGAGTAGGGCTATCATAGGGTCAGGGCGAGAGACGCGAGCAATGAGGCAAGGAGCGTTTGGTCTTCGTTCCTCAGGCATGCGTTCTGGATTAGGGTTTATACCAACCATCACGGATCAGGTCGCGGCGGAGTTCATAGCCTGCATTGCGGATGACGCCGTGGTACCAAAAGTGCTCATCCGAAGAGACAAGGCCTGGATTGTCCAAACGCTTGCGATTGTCACTCAGGTTTTGACGGAACTTATCATCGGGCTCCTTAAGGACATCAAGGATACGACCCTTTAAAGGTTCTTCGCATGCCGAAATGACGTGGTGCAACATGTCGCGCATCTGCAAGCCCAAGCGATACTCCCAAAGATCACCCTCAAAGTTGGTACAGCACTCCTGCACAAAATCATTCCAGTCAAGAAGTAGCGCACCAAAGTCGTCTTCGGCAAATTCTTCGTAGCTGGGGTGTTGGCTGAGGATGTCTTCGATCAGCTTCTGCTCTTTGCGGGAGAAGAAAAAGGAAATGCTCTCCTCTACGGGATACATGCCGAGCTGGTCAATGAGCTCACGACAGAAATGGGCATAGTCGAGATCGCGATCACTGAAATGTTGTAAGCCTTCAGGAAGGTTGTCACGCTCCAGACACAGTAAAGACAAGTGGTCGTGACCGAGATCCGTATGTAAGAGTAGCTCTTGGCAATGAGGGATGCCGGTTTTGGCGAGCTGGTTGGTGAGGCGTAGGTGATTGTCGGTGAAAAAAGTTAGAACTTTTTCCTCCGAATAAAACATCTCCTGACTTGAGCGATTATTGGCCAGTCCGAAGCCGACGAAACCATCGTGCATCAGGCGATCCCAGTAGGGAGCAATGGCCTCAATAATCTCATGTGTTGGCATATAGGGTGAGTAGTGAATGGTTGGACTCGGCGAGTCCTGGTCTTTTGAATTTGGTTCCGTGGTGTAGAACTCCAGGATGAAGAAAGCTTCCTCTGGCATGTAGGCCGCAAAACTGTCAAAGGTAGCGCGAATCCGGGAGGCGCTGGCTAGAACGGAAAAATGGTACGTGTCGCTAGAGTTGTCCAGTAAGGAAAAATTATATCCCTCCTGGAGCTTGTGTGAACGACGCTTGGCTTGCGGCCAGAGTTGCAGCCCGGCAGGAAAGTTTAAAAAAATATCAGACAATGAGAACCTCTTTTGTCGGTTGAAACGCCGACAGAGCATGATTGGTTTCTTATGATGCTGCAATCATCTTCTCGAAGTCAACATTAAGTGGACATCGACGTTCTGGGGCTAATTATGACGTATACAGGGTGGACAATAAACCCTTTTGTGGCGGGTACATAAAAGAGTTATGAAAATGAAAGATCATTCCCTAAATTGGCGTTTAATCTAAGTAAACTGGTTTTATCTAAAATGAATTTTCCATTGACATGGCAGGCTACTTGGGCTATATCCATGCGGTGTATAAAACCCTATTTTATAGCGAGATGGACGAGCTTCGATTCACCTTAAATGTCACTGAAATTTAAATAAAGTATGTTTTATTGATCTCGGCCAACAGCGTTCAATGGCTGTATGGCTGAAAAACTCCAGCAAACAAGAGGAATTCAAAGATGGCCAAAAAAGAGATTACACCGTCACTGAAGAATCCATTTGATCCACCCGAGAAAGTAGAATTCACGATTCCCGGCGAGGTTGCCGGTGTGCGTGGTGGCTACGAAGATGTTATGCAGGAAGGTCATGACCTGATGCAGCGACCAATTAAGTCCGTTGCTGTTGGTCAGATTGAAAAGCAGCATTTCAAAGAGCGGATGACCGTTTGGGAGCGGATCAATGTTCTAACCCAGGCAAAGCCAAACATACTTTTTCAGAACTGGGGCAAGAATCTTGATGGTGCCTCTCTGGTAACTGGAATACTCAATATCAATGGTCGTGATGTTGGTGTTTATGGCCATGACTTCACTGTTCGCGCCGGTTCCATCGATGCGACCAACGGCAATAAACTGGCTCGTATGTTTAAGATGTGTGGGGAGAAAGGCCTGCCGTTGATCGGCATGAACGACTCTGCAGGCGCTTTTGTTCCTGCGGGTGTTGGTGGTCTCGATGGCTATGCCGAAGCTTTCACTGCTTTGCGTAAAATTAGTGGTGTGGTGCCGACCGTTATGTGCATGTTCGGTTTTAATGCCGGCGGGGGGTCCTACTTGCCTCGGCAGGGAAGCTTCCTGATTCAGCCTAAAGATACCTTCTTTGGTCTGACGGGTCCTGGCGTTGTTAAGTCGGTGCTTGGTGAAGACATTACTCCCGAAGAACTCGGTGGCCCGAAGGTCCATTGTGCTTCCGGTGTTACTGACCTGACTGTTGCCGATGAGACTGCGGCGTTGCGTACTGCTGTTCGTTTGATCAGTTACCTGCCCGACAACAACTACAGCACGGCACCTTTTCAGGAGACCAGTGATCCTCTCGATCGTAAAACCTGGGAGATCAACACATTGTTGAAGAAGGCCTTCAACTCACCAACGGGCTTCAACACTCCTTTTGATGTTTCGATTATCATTCAGCAGATTTGTGATCACGGAGATTACTTCGAGTTGCAACCTGATCGTTCCCGCGAGGCGATTACTGCTCTCGGTCGCCTCGGTGGTAACGTCGTTGGTTTTGTCGCCAACAATAGCGCCGTGTCTTCCGGTCAGATCGATTGTGATTCGGCGGTCAAGATCGCTCGCTTTGTTCGCTTCTGCAATATCTACAACATTCCATTGATCTTTATGGAAGACACGACCGGCTTCCTGCCGGGCCGTGAGCAGGAAGCTCGTGGCATCGTCCAGGCTGGGCGGTCGATGCTCGATTCGATCATCGATGTTCGCACACCGCGTATCTTGCTGATTCTTCGTAATGCTTACGGTGGCGCCTATGCGTCATACAACAACTACCCGACTGGGGCCGATCTGGTTTTGGCGCTGCCGACAACACGCCTTGCTGTTATGGGCCCGGCCGGTAAGGAATTTGTTTACAAAGGTGAACTCCGTAAGATTCGCGGAGCGATCAGGGGAATGGTTGCTGATGGTATCCTGACACGCACAAAAGCGGGTATGGAGGGTTCTGAAGCCAAGAAGGATGCCGAAGCTGAAGCGGCTGAATGGTTGAAGAATCAAGAAGCGGAACTTAACTTGCGCTATGAAAAAGAGCTGATGAACCCGAAAGAGGGTCTTGCTCTTGGTTCTATCTCCTCTCTGGTTATGCCGACGGATCTACGTCAGGTCCTTGGCGAGAACATGAACTTCCTGTTGCGTCACTACAAGCCTTCTTCATGGCAGGATGTGCAGCGAGAGTTTCATTGATCACTGCGGATTTCATTGGCAATTAAGCGAACCAAGGTTTCGATTTGGAGAAATAAAGCAATGGCACAGAATAATAACTACACAAACAATCCACTGATCCACAGTGACCGTCGTTTGAGCAAGTCAGACTCTGAATGGGTCCGTTCTTTCTCTTGCGAAGACCTTAAACCGTTGGTCGTTTGCCGGGGCCCGATTCGTCTCGAAGCGATGACTGTCTATGAGGAAATGGGCATCAGCCATTACGGTATTCTGCTCTCGGAAAAAGATTCGATTGTCTATCCGAATGCTCTGTCACCTGAGTTGCGACTGTTAACTGATAACAGCCGCGTTCACAGGGTTCCTGATTACACCGGTGCTTCCAAAGAAGAACGCATCGAACGTATCGGCCAGATTATTCAGATCGCTAAAGATAACGGCTACGATTCGATCTTCGCTGGTTATGGTTTTATGGCCGAGGATGATGAATTTGTTGCCGCTGTTGAAGACGCCGGTCTGCAGTTTATTGGCCCTTGTGCTGCGACCCAGCGTGGAGCAGGTAAGAAAGATGAGGCGAAGCGGACAGCACTGAGTGTTGACGTTTCCGTTACTCCGGGTATCGACAATGTTACCGCCCGAACATTGATCAGTAAGCACCCGAGTCGCGAAGCGCTCGTGGCTCTGGCCAAAGCTGAAAAGCTCGATTGTGACAAGAAAGTTCTGGGCGATAAAAAACTGGCTCTCGAAGTCTTGGCTGACCATATCCTGATGGCCTCTTACAATAAGGGCATCGATATTTATTCGATGGATGAGCTTGGTGCTCAGGTTGAAAAAGAGTGCTTCGACATGTTCAAAAACTACCCCGGAGCCCGTATTCGTCTTAAGGCGATCGGCGGCGGTGGTGGCAAGGGCCAACGAATTCTCGGTGGTTCTTTATTAACTAAAAAGAACGTCTCCGATGCGGACATCAAGAAGGCGGCGAAGGTCGCTCCGGAACTGGTCCGTGAGGTTTTGCTTGAGGTTAAAGCGAACGGTGTCGGTGACAATAAGAACGTTCTGGTCGAATTGAATATTGAGCAGACTCGCCACAATGAGATCCAGCTGCTCGGCAATGGAGAGTGGGCGATTGCTCTTGGTGGACGTGACTGTTCACTGCAGATGCATGAGCAGAAGCTCCTTGAGATTTCAGTCACTCAGGAAGCCTTGACTGACGAAATCAAGAAAGCCAAAAAGGCCGGGCAAAAAGCTCAAGCCAAGGCTTTGGAGAGTGATCTTCAGGTTCTCAAGCGCATGGAAGAGGAGTCGGAGCGTTTTGGTCTTGCTGTTGGCCTTGATTCTGCTTCAACGTTCGAGTGTATCGTCGATGGAGGCCGCCACTATTTCATGGAGGTCAACACACGTATTCAGGTTGAGCACCGGGTCACAGAACTGGTCTACAACCTTAAATTCACCAATCCGAAAAACAAGAAAGATTTCTTTATTGTTGAGTCGCTGGTTGAAGCGATGGCTCTGCTGGCCAGACACAAAGAGCGTCTGCCACGTCCTGAGCGTCAGCAACGGTTCGGAGCTGGAGCAGAAGCTCGTCTCAATGCGACGGACTGCTCGTTGTCTCCAAGCGCAGGTGGCGTCATTCGTTACTGGTCGAAGCCGATTGATGGTGAGATTCGTGATGATCAGGGCATTTGCATGGTGAATCCGGATACTGGCCAGTTTATGCGTTATACGGTTGCCGGTGCTTACGATTCGAACATCGCGCTGCTGTTGACCAAAGGTGATGATCGTCTCGATAGCTATGAGCATCTCTCTAAGGTGTTGCGCAGTACTGTGTTGCGCGGCTCTGACCTGGCGACCAATCTTCAGTTTCATTACGGTCTGGTGAACTGGTTCCTCGGCCAGAATGTTATGGCTAAGCCGACCACACGTTTTGTTGTCCCATACCTGACTCTGGTTGGTAAGTTAAAAGAAGAAGCCAGCAAACTTGACGTCGTCTTTGCTTTTATCTCTATGAAGAAGCACCTCGGTAAGGTTTATGGCGATAATCCGGAAATCAAGAAAGCTATTTCTGAAACACTTGACCGTAAGGGTACCTTGTTAACTCGTCCGATGGAGTTTCTTCTGGCTGACCCGCATCTCCTTTCCGGTTGGTTAAGTATTAACCGCAAGAACTTCAAATTCGAAAATGGCAAACTTATCTGGTTGCGTAATCCTCTGGTTGTCCTTGAGGAAACCTACGAGTTCCTCAACATGGATTGGCGCGAAGAGGCACCCGCTGCTGAAGTCATCTGGACTCATGATCGCGACCTGCTGCAGAACGCTCTGTCGTTCTATGCCGACTTGCGTGACAAGTTCGGGCTCGACAAAGGCGAATTTGTCAAACTTAACGATATCCTCGGTAAAGATAAGCCTCAGGGTGGTTTTGATGCAGAAACCTGGGCTGGGATTCAATCTGCACATCTTGGCTTCGAGGTTGGTAATGAGCTCTTTGGTATGCTCTTTATGATCGCTGAGAAGACGGCCTTCTATGACTTTAAGGTTGAAGAAGATCTCGAGGTGACCATTCCTGATTACCTTAACGATCCTGATTTACAAGCGGCGATGAAAAAGATATTGGTGCCACCGCCAGCAACTAAGGCTGATGAAATTGTTACACCGGGTGGTGGAATGTATTACGCTCAGGAAGCCCCAGGGATGCCCCAGTTTGTCACTGAAGGCGCTCATTTTGAAAAAGGGCAACCACTCTTCATTCTTGAGGTCATGAAGATGTTTAACAAGGTTCCCGCACCTTTCTCCGGGACAGTTGACAAGATCCTGATTGAAGGTGGCGATGGTGTTATCGTGCAAAAAGGTCAGCCGATCTTCAAGGTGACCCCGGACGAGAAGTTTGTTGACGTTGATCCACGACAAATCGAAAATGAGAAACGTGCAGCAACAACTGAATATTTGAATTCTATTTTATAGTTTTAAATTTTATCTGCTTACAGGTTGTTGTCGTTGGTCGTGAAATGGTTAGCCCCGCTTGTCCTCAGGCGGGGCTTTTTTCCTCTTGGTCATAATGTGTTTTTCTGAGGATTTGACCGTTAAGTTTGCTTTATTAAGGCTAAAAGCTGCTCTGAATATTGTGCCTCTCGGTGGTGTAGGTTGGTGTTTAATATAGATAAAAGGGTTTTTACCGTTATTGAAAATTTATTGACAATTGTGCCTTGTATCGGTTATATCCTAAAGGTTCTAAAACCTTATTCTATTTTCGCATGGAAGGTCTGACGTGGAATACAATATCGGTTCAAAAATCAAGGAACTCCGCAAAGCACGAAAGCTGACTTTGCAAGCCGTTGCTCGTGAGACGGGGTTCTCTCCAGCATTGATCTCGCAGATTGAGAACAACAATGTTTCTCCGCCTATCGCAACCCTCTCGAAAATTGCCCGTTTCTTTGACGTTAAAATTGGTCTTTTCTTCGAAGAAGAAGAGGTTGATTGTAAATACGAAGTGGTGCGCAAAGCGGATCGGCGTGAAGTCAGTCGGGTGATCTCAGTTGCGGGGACCGGGCATGGTTATACCTATGAGGCCCTATCTTTCCGCAAGCGTAATAAAAAAATGGAACCGTTTGTGGTAACGGTCGCACAACGTCCGGATGAAGAAACGCTGTATAACCATGATGGTGAAGAGTTCCTTCTGATCCTCAAGGGAAAAGCCGAAGTGATCCTGGATGAAGAACGGATCTTTCTTGATGAGGGGGATGCTGTCTACTTCGATGCAACTTTAAGGCATCGTTTGCTCTCCTCTGGTGACGAGGAAACTCAGGTTCTGGCAATTGTTACTCGATAATTAGAAGCTCGAGATTGATGAACCCCTGCTTTGTCAGGGCCTGTCTGAACGTCTCGCAAATATAATTTTCAAAAGGATCTATGATTATGAGCGGTTTTGAAAAAAAGACTACGGCCGACTGGGAAGCTCAAGCGAAGAAAGAGAAGAAGACCGACGATCTTTCAGGCTTTAAGTGGGAAACTCCTGAAGGCATCACGGTCAAACCTCTTTATACCGCGGCTGATATAGAAGGCTTGGAAACGACTGATTCTTTGCCGGGTTTAGCTCCTTTTACCCGCGGTCCGATGGCCACGATGTATGCCGGGCGCCCCTGGACTGTTCGCCAGTATGCGGGTTTCTCTACCGCTGAAGAATCGAATGCTTTTTACAAGCGTAATCTGGCTGCTGGTCAGCAAGGGTTGTCTGTTGCTTTCGATCTGGCGACTCACCGTGGTTACGATTCAGATCATCCACGTGTGGTCGGCGATGTTGGTAAGGCTGGCGTCGCGATTGATTCTGTGGAGGACATGAAAATTCTCTTCGGCGACATCCCGCTCGACAAGGTTTCAGTGTCGATGACAATGAACGGTGCTGTCCTGCCGATTATGGCTAATTATATTGTTGCCGCAGAAGAACAGGGTGTTTCTCAGGAACAGTTGGCTGGAACCATTCAGAACGACATTCTTAAAGAATTTATGGTTCGCAATACATATATTTATCCTCCGGCTCCATCAATGAGGATTATTGCCGACATCATTGAGTACACCAGCCAAAAGATGCCACGTTTCAACTCCATCTCGATTTCCGGTTATCATATCCAGGAAGCAGGTGCAAACAACGCTCTGGAATTGGCCTTCACTCTTGCAGATGGTATCGAGTATGTGAAAACGGCGATTGAAAAAGGCCTTGATGTTGACTCCTTTGCGCCGCGGCTTTCGTTCTTCTTTGCGATCGGCATGAACTTCTTCATGGAGGCAGCCAAGTTACGCGCCGCGCGTTACCTGTGGTCGCATCTGATGAAACGTTTCGAGCCAAAGAATCCGAAGTCCTTGATGCTGCGTACGCATTGTCAGACTTCTGGCTGGAGCCTTACCGAGCAGGATCCCTACAATAATGTCGTACGGACGACCCTTGAGGCCTTGGCTGCCGTTTTGGGTGGAACCCAGTCGTTGCATACCAATGCTCTTGATGAAGCGATTGCGTTGCCGACCGATCATTCTGCACGTATCGCTCGCAACACTCAGTTGATCATTCAGGAAGAGTCAGGGGTCACTAATGTTGTTGATCCTTTGGCGGGGTCTTATTATGTAGAATCCTTGACAGCTTCACTCGTTGAGGAAGCGCAAAAAATTCTGGATGAAATTGAAGGTCTTGGCGGTATGACCAAGGCGATTGAGACTGGTATGCCGAAGTTGCGGATCGAAGAGTCTGCAGCCAAGAAGCAGGCCGCTATCGATAGTAGCCGCGACGTTATTGTTGGAGTAAATAAGTATCAACTCGCCGAAGAGGATGAGATTGAAGTTCTCGACGTTGATAATACCGCTGTTCGTAAATCACAAATTGCCCGCCTTGAAAAAATGCGCGCCGATCGTGATGAGGCCGCTTGTCAAAAGGCTCTTGCTGCGATTACTGCTGCATGCGAAGATGAAAACCAGAACTTGCTTGGCCTCTGTGTCGATGCTGCTCGTTTGCGGGCCAGCGTTGGCGAAATCTCCGATGCTATGGAAAAGGTTTTCGGTCGTCATAAAGCAGAAATCAAACTGGTCTCAGGAGCTTACGGATCCGTTGTGAATAATGATACTGATTTTGCTGAATTGAAGCAGCGCATTGATGCCTTCTCGTCTAACGAAGGGCGTCGGCCACGGATCTTGATTGCCAAAATGGGTCAGGACGGCCATGATCGTGGTGCTAAAGTGGTTGCGACCGCGTATGCAGATGCCGGCTTTGATGTGGATGTCGGTCCACTTTTCCAGACCCCAGAAGAGGCTGCCAAGATGGCCGTCGAGAATGATGTCCATGTGGTTGGCGTCTCCAGCCTTGCTGCTGGTCACAAAACTCTCGTGCCGCAGCTTGCAGCTGAAATGAAGAAGCTGGGAGCAGAAGATATCGCTATTGTTTGTGGTGGCGTTATTCCCCGTCAGGACTATGATGAACTCCGCGCTGCCGGTGCCGCCAAGATCTTTGGACCTGGAACGCCGATCGTAACGTCTGCGATGCAGACGCTGGATGCGATCGAAGAAAACAAGAAGTAAATCGATTGGTTGCTGTTTTAGGGAGGGTAGGCTTAAGCCTGTCCTCCCTTTTGTTTATAGGGTGACGCAAAAAGCGTCGCGGGAAATGGCTGTAATGACATTAAATGGGTTGACTCTGTAATGATAAAAATTCACGACATTGCTGATGGTATTCGTTCTGGAAACGTTCGATCTCTTGCCAAAGCAATCACTTTGATCGAAAGTCGCAACCTCGACCATTCTTTGGCAGCAACAACCCTCCTTGATGAACTTCTTCCCGCAACCGGTCGTTCGATTCGTGTTGGTATCTCAGGCGTTCCCGGGGTTGGTAAAAGCACCTTTATCGAAGCTCTCGGCATGCATCTGGTTCGAAAGGGTCATAAGGTTGCGGTGTTGGCTGTCGACCCCTCTTCACAGCTTTCCGGCGGTAGTATTCTGGGTGACAAAACCCGTATGGAAGAATTGGCGCGTGAAGCCAATGCTTTTATTCGTCCTTCTCCTGCAGGAGAAACTCTCGGTGGGGTTGCGCGCAAAACCCGTGAGACGATGTTGGCCTGCGAGGCGGCGGGTTATGATGTGATCATCGTTGAAACCGTTGGTGTTGGTCAGTCTGAAATAACGGTTGCGTCGATGGTCGATTTCTTCTTGCTGTTACAATTGTCCAACGCCGGAGATGAACTGCAAGGCATTAAACGTGGGGTGATGGAAATTGCTGACGCTATTGTTATCAATAAGGCTGAAGGCGAAAATCGTCCTCGTGCTGAGTTGGCCAGACAGCAGTATGTCAACGCCTTGCATATGCTCAAGCCGAAAAGCCTGAACTGGCAGGTTCCCGCTCTTCTCTGTAGCGCTCTGCACGATGAGGGGGTTGATGAAGTTTGGCAGACTGTAGAGGAGTTCCGTTCGTTGATGTTGGAAAGTGGTGAACTCGAAGAAAAACGTAACCTGCAGGCCACTGACTGGATGTGGACTCTTTTGATGGATGATCTGAAGGAGATGTTCCTGCGGGACCGAAATGTCGAAGGTTTATTGAATCAAGTGCAACAGGCGGTTGCGACTGGGTTGACCACGCCGAGCGCCGCAGCTAAGAGATTGTTGGATGTGTTTAAGCGGGGTTGAATTTAACCTCCTGTTTACATTCCCCTAACCGATAGAGGCTAATAATATGTCAGGAAAAATCAGTCACATTGGAATCGCTGTTGCGAACATCGAAGAGTCTGCCCCTTTCTACCGAGACGTTCTTGGTATGGAGTTCGAGGGCACAGAGGTTGTCGCAGAGCAGAAGGTGAAAGTTGCGTTTTTTGTCATCGGTGAAAGTCGTATCGAGCTTCTTGAACCGACGGCTGAGGATTCTCCTGTTGCAAAGTTCTTGGCAAAGAATGGTCCTGGTGTTCATCACGTCGCCTATGAAGTCGCCGATCTTGAGCAAAGATTGAAGCAGCTTAAAGCAGAAGGTGTGCGCTTGATTGATGAGGCCCCTCGTACAGGAGCCCACAAAACCAAAATTGCTTTTATGCACCCTAAGGCGAGTGGCGGCGTTCTGACAGAGCTTTGCCAGCCTGGCGACCATTGATTCTGCTTTGTTAAGGCAGGCAGGTGCCGCGTTTTACAGGGTTCTGATCTCCTTGGTTTTTGATGTTTCGGATAAATTAATAACGTTGTTTTATTTGTGTATATGAGGGTGATGCCTCATTGCTTCATTTACAAACAACAGATCCAATAGACTTTGAACTTGACAAACAAAGAGTAACATTTCTATATTGCAAAAAGCTGTTTTACTTAAAAGCGAGAAGTCCTTATTTTGCGTGTTAATAATCGAAATCTTATCAAGTCGGTGCTGGTTGCTTTGCTGTTAGCTGTGTCTTGTTTGCTCTCAGTTAATGCCCTTGCCCTTGAAACGGGAGAGGTGGCCCCTCAGTTTGAATTGAAGTCCCTGGATGGAGAGGATGTCGCTCTCGCCGACTTTAAGGGCCGTCTTGTCCTGCTCAAGTTGGCAACCACCTGGTGCCCAACCTGCAAACAGCTAACTGCAGAAATTAAGAAGGTCGGAGATTTTCTGGCTGAAAAGGATGTTGTTGTTCTCGAAGTGTTTGTTCAGGATTCTATGACAACAGTGGAAAAGTATCTTGGAGATTTTAATCCACCAATGACATTCCATGCTCTTCTTGATGATGGTCAGGCTTATAAAGCTTATAATGTTTACCTTATCCCGAGGTTACTGGTCATCGATGCTGATCAAGTTGTGCGCTTTGACAGCTCTGGGCGCAATGTTTCGGCTGAAGATCTTCGTTCTATGGTCATGGAATATAGTCGAGTCTCAGATTCTGAAGCTTCTGTTCCCGAATCGCTCGAAAAATGAACTGCTGTTTGTTTGGTGTCAAAAGCGTGGTCAAAATGCGACAGTGTGGTGAGTCAGCAACACATTGTTGTCGGTGCGAAGAGTTGAAATAATAGCCTTATTTCGCTTCTGACAACAAAAAATGCTTGGAAAACACGGTTTCTTTAGTTATCTTATGTAGCGTTAAGTAAGTTGGCATCATTGTTGAAGAATTGGAGTTGTGGCCATAAGGCCCTGCAGCGCTGATTCAAACGATTCGCGATATTAATGGTGCGGTCAAACAAAAAATCAACGAAAGGAGGTAAGTGAATGAAGAAGGTTTTCACCGGCGTACTTGCAGTCATGATGATCCTCTCTTTGGTGGCGTGCGCTGGCACAGGTGCTGACAACAAGGTTCGAGTAAAGTGTCCGGCTTGTGGTTATGAGTTTGATGCACCGATCGAGTAAGTTAATCAAGGTTTAGCAGACTTGGCTCACTGTGGTAGTGAGTGCAGGTTGTAAACTTCAATTTACATTCAGGAGGCAAAAAAGATGAAGATGTTTAAAGTTTTAGTAGCACTGCTGATCGCAACCGGCCTGGTCGTTCCAGCCGTAGCAATCGCAGAGGACAAATTGTCCATGAGCGGTGAGTTCCGCGTGATTGGTGTTGCAACAGAAGATTACGATTTTGACGGTGATGCTGATGATGAGACAGA
Source organism: uncultured bacterium (assembly GCA_965366475.1). Taxonomy (GTDB): domain Bacteria; phylum Desulfobacterota; class Desulfuromonadia; order Desulfuromonadales; family BM103; genus M0040. Next base: position 462 of record CBDUFN010000010.1, on the reverse strand, counting down.
GATCTTTACTCAGCGTCTGCGTCTCTACACCAAGTACGCGGTAACCGAAGGTGTTACTATCCACACACGTATGGACTTTGGTGAGACTACTTGGGGTGTCAACGGCCAGAACAGCGTACGTTACACTGACGTAACTGGCAATGGTAACGGTGAAGAGTTCCAACTTGATCGTGCATTCCTCGAGATCAAAAAAGGCGCTTTCAACCTCCGCGCTGGTCAGCAATACTACGGCTTCGGTAACTCCATCGCCGTTGACCATCAAGGTACTGGTTTCCGTCTTGCTTACAGTGGCCCAGTTACTGTAGCTGCTTTTTACAACAAGCTGGATGAGAACGTTGCTGCTGCTGATCAAGAAGACGATCGCGATGCATACGGTGCAAGTGTTAAATTCAAGAACGATGCTTTTGCTGCAGAGCTCTTCTATGCTGAAGACGACAACAAAGCAACTGATGCAAACGTATC
>CBDUFN010000009.1:0-26028 GCA_965366475.1 uncultured bacterium | reverse complement strand
AAGCACTTTGCATCTTTGCTCCTTGTTTTGTGGATGGCCTGGTGCTCTCGTAGCTCAACAAAAGTTACGACACAAATCAAGAAAGGTCAGTTTTCGAGGTGTCTTCTGGGGCACAGTGGCGTTGAACTTTTGTGGGTTAGTTTTTCTAACAATCTTTGGCACTGCGAAAACTATTAATATTTTGTTTTCAAACATGGGCTAAACAAGATCCAACAAGCGCTTCTATGGCGACCCCTTCTAACCCCTGACAGTTAACGCAAGAGGCAACATATGGAATCGGACAGTCGTTCAAAACATAGTGGTCTCAGCAATATGTCGCAAGAGAGCGATGACATCGCTCAATATTATGACAACTGGGCCAACGAGTATAATGAAACCCTTGCCGATTGGCGATACGAAGCCCCTGAGCAAGTAGCGTCCATGCTTCGCTCAAAGCTCGCGCCAGAATCAGCAATTCTGGATGTGGGCTGTGGAACGGGCCTGGTCGGAAAGGCGCTTCGCACTGCAGGGTTTACCTCAATTGACGGAATTGATGTGTCTGATCGTTCTTTGGACTTTGCCGGGAAGACCAATGCTTACAGAAGCTTGAATAAGATGGACCTGCAACAACTCCCCCTACCCATCCCAGAAGGACATTACGACGGACTTGCTTGTGTCGGTGTACTTACCTACATCACTGACAGCCTTGGTACACTTCGAGAGTTTAATCGAGTTGTCAGATCAGGGGGGGTCGTCGTCGTAACACAGCGCAGTGATTTGTTTGTGGAGCGTGCATTTCAGAACGTTCTTGAAGGTCTTTTAAACGATGGTGACATCTCGCAGGTGAGTATCTCCGAACCGCGGCCTTACCTCCCCGACAACGAGGAGTTTGGAGACGATATTCTTGTACACTACATTAGCTATACTGTCGTATGAGGTTGAATTGAGCGGGAATTGATTTGATGGTTATTACTTCAAACAGATTCATCAGCCGTACAGAAAACAGATCTTTGCAAAGGTGAAAAGAAGAACCAAATTGTGAGGGCGACCGAATCTTCGTTGTGCGACCACTTAACTCCCCTTTTAGGCTGCAAAACAAATGAAATTGATCGTCGTTTCAGACATCTTTGGAAAGACAGCGTCATTAAATCAGTTCACAGCGCAGCTATCGTCTGTTTACAGCGACGTTATCGTTATTGATCCGTACAACGGTCAAAGGATCAACTTCAAAAATGAAGATGACGCCTACCAACATTTTCAACAAAGTTGCGGAATCGAAGAGCTGAGCAAGCGTCTTGAAAATGAAGTCATCAAATCGAAAGAGATAACCGACATAATTGGCTTCAGTGTTGGCGGGACAGCGGCGTGGGAATTTTCAGGGACAGTCGTTTCCGCAAGCGTACGATCGGCGGTCTCTTTCTACAGCTCGAGAATACGTGAAAAAACCAATATATCGCCAAACTATCCAACAAGCTTGGTCTTTCCAGTAGTGGAGAAAGGTTTCGATCTGGAGCCGATCATCAAGGCCGTTGAAAACAAGCTCAATGTTGAAGTCGTTCGCACAAACTTTCTTCACGGCTTTATGAACAGAGAATCTCAAAACTTCTCTGAAACAGGCTATAAGTATTTCAGTGAGTGGTTGATTGAAAAGGCTGCCGAGCAAACCAATTAACGAAACGGCAAACGCGTCTACTGAAGATCGCGTGTCACCCGTTATCGTGATCGGTTAGGTGTACTCAATGAGCGTTAAGTACTGTCCAAAATGTGGTGGCGAATACAGAGAAGGTTTTAATCAGTGTGCGGATTGTAAAGTACCCTTGGGAGCTGCTCGTCCCGAACTCCCCTCTGAAAAACCCAAAAAAGCGAAAGCGGTGGTACAGGACAACCTTGTCACTGTGGTCACCTTTGATCTGGCTTTTGATGCGGAACGGGCCAAGTCAATTCTTGAATCAGCAAGCGTCCCAGCTTACGTTATGGATGCCAATGTTATTGGACTCAATCAGGCTCTTACATGGGCGGCAGGTGGCGTTCGACTTCAAGTGGCTCAAGCTGATTTCAGTAGAGCGCAGAACGTTCTCAAGGAGAGTGGATTTACGTCGCTCACAGAGAATAGAAGCCTTCACAAATGTCCTGAATGTCAAAGTACAAACATTTCGACAATAGGTCTTTCTCGCTGGTAGACGATATTGGCTGTGTTGATGTTTGGTGCGCTCTTACTGTTTCTAAAGCGTGATCTGATCTGTAACGATTGTAACCATCACTGGAGTTCCTAAGAGACGCCCAATCACCCCTACCCCACCTTGCTTTTATTCTTCGCACAGTTTGTTTTTTTTAGCAGTTATGCCTTCAGCGCTTCCGGGTTTTAAACCTCTATTCAGAGCTTACAACAACGTTGAGTTCGTTCATGGCGTTTATTACAAGGGGTTGGATACCGGACACAATCAACGCGATACCAGCGGCGTTGGGGTGAATTCCATCGATCTGATTTAGAGATTGTTTTGTAGCGACCCCTTCAAGGAAAAAGGGATAGAAAAGAATGTTGTGCTTATCTGCCAAGTCAGGGTAGATCTGATCAAACTTGTTATAATATTCTGGTCCCAGGTTGCGTGGAGCCTTCATCCCTGCGAGAATAACGCGACAGTCGGCTTTTTTTAGCCGAGTGATGATCGCATCCAGGTTCTTAAAAACTTGTTCAGGATCAAGACCGCGCATTGCATCGTTAGCGCCGAGCTCGATGATGACAATTTTGGGTTGATCAAAAAGGGCCCAATCCAGACGTGCAAGGCCCCCTGCAGTGGTATCTCCAGAGACGCCTGCATTAATAACCTTGGCTTCGTACCCCAATGAGCGCAGGCTTTCTTCAAGCTGATCGGGGAAAGCGTCGCCCTTCTCAAGACCGTAACCGGCAGTCAGGCTGTCGCCTAAAGCCAGAATCTTTAGAGAAGCAGCAACACTCACATTGACAGTAAGCAGCGTTATACTCAGAAGCAGGATCGTAAACGACCTGTAAACAAAGGGTAAATTCATGACAGATCCATTAGTCAACATTGTTAATCTTAACCTCAGTCTAATCGGAGGCGCCGGCCCGGTCAACATCCTCCGTGGAGTCGACCTGACGATCTCAAAGGGCGAGACCATCAGCATCGTTGGCCCATCAGGTGCGGGGAAAACGACGCTTTTAATGGCCTTGTCTGGATTAGAGAAAGCCTCTTCAGGCCAGATCAAGGTAGCAGGAGTCGATCTGGCTGCAATCAACGAGGATGAACTGGCTCACTTCCGTCGTGAACATGTTGGCATCGTCTTTCAGTCTTTTCATCTTATTCCGACGATGACAGCGCTTGAGAATGTCGCCCTCCCCTTGGAATTTGCTTCTGTGAAAAACCCAACCGAATTAGCGAAAGCGGCTTTGGAAAAAACCGGTTTGGGAGACAGGATACACCACTTTCCCGGAGAACTGTCTGGCGGTGAACAACAGAGGGTTGCTTTAGCAAGAGCATTTGTTGTGAAGCCTGTGCTGCTCCTCGCTGATGAACCGACGGGAAATCTTGATCGGGAAACCGGCCAAACGGTTATGAATCTTCTCTTCGAACTTCAGGAAGAACATGGCACCACGTTGGTTTTGGTTACCCATGATGAAAACCTGGCGTCACGATGCCATCGAACGATTCATATGGTTGACGGTCAGCTCTCAGAATTTATCGGTGAGGTTGCGTGAGCGATAATACCTTCACACAGGCTCTACGTTTGGTTAAACGTGAACTCCGTGGCGGCTTACGTGGCTTCGGAGTCTTTTTGACCTGCCTCTTTCTAGGCGTCTTTGCAATCAGCGCTATAGGCTCTTTTACCGAATCTGCAAAATCAGGCTTGCTTGCCGACGCCAGCGCTCTTCTTGGCGGAGACTTTGAAGTTCGTATCGCGCATCGAGAGCTGCCGGACGACGTCGTTGGGTACCTGGAATCTCAAGGCAAGCTTTCACATGTTATGACCTTGCGGACAATGGTGGCCGACCTTTCAGGGAACAACCGAGTTTTAACCGAGATGAAGGCTGTTGACGCGGCCTACCCTCTTTACGGAACAGTCGATATTGAGCCTCAATCAAGCATTGCTGACGCGCTCGATTTTAGTGGTGAACTCGGGGCCCTTGTCGAGGCTTCTCTATTAACGAGGATAGATGTCAAAGTTGGTGACTTGGTTAAGGTCGGGTCTGCAGAATTTCGCATAAGAGGCGTGATCACCACGGAGCCAGATCGCTCGGTCAGGCCTTTCAATCTCGGGCCTCGTCTCTTGACCAGCCTAAAAGGTTTGCAAGCGACAGAGCTTTTGCAACCGGGTAGCTTAGTCTATCACTCGTACCGGCTCCGTTTGCCTGATCGCTCCACGGCATCACAACTTAAAACAGACTTGCCGGAAAAATTTCCCGGCACAGGATGGCGACTTCGCACCTGGAATGAAGCCTCTCCCAGAGTCAGGTTTTTCCTCGATCGTATCAATCAGAACCTCACATTAATCGGTCTTTGTGCGCTCTTGGTTGGAGGCCTTGGTGTCTCTGGTGCCGTGCGTGGTTACCTGACGGGCAAAATCATAAATATCGCAACGATGAAATGCCTCGGGGCGCCAGCAAAACTCATCTTTACAGCTTACCTGCTACAGGTCTTGTTTCTTGGTGCCTTAGGTGCTACGGCAGGATTACTCTGCGGCGCCGCCGTGCCTTTTCTCCTTAAAGCTTTGATTGGTGGGCAACTCCCCATTCCTCTCAATCCAACGATTCACTGGCTGGTTCTGTTTCGCGCAGCTCTCTTCGGGATTCTGATCTCCCTGATTTTTTCACTCAATTCATTGGGCATTGCCAAAAAAGTTTCTCCAGCCGTTCTGTTTCGCGGTTACACCGACACAACCGACAAAGATCCAGGCAAAGGAATACGCATCAGCATCGCCATTGCAGCAATCGGCTTGGCGGCTTTAGCTGTTTTGACCAGTTCCGACCGAGGTATGGCTTTCTGGTTTATATGTGGGGCAACCCTCTGCTTTGGTATTTTTCGTCTTGTGGCAGCACTGGCGGTTAACCTGACACGAAAGTTACCAAGACCAAAGCAACCTTCCTTGCGCCTTGCTCTTAGTAACATTCATCGACGTGGTTCTCATGCAAGCAGTGGCATTTTTTCTCTCGGTTTAGGTTTAACCTCTTTGGTTGTCATCATGTTGGTACAAGCCAATCTCGGTGACATGGTCAACAAAACAGTTCCAGCCGAGGCCCCTGCCTTCTTTTTTCTCGATGTCCAATCGGATCAAGTCGCCTCATTTGAGACAACGGCTCAAGAGCTTCCGGGTATCGGCAAGATTGAACACTACCCCACTCTTCGCGGACGCATAACAGCGATCGCCGGAACTCCGGTCGAATTAGCAAAGATTGACCAGAATGTTCGCTGGGCAGTACGCGGAGACAGGTTTCTCAGCTATTCAGCCAAAGAACCCTCGGACACAAAGATTGTTGCCGGAGAATGGTGGCAAGAAGATTACAGCGGTGAGCCTCAGGTTTCGATCACAGCGGACATCGCCAAGGGTTTTGGCGTCGATATCGGCGACACTTTATCGGTGAATGTGCTGGGTCGAGGAGTCACGGCTAGAATCACCAGCTTAAGAGAGGTGGACTGGTCAACGCTTGATCTGAATTTCGCAATCATCTTCTCTCCCGGAGTCCTTGAAAGTGCGCCACAAACTCACATTGCAACGATCCACTTACCTGCAGAGCATGAAGAGACCGCTTACGCCACTATGACCAAGACATTCCCGAATGTATCCGCTATCAGCACCCGTGAGATACTGAAGAATGTTTCCGCAACTCTCGATCGGATCGGAATCGCCTTCAGTAGTATGGCTGCAATTGCTCTGCTCGCTGGTTTCTTGGTTCTGGCCGGGGCGGCTTCAGCGGATCAACACAGGCGCATCCACGATGCAGTCATCTTTAAAGTTTGTGGTGCAACCCGTTTCGACATTCTGGGCGCTTTTGCTGCCGAGTTTATCTTTCTTGGCTTAATCGCAGGAACAGTCAGCGCAGTGGTCGGAAGTATCGCGGCAATGGGGATTTTAAAAGGCCCAATGAAAATGTCATTTACCTTGTATCCGGGCACAATCATCCTGACGATCCTCGCTGGGATTGTACTGACATTAGTTCTTGGCCTCCTTGGAACCTGGAAAGCGTTGGGTCATAAGCCGGCGAAATATCTGAGAGGGGAATAAAAAAAGCAGTAAGTTCAAAAGGGTTTAAACTTTTGTCCTTACTGCTTTTAAATTGTTAGATACGGAATTGTTGCGTTCTACGGGTCAGGCTTTTTTTACAAATTCTGACTTCAGTTTCATCGGACCGATACCGTCTATTTTACAGTCGATATCATGGTCTCCATCAACCAAACGGATATTCTTGGCTTTCGAACCGACTTTGACCACCAGTGACGATCCTTTCACCTTAAGATCTTTGATCACTGTGACCGTGTCGCCATCAGTGAGCACATTTCCATGTGCATCCTTGATAACTTTGGCTTCTTCTGAAACCTCTTCTGAGCCTTGACTGCTCCACTCATGGGCACACTCGGGGCAAACATACAAATCTCTATCTTCGTAGGTGTATTCAGAACCGCATTCTGGACATTTTGGCAAATCACTCATGTAATCGCATCTCTTTCTTTGTTGTATTTTGTTATCGACAAGGAGGGCAAATGAGAATCAGCAGGCCTTCTTGTCAGTTATTCTGACTACTTTTCTTCTACTGGACCACCAGCCTGTTTCCAGGCCTCAAAACCGCCATCAACATGACAGACTCTTTTTAAACCCATCTTCTGCGAGATGTCGGCTGCTAAAGCTGAACGCCATCCAAGGTTGCAATAGAAGATAAAGCGTTTATCTTCACCAAAGATTTTATTGTAATAAGGACTGTCTTGATCAATCCAGAATTCAAGCAAACCACGAGGACAATGAAAGGCACCGGGAATTTTCCCTTCTCGTTTCAGTTCACGCACATCACGTAAATCCACAAAAACCACTTCAGGGGAAGCAGCTTCCGTAAGAGCCTCTTCCGCAGAGATGATTTGAATCCGTGTTTCAGCGTCAGCAACCAGATCTTTAAAACCAAGTTTCTCTGTCATAGCTCCTCCTGATATTTGTTTATCAAGTCATTGGCTAGAGCCAATATAGCAGAAAGATACTGCTAATAAAGACAGCTTTATCTGGGGTTAACCTTCTAAGGACTCTATTCGTAGCTTAAACAGCCTTTGCAGCCCTCTGGCTCAACAACGGCCAGACCTCAGCGACAATCATACCAACAACGATCATTGCGCCACCAAACCAACCGATGGCACTGAGCCTGTCGCCTGCGAGCCAGACGGAAAAAATGGCGGCAAAAACAGGTTCAAGTGTATAGATCAAAGCGGCACGGGTCGGTGTTGTGCGGTTCTGGAAGGTTGTCATTGCCCAGAAAGCGTAAGCTGTGGCGAAAACTGCGGTAATGGCAAAAGCAAAGATCAGTGAACTGGTCCATTCCTGAGGCCATGAGGTTGGCTCAAAAGCCAGACTTCCGATGCAGCCAAGGACGGCCATCGTTGTGATCTGCACAAAAGTGAGCGCACGTGCATCGTATCCTTTGGTAAAGATATCAAGACCAATGATATGCAAGGCGACAAAAACGGAACAGATGATAACCAGCAAATCACCAAAATTGATCGTCCATGGAGTATGCCAGGTCAATAAGAAGAGTCCCACCAAAGCCAGGCCGACACCGATCTTGGAGCCAAAGGCTGCGGGCTTCTTCAGCAGGGGACCTGCCATTAACGGCACCCAGACCACACCAAGCCCAGTGAGAAAACCGGCATTTGCGGAGGACGTTCGTTCCAGACCAAACGTTTGAAAAAGATAAGAGGAGAAAAGAAGCGTTCCCAGCAGGATGCCCAATCTCCATCCTCGTTTGTCGAGGGAAGCAATTCGTGTTCGGCCTGCAATGAAAGCCAGAAGAATCGCCGCCATTGCGAAGCGCACCCAAAGAAAAGCCATAACAGGCATTTCATTGATAGCATCTTTTACAATTGGGAAGGTTGCCCCCCAAAAAAGGGTGACGGTTGCAAGCATGAATTCGGCATAATATTGCCGTTTATTCTTCTGATCCATGGATATCCATTGAAAGTTTGTTAGAGTCTTGTTTCAAGCGAACGCGCTATGGTATAAGCAGAGTTCTGTTTATTCAATTGTTTTCTTATAGTTAATACATGAGGAACTTACGAAATGAGTCGTGGCAAACGTGAACCAATTGAAATTATTTGCACGAAATGCCGCTACACTGAAATTGTTTATTTACCGATAGAAGACCTTCCGCGCTGCCCTCAGTGCAACGTTCAGATGTCAATTTCCGAGCTACTCGACGAAGGTAAATCCTATTAAATGTTTTTTTGCCGAACGGTTCGGCTTATCTATCACGATATTTCAGATCAAGGAGGAACAAAAATGAAACAAGTCAAACTACTGATTGCCTGCCTATTGGCTCTTTGTATCGTCCTGCCCAGTGTTGCTGTTGCCGACACCCTCGACGAAATCCTTGACCGAGGCACCCTGCGCGTGGGTATGGAGCCTGGCTACATGCCTTTCGAAATGACCAACAAAAAAGGCGAGATCATTGGCCTCGATGTTGACATGGTCAAGCGTATTGCCAAAGCTATGGGTGTTAAACTCGAGCTGGTCAGCACTGCATGGGACGGAATCATTCCCGGCCTACTCACCAAAAAATACGACATGATCGCGAGTGGTATGACTCTGACCCAGGAAAGAAACCTCAAGGTTAGTTTTGCAACACCTTACATCGTCATCGGTCAAAGCATCCTGATTAAAAAATCTCTTGCTGGTGAGATCAAATCCTACAAGGATCTCAACAACAAAAAGTATAACGTTGCATCAAAATTGGGAACCACTGGTGAGCAAGCGACCAAGAGAATGATTCCAAACTGCAACTACATTTCGTTTGAGACAGAGCAGGAAGGCGTAATGGATCTGGTCAACGGCAAGATCGATGCCTTTGTTTACGACCTCCCCTACATGGAGCTTGCTTACAAACAAAAGGGCGAAGGCAAATTGGTTCTTCTTTCCGAGCCTTTCACCTATGAGCCTCTGGCGTGGGCGATTCGTCGCGGCAACCCAGACTTCCTTAACTGGCTCAACAACTTCATGTCACAAGCTAAAAACGATGGAACCTACGACAAAATATACGCAAAATGGATCCAGAGTGATGCTTGGTTGAAGCAAATCCAGAACTAATATTTATCTATATTAGGCGGGGGAGAGCATTTTAGGCTCCCCCGCCACTTTTTTTAGGTATTCATGTGAAAAATGTTTCAAAAAACTGGCCATGGACCGCACTAACGCTGGTGATACTATTCAGCTTGGCCGCAGGTCTCTGGATCGCGACCAAAAAGATTGACTACACCTGGCGTTGGAACCGAGTTCCTCAATATTTCGTCTATCACGACGAAGACATTAAAACGGTTCCTTTTGATGCGCGGGTTACAAAAATCGATCAAGGCCGCGACTCTGCGATTGTAACGGTTCTCAGTGAAAACGATGAAATCAAAACCTTTGAAGTCGATACAGATGGCGTAGAGGTTTCGGTTGACGAAGATCTCTTTGAAGGGGACACCATTGGCTTCACCTATGAGTGGCGAGCCGGCCCTTTGGTGATTGGTCTATGGACGACCTTGTGGCTATCGGCAGCCGCCAGTGTTTTAGGCTTGATTATAGGCCTGGTAACTGGCTTGTGCCGCGTTTCAAGCAATATAACACTACGGCAGCTGTCCGTGTTTTACATCGAAGTCATTCGTGGGACTCCGCTGCTCGTTCAGATCTTTATCTTCTACTTTTTTCTTGGTACGGTTCTCGATATCAGTAGAATTGTTGCCGGTATCAGCGCTCTAGCGATTTTTGCCGGAGCCTATGTCGCAGAGATCATCCGTGCCGGAATTCAGTCGATTCCCAAGGGGCAGATGGAAGCAGCACGTTCGCTCGGCATGAACGTCCCCCAGGCCATGATTCATATCATCTTGCCGCAGGCCTTTAAACGTACCCTGCCGCCTCTGGCTGGGCAGTTTATCAGTTTAATTAAGGATTCATCGTTGGTTTCGGTCATTGCAATAACCGACCTGACCAAGAGTGGACGTGAGGTTATTACCTCAACATTCGCTACATTTGAAATCTGGTTTGTCGTCGCATTTCTTTACTTGATGCTGACGTCGGTACTGTCCCAGGTCATTGCCTGGGTGGAACGGAGACTCGCAGTCAGTGATTAAGACAGTCGACCTTAAAAAGACATTTATCGGACGCGGTCAGACGGTACATGCCGTCGATGGCGTTTCCGCTCATATCAAGCCGAGTGAAGTTGTTGTTATCATCGGACCCTCTGGATCCGGTAAATCAACATACCTTCGCTGCCTGAACGGCCTGGAAACCTTATCGTCCGGACATATCCTCATCGATGGTGTCGATCTTAGCAATAAGAAGACCGATCTCAATCTTATCCGCAGAGAAGTCGGTATGGTTTTTCAACAGTTCAACCTCTTCCCGCACAAGTCGGTACTGGAAAATATCGTTCTGGCCCAGCAAGTGGTTCGCAAACGTAAGACTGGCGAAGCAGAAGAGAAAGCCCGGATGTTGTTGGAAAAAGTTGGCATTCCAGAAAAGGAACATGAATATCCAATTCGTCTTTCCGGTGGTCAGCAGCAACGGGTCGCTATAGCACGAGCTTTGGCTATGGACCCCAAGGTCATGCTCTTTGATGAGCCCACCAGCGCGCTTGATCCGGAAATGGTCGGAGAAGTTCTTGAAGTTATGAAGCAATTGGCACGTGAAGGCATGACGATGGTTGTTGTTACTCACGAAATGGGTTTTGCCCGTGAAGTTGCTGACAGGGTTCTCTTTATGGATCAGGGTAAGCTCATTGAAGAAGGAACTCCGGAACATTTCTTCGTGGATCCACAGGAAGAACGGACCAAGACCTTCTTACGACAAGTTCTTTAGTTATCAGGTTAACGTTTAGACCATAAGGGCGCTTTTTAGCGCCCTTTTTAGTTTTATCTCTACAATATTTATTTTCTTAATTGGATACAATACCGTCTTAGAAAGTTAACGGTTTGTACCTTGAAAACCAAGCTGAATTCCTGAAGAATATGCATCGTGAATTTAACTAAAGAGAACAAAGAGATTATCCGACAAGGGGCCTCTGCGGCATGGCCGATATGCCTTGGCTACTTCCCTATCGGTCTAGCACTGGGCGTGTTGGCACAAAAAGCCGGCCTGCCGTGGTGGGCGGTGGCCATGATGTCCGTCATGGTCTTTGCAGGTAGCGCGCAATTTATCTGCGTTGCAATGCTCGCTGCCGGTGCGTCGACTCCTGCAATCATACTGACGACTTTCGTCGTTAATCTTCGCCACGTACTGATGAGCTCTGCACTTGCTGTTTACCTGCAAGGTGTGAATCGTAAATTCTTGTCGCTCTATGCTTACGGGGTTACTGATGAGAGCTTTGCCGTTAACTTAACTCGGTTTCGTGAAGGAACATGGGATCGTTGGCGAGCCTTGGTGGTAAACCACCTGGCCAACACAACGTGGATCATGGCAACGGTCTGTGGAGCGCTGGTCGGCCAATTCGTTCCACAAGGAGCGCTGGGTATCGATTACGCCTTAACGGGTATGTTTATCTGTCTGTTGGTCTTCCAGCTGCAAGGACGTCTCTACGTATTTACGGGACTGTTGGCTGCAGTTCTATCGGTCTCATGGTATCTGCTTATTCCTGGAGATTCCTATATCGTTGGTTCATCTATGTGTGCGGCAACGGTTGGCTATCTATTAAAGCGCCACTACAGGAGAGATAGATGAATTTCAACGACTATCTTTTCCTCTTCGCAGGAATGGGGTTAGTAACCTATCTTCCCCGAGCACTTCCCCTGCTCTACTTAGCTCATAAGAAGATGCCGCAAGGGTTGATCGACTGGCTCAGTTTGATACCCGTCGCAATCCTCAGCGCCCTGATTGCACCATCTCTTTTTACTGATGCTGCAACAAGGAGCTTTTCTTTTGGCAAACTGGAACTTCTCGTAGCAATCCCTACCCTGCTCTTTTCCTTAAAGACTCGCAGCCTTGGTGGCACTGTGCTGGTTGGTATGTTGCTTTACTGGATCGCTGGAATGATCTAGCGCGACCTACTTTTCACGGTGAATAGAGAACGGCCCCCAGGCTTGATCAACCGGCATAAGTTCAAGAGTGTTTATATTCACATGAGCCGGGCGATTAATCACCCAGGAGACGGTCTCAGCGATATCGACCGCCGTTAATGGCTCAGCCCCGGCGTAAACCTGGTCAGCCTTATCATCTTCCCCTTTGAATCGAACATTTGAAAATTCCGTTTCAGCCATACCTGGCTGAATGCAGGTCACCCGCACCTTTTTCCCCAACAAATCAGCGCGTAGGTTACGGGAGAACTGAGTAACGAAAGCTTTCGTTCCCCCATAGACATTACCACCAGGGTAAGGCCAGGCACCTGCAGTCGAGCTAATATTGACAATATGGCCACAATTTCGTTCCACCATGCCAGGAAGAATGGCACGCGTACAATACATGAGCCCTTTTATGTTTGTATCGACCATCACATCCCAGTCATCAATATCGACCTGATGGGAGGGTTCAAGGCCAAGAGCCAACCCGGCATTATTAACCAATACGTCGACATTGCAGAAGTCTTCAGGAAGAGACGCGACCACAGCGTCTACAGCAGCGCGGTCACGCACATCAAGTTGGACCAGATGGACCCCTGAAGCACCGACCAATTCATTCTGTAAAGCCTGCAGCTTCTCTATGCGTCGAGCTGCCAGAATGAGCCTTGCCCCTTCGGCAGCAAACATGCGTGCACACGCCTCGCCAAATCCGGCAGAAGCACCCGTTATAAAAATCGTCTTGTTATTCATGAGGCACCTTTCAATTCGAGGCCAGGATCTGATTGACTAAACGTTGCTCGTCGGGGAACTCGCCTGTCGATTTTTTTGAGTACACAAGGACACCATCAACAACCACTTCAAAGACACCGCCGGATGATTCGATCAATACAGCCTCTGCATTACAATGTTTTTTCAACAAAGCCGCCAAACTGACAGCTCGAACTTCGTAACCTCACATCGTGCAATATTCGATACTCACATTCATTTTTTTACTCCTTCGAAAAGGTTAAGTTACTTTTTTAAGAATTCATTGTCAGTTTCAAGTCACAATATTAATTAAGCTCTAGATTAATTTACAACATGATGGTTGAAAGGTAAAACAGCTAAGCTTCAAGAATTCGATAAAAGTGAATCTATGTTTATGGCCCCTTATGCACGGAAACAAAAAAAAGGATATAATGCATCTTTAAACATATCTTCTAAGCGCAAAAGGATTCTTATGGCTATCAGTTACCCTCTTACAATATTTTACGATGGTGCCTGCGGCGTATGTTCGACTGAGATCAGTTATTATCGTTCAATGGCTGACCAGAAAATTGAATTTGTCGATATTGCAGCTGCCGATTTTGACGCCAATTCATTTGGCAAAACGACAGAAGAGTTTCAAAAAGAACTTCATGTCAAAGATGCAGACAATCAATACTACACTGGGGTAGAGGCTTTCAGAAAATTATGGGAAGCACTGCCTTCACCGTTCTACCCACTCCTGGCAAGCTTTGTTGGCTTGCCTGGAGTCAACTTGTCGGCAAGAATTGGCTATGCTTTTTTTGCTAGAATCAGACATTTATTACCAGCACAAAAAGGACATCATGCAGCGGGATGTGAGTGGCCCAGAAACAAACATTAAACGTTACAATTCAACTCCAAGGATTTGTATGTAGATAAAAACATCAAAAAGAGGACAAATATCTCTTGTTTAAAACGGTCAAACGAATATATATTGAAAATCATATTTAAATCAGCTGATGTTTGTATTTTCTGTCAACTTATATGTTAAAAATTGATCGAGGCAAGAATGAAACTAAAGATATTAGTCTTTGACGATGATGAGAGCATCAGAAATTTACTGAAAACGGCTCTCGAAGCACAAGGCCATGAAGTAACGACCCTCTCTGACCCAACTGAGTTTAAATTTTACAACAAAAAAGACTGCCCATGCACTCTGAATGAACCGTGTGCTGACATTTTGATCGCAGATATTGTTATGCCTAACGTTGAGGGGATAACCTTCTATAAACAGTTAAAAGAGGCCGGGTGTTTACCTTTGGCGAGAGGAAATGTCGCCATTATAAGTGGGTATCTGACTATCCACTACATGAACGACCTTAATGAGCTCGGCATTCAATACTTTCGCAAGCCCTTTAATCTGGACGATATTTACGCATGGGTGGATGAATGTCAGGCAAGAATTGAAGCGCTTGACAACTCAGAAGAAACCGTCTGACTTCAATCACCTGTTCCCTGACAAACTAGAGATAAATTTATGAACAACTATGCCATTGTCCGACAGGAACATCTCAATCATTACGGCTTTCTTTTCGGAGGGGCCTTACTGCAATGGGTCGACGAATACGCATGGTTAGTCGCCTCACTTGATTTTCCTGGCTGCCCCCTTGTGACGGTAGGCATGGATCAGATCAGTTTTCGCAGACCTGTTGCCAATGGCTCCATTCTTCGCTTCAACATAAAACCAATCAAACGAGGTGACTCCTCAGTGCAGTATACAGTCGATGTTTTCGCAGATGCACCCGGCTCAACAGAAGAAACAGAGGTATTCTCAACCACGATTACTTTTGCGCACGTTGACACCGATGGAAAGACCTACCCTTTACCAAAGAAAGAGACATTGAGATCAGAGGAAGACGAGAACAGGTCGTCTAAACGATAACGGGAGCAAAACGTGATTAACGTTTGCCCCCGCAGTTCATTGTATTCAACATCATCAAGCAAGCTCAATCCTTAATATCTATCTCAACAAAACACCAGCCAATATCAGGAATAGCGGCCTTAATATCCCTCTCAAGCTCATTAATAGCTTTCGCCGCAGCACCTACCGGCATATCTGCACGCATACGTATCTTAATGGCAAGCATGGCCTTAGGGCCCATTTGCAGGGTGACTGCATTGAAGAGCTCAAGGACATCGTTGTCGCCAGCAATGATATTTTTGATTTCAGCGATCGTCTCTGGGTCAGCGGAGCGACCGATCAGAAGAGCTTTGACTTTAATCGAGAGGAATATGGCGACAATGACCAGAAGAACACCAATACAGATGGATCCCATGGCATCATAAATCGGATTCCCGGTGACAATTGTCATAAGAACAAATCCAAGAGCCAGAAACAGTCCAATCTGAGCGGCGTAATCCTCACCAAGGACAACCAAAAGTTCGGAGTTACGCGTGTGCTTTATCCATTCACGAAGAGATCTCTCCCTCCTCGCCTTCTTAATTTCAATAAGACAACCCCGTAAGCTGACACCTTCAAGGATTATAGATAAGATGAGAACAACGATAAATATCCATGCGTGACTGATAGGTTCTGGATTTGAAAGTTTATGAGCTCCCTCATAGATTGAGAAAAGGCCACCTACAGAGAAGAGCAGGATCGCAACCATAAAAGACCAGAAATAACTCGCCTTACCGTATCCCAGAGGATGTTCTGAATCCGCCGCTTTCTTAGATCTTTTGATACCGACAAGCAAGAGCAATTGATTGCCACAGTCGGCGATAGAATGTAGAACTTCAGCAATGGCACTACTGCTGCCAGTAAAGTATGCCGCAAAAGATTTCGCAATAGCGACCCCGAGATTGGCGAAAAAGGCATACATTATTGCTTTGGTTGGATTACTGCCGTGTGCAGACATGGTCCTCGCTCCTAAATACAGTTCTGGTCAACGTATGAAACCAATATGGCATTTCAAAGTAAACGTTTGGTTCTGTGGTAACTTACAACAGCATGAATTTATTTGGTAAATAGAGATATTCCGTTAACGCATAGAATCCAGATCCCTATCAGCCTGCTATCATTACAAAACTTTTACCATCCCCTGCTGCAGATAGAGGCATAATCAAGTTATAGGATTGTTTCATCAACATAAACTGCAGTGGAGAACCAACATGTCGCACCAGGAAACAACCCCACGTTACAGCACTGGTGAAGAAATCGCCAACAGTATCACTCACGGAATAGGCCTTATTTTAGCCATCGCAGGGTTGGCGGTTTTAACAGGCTATGCAAGCCGTCTGGGCAACATCTGGCACATGGTCAGTTGTACTATTTTCGCAACCACGCTGATCCTGCAATATGCTTTTTCAACTCTTTACCATAGCATCCAACTTCCACGCGCCAAGAGCATCATGAGAGTTCTCGATCATTCTGCAATCTTTCTTTTAATTGCGGGGACATACACACCATTCATGCTCGTCAACCTCAGAGGTGTATGGGGGTGGAGTCTCCTCACTGTGATCTGGTCCCTTGCTCTTTTAGGCGTTCTTTTCCAAGTATCACTCTTACGCCGCTGGCAAGGTGTTTCACTCGGACTTTATATAGGTATGGGCTGGGTTGTCGTTATTGCGATTAAACCGATGCTTGAGGCTGTCGCTATGGAAGGGTTGCTTCTGCTCTTATTAGGAGGCTTAGCCTATACTTCCGGGGTGATCTTCTATGTCTGGAAACGACTACGATATCATCATGCGATCTGGCACGGTTTCGTCCTGTTGGGAAGTATATTGCATTACTTTGCTGTGCTCTTCTACGTTATCCCGCTTGCATAAACGACGGATCAGATAATTCGTTTGCCAAAAAGAGAAGCAACCAATTCAACAGCGGTGAGTGCCGTCTTGTTGAGGTTATCAAGAATCGGGTTGATTTCGACCACGTCAAGAGAGCTCAACCGCCGGGAATCAGCGACAATTTCCATGAGCAGCTGAGCCTCACGATACGTCAACCCACCGGGAACCAAGGTGCCCGCACCAGGCGAAGATTGTGGGTCGAGAGCATCAATATCAAGGCTGACATGTAGACGTTTGCGATGGCTTAACTTTTCAAGAGCTTCACCGGCAATCGCTCCCATCCCCCGCTCATCTATATCGCGCATGGTGTAAACAGTCACACCACTCTTTCGTAAGTTCACACGCTCAACATCATCAAGGTCTCGCACTCCGACCATAACGACATCTTCGGCTAACAACGTGGCTCCTGTTCCGCCAACGTCAACAAGCTCAGGGTAGCCTTGGCCCAGCAATACGGCAAGCGACATACCATGGATATTGCCTGAAGATGATGAGTCCATTGTATTGAAATCACCATGGGCATCAATCCAGAGAACGCCGGCAGGCTCTTGCTGGGTCACTCCAGCAATCGTGCCAACAGCTATCGAGTGATCACCACCAAGAAAAATCGGAATATGTCCATTTTCGACAGCGTCTTGACCTGCACAACAGAGATCCTCACAGACCTGCTTTATCGAAGGCAAATAATTATTGTGACGCTCATGAGTGAGAGATTCACGGACAGGGACTTTCAAGTTCCCAAGGTCATGGACCTCGTAGCCCAAATGTTCAAGACGCCCAGCCAGGCCAGCGTAACGCAAAGCGCCGGGACCAAGGTCAACACCACGATGCGATTGTCCAAGATCTATCGGCACGCCAATGATTTGCACGGACTTCTTCATTGAATCCTCTGGCAGCAGTTAGCCTTTAAGGTTGTTCCACAAATTGACAGTAAAGTCCTGGGCGTTCGTCAAGATGGCGACAGCTTGCGCAGATCCACGATTGGCCAACTTGTCGGCGCTGAACTCTGACATGTCGACAATGTAGAAAAATACGGGGCGAACATTGCCATCCGGAAGGACACGATAACTAGGGACCATGTTTCCGAATGCGATAGAGTGCAATTGCGTCGCAAGGGCAACAACCGTCGTTGCGTCTCTTGCATGCTCACGCATTGCATCCTGGGCTTTATAAACGTCTGAAATAACCTCTGGCAACGGACCGTCATCACGGATCGAGCCGGCGAGAACGTAAGGAACCTTGTGTTTTTCACAGGCGTAAATGATACCGTCTTTCAAGTCGAGCTCATCGATGGTTTTAGAAATTGAACCACGGCTTCTGACTTCGTTGATAATATCTAAATGATTGTAATGTCCAAGCGGCCTCAGCGTTTGCGAATAGATATCCTGACCAAGGCCTGTCTGGAAAAAGGCAGCTTCAAGGTCGTGCGTAGCCAAGGCGTTCCCGGCAAGCAGAGC
Source organism: uncultured bacterium (assembly GCA_965366475.1). Lineage (GTDB taxonomy): Bacteria > Desulfobacterota > Desulfuromonadia > Desulfuromonadales > BM103 > M0040. The sequence continues at coordinate 7,784 of CBDUFN010000009.1, read as the reverse complement.
ATGGCAATAGCCATTCTCAATCAATCCTTGCATGGCGTTGCGGCTATCTTTATCAAAGGCAACAGCCGGACCAAGAACCCAGACGATATGACCGTGATCACGGTCATGACGCAGAACATCGTAGAGCGTGTCATAGTGGCGAGAGAAAGGCGTTTCTCGTGTACCTCGAGTACGAAAGGTGAATTTGTCTGTCGACTTTTCGGCGGGGGGGATAAACCCTTCGACATGCACATAGATACCCTCTTCACCATTCTCTGTGCGTCCAACCACAACCTGATCGCCTTGACGCACACGTCGAGCCTCAACGACATCAACAGAATCGCCGTCAAGGACCATCACCGCATCCATGCGACTTTCAGGGGCAAGAATCCAACGGCCATCGCCGAGGTGGAGATATTCCGGGTGATTGGATGTGCCATGATAATTTTTCGGGACAACACCGTTGGCAGGAGCAGCTTTTACTGTGACAACTGGAGCATTCACCAGATGAGAGGCTGAAAAATCGGGAGGGGTGTAACCAGGAATAATCGACATAACAAAATCTCCACAAGCGAGTGATGGAAAGAGGTTGTTTTATATTCTCAGGCGAGAGTTGAATGTCAAGTAGAGCGGCTCCTTTCACAAAGGAAGATATCCAGGAAAGCTAGGGTCTGGAGATCACTTTTTTAACAGCGACCCAATTCGCCAACAGGATTAAAGCGACAAACAGGATGCCGACAACACCTAACCGACTCTTCATTCCGGCATTGACCATATCCATAACAAAAACACCGAAGAAACATAAGGCAATGAACTTATTCGCGCCGTCCGCCCAGCCTTCACGGCTGCTCCATGCAATACTCAAGATGGCTACATTGGCAAGACCGTAAGCCAGGGTGACATAAGCAAAGACCAAAGCATTCTGTGCGGCAGCATCCGACAAAACAATGTTCATGGCATAGAGAATAAAAAGGAAGGAGCTAATCACACTCACGCCAGACAAACCAAACATCAAAAACATGTCATGCTTTTTCATCGTTATCCCTTACTATTTACAAGTGATTATAAGCGTCAAAAGTTATTGTCATATTTATACAATTTTCATTTTAATATTGCATTGATTTTCGCGCTCAAATCACTTTCGAGTCGCAAACAATATCCCAACCCCTATCAGCAGAATGCCAACACAGTGATACCAGGAGAAAACTTCACCAAGGAACAAAACCGCCATCAGGCTGCCAAAGACCGGCATAAGATGAATAAAAAGACCTGCGCGATTGGCCCCAACCAGTTCCACTCCACGATTGTAACAAAGGTAGGAAATAATCGAGGGAAAAATCATAACGTAACCAATGACCATGACGTTTGCGGGAGTTAAACTCAACGTGGCAACAGTCATTGTTTCCCATAGATAAAGAGGAACGAGGATCAAAGAACCAAGCCAGAAGATTGTGGCAATAAAAGCTAAAGGATGGACATGCGGACGTTTGCGGAGCATCACCGTGTAGCCTGCATAACAAGCGATCGCCGTAAAAACCAACAGATCTCCTCGATTAACAGACAGAGCTAAAAGGGTGTTTATGTCTCCCCTGGCAATAATCGTTATGGCGCCACAAAGTGAAACCAGGATACCTATTGATTGTTTTTTTGAGACTTTTTCACGGAAGATGAGAAAAGAAAGGCTCACAATCATGACAGGCATCAATGATTGAAGCAGAAAGGCGTTAATTGCAAAGGTGTATTGGAGGCCACTATAGGCGAGAGTGTTAAATGCGGCGATGCCAAGAATTGAAAGCAACAGGATCGCAGGCCAGGCTTTTGCCAAAGCGTAACGATCTTTTCGTAAGTGAGGCAACGCTGGCCATGTGATCAGTAAGGCGGCGCCCACCCAGCGCCAGAAAGCAAGGGCGACAGGAGGAATCTCATTGTGAAAAGCTCGACCCAGAATAAAATTACCGGCCCAAAAAAGCACAGCAAGTATCAACAATAAATAGGGACGGTCTTTGATGCTTCTCATGGCAAGGTGTCAGCAGTAAAAGAGAAAAAGCAAAGAAGGAAATTGACTCTCAACTTCACGAATTTGCAAAAGCTGTACATTAAGTGTTTTTTTGTTTCAAAAGATACTTACCCACTTGCGCTTTGGGCACCTTCGCCAAGTCACGCATCAAAACAAAGGGGACTGTCTCAAAGCCATAAAAAGAGCGTAGATCATCTGCCATAGCCACCCAGAGGTGCGCGGTCATCTCTGCATCCGCCAAGGCTCTATGAAAAGTGCCGTCAGATAGTAACATCTTGTAGCGAACCAGGGTTTCGAGTTTATGGTTGGGAGAGTCAGGATAGACCCTGCGGGAAATCAACATGGAACAACCGAAATTTTCTTTTCGACGAAGGCCGATTCGATCAAATTCCGAGTTAAGAAAGCGCCGGTCAAAAGAAGCGTTATGAGCAACAAGTGGCGTATTACCAATAAACTCAGCAAAATTCAGCATGACTTCTGCTGCGGGCGGAGAGTCTTGAACCATCTGGTTGGTAATGCCAGTATAGTCTTCAATAAAGGCACTAACAGCGACTCCCGGGTTCATCAAGCTCTGGAAACGGTCAACGATCTGCCCGTCCATAACCTTTACAGCACCAATTTCTATTGCACGATCCCCATAATCAGGAGAAATGCCAGTGGTTTCAAAATCGAGAACAATAATGGTTTCTGGTTGTGCTGAATTCATATAGGGAGTTATAGAGGCGCGTCACTTTTTTGGCAAGTATTATGAGCACTTGACGCAAAAAGACACAGAGCAAGAAGAAGACATTCAAGCATAAAACCACTCTGTCTATTTCAGAAAATACCCAACAACCTGCCACTGGTCGTTTTCACCGAGCATCAAAGTAAGAGTTTCAGTCACACGCTCCCTGAGCTCAAACTTTGAGATGAATGTCATAACGACATATTCACCTGCCGGAACATCACTGGCAGAATCTGTATAGGCAATATTTGCATAGACTCTTTCAACAATTGGGCCTAAATATGACCTGATTTTAGCAATCCGATCATTCCAATCTTGTTGCGTCAGCATTAACTTGAGGTTTTGTGACGCAATATCCCAACTTTGTTCATATTCTTCCGTATCAACCAGAAACAGAAACTGAGACGCCGCAAACAAAGATTCTTCTGAAATCTGCTGGCTGGGGATTTTGTTAAGAGCAGGAACAACGATCAGAATAAGGCTTGTAAAGATCAACAACAAATGAAGTTGAACATGTCTTGACAGTGCGTGAACTTTTATCATAAAGCCCTCCCATAAAACTCAAGAGGAATAATTTGTCTTAACATTATTTTATGCGGATCAGCCGCAGTAGGCAACCGAGGGGGATTAAATAATCAGGAAAATCGTAATTTGATAAAAATATGGTTCAGCGGAGCAACAGTTGATTTCACGAAGCGAAACGCAGGCCTTATATTTAGAACGTAAAACTTAAAAATAAGGAGCAAACCACCAGGCCTGCCCCTCATTTAGCACGAATAGTTGTTATCAGTGCACACCAAGGCGATCACCTTGACCACCAATGCCTTTAAAAATCAAAAAGGTCACCCTGCTTCCACTCTGGCTGTTTTTTGTTACCACGATCAATAATTTTGCGTGCTTCTAACCAGAGATCTCGAGTTAATTCTATATCGTATTGAGAATCATGTAGACGAGCTTCATCGACCTCTATGCCACAATGTTTAGCAACGGTCGCCAATTTGAAGTTCGTTAAATCAGCACGTTTCGTTTGCATAATTTGAGCCCATACCAGCATTACATCGAGGCATGGATACCAGAACCAGCTGCCAAAGAACCTATCACCATTCTTTTCCCAGAAACGCCGCATAAAAGGCATGTCAAAGCTATGAGCGTTATATCCGACGAACTGAAATTTGTCTGATTTATCATATTGACTGACATATTTTGCAAACATCGACGCCAAGCGTACATAAATGTCTTTCGGCTCTTCGAAGACCTGGCCGGGGACGGCAAGATGATCGGGGTGCTCAGGTGGCAAGAACTGACGACGATCCATCCCCGTCACTTCAAGCGCGGCGATTTCAACAATGTCTTGAGGATAGGGTCTGACAAAATAGTCAAAAGTTTCTTTGACCTCGTCGTCTATCTGCACACACCCTGATATCTGGGTGAGTCCATTACGTTCCGGATTAACGCCGGTCGTTTCCACATCTATAAAGAGTAGTTTTTGTTCAGGCATTGCTATTTCAACCTTGTATGGATGGCTCGTCTTTGATTCAAGCTATAAAAAGCTCAAAAAACCGTTGAGCCAGTCACGTTCAAGAAGTTTTCGGTTAAGATTCCTCGAGGCAAAACTTTTTCGCCATACAACACTTTGTTGTCCTCCTTGATATAAATTTCAACATCAGGATTACCATCTTTACAGGGAAGCTTAATCGCAAAGACTTTATAGTTATCCGGGAGAACATCAAGAGGGGCTTCTGAGTTCATTTGTCTGAAAGCATTCACTATGCCTAGAGCAGTGTCATTCTTCGCTTCAGAGACGCCTTGAACGCCAGCCTCAATACAAGCCATAAGGTAATTTTTTGTATAGTTTTTGGTGTTTTTAGATCGGGACAAATGTCCCACAGTTAACTCGATGTTATCAAAAGCTGAATCTATCTCGCCATTTTCGACAGCATCTATGACGTCGATAACAAGAGAGCTTAACGTGGCAGGATTCCAGTTGTCTGAATTAATTGTTGTCATATCAGAATATTAGCGAAGATGAACGCGAAGAGCAACTGAATCATCACTGCATGGGCCGGAATCGACGGCCAAGACTCCAAGTCGTAATGCTCTGCCAGCTAGACTTACGGCAAAGTCTCACCGGTATAAGCGACATTTGCTTCTTCTGACTTTCGTAACGGCAAACTTTTACCCTCTCGAACATCTTTAACCCATTCAGGATTAAGCAGTATGGATTTGCTGCTCAAAGCAATATCAGCAGACTCAAGAGCCTCTTCAGCACTCTGTTTGTCGAATATCTGGCCACAAATCATCAGAGGCAAAGGAGTGACTTGCCTGGTAAGCTGAGCCATATTGAATTCTGTACCGAAGGCTTTTTCTTTGAAATTATATGTCGACAGAGAGATTGAATCGATCGGAGTCGTTACCAGAAGGCCGATCATCTCTTGCCATTCTTCAGCGCTGTCGAAAAGAGAGACCTCCATATCCGCAATACCCCAATTAGAGATCCGGAAAATCAACAACTTATCCTCCGGAATAACCAGAGCAACCGCATCAATAACCTCACGGGCAAATCGAAAACGATTTTCCATTGAACCGCCATAACCGTCGCTTCGTTGATTTGAATAGTTCGAGAGAAATTGATTTATCAAATATCCATGGGCACCATGAATTTCAATGCCGTCAAAACCTGCCATGACAGCGCCTTTTGCAGTTTCCACAAAGCCATTAATGACATGATCGATATCAAACTGACTCATTTCTTCAGGAAGAGGATAAGGCGCTCCGGTCAGCGGGTTGTCTTGCTTTGGAGAGATAGGACTTGGAGCAATCGAACGATGCGCTGGATTCACTTCGGGCCAGGCCATCCGTCCGCAATGAAACATCTGCATAACCGCGAGGCCACCATGAGAGTGAATATCATCAACAACTTGGCTCCAGGCATCGATCTGTTTCTGAGTCGTTAGCCTTGATTGACCTGGATAGCCCTGGCTGCTTTCATAATCAGTCACAATCGCTTCGGTGTAGATGATCGCAGCATCGTTTTCGGAACGACGAACCAAAAAATCAAAAACATCCTGACGAGGAATGCCGTCACTCGATGAAGCCATACGCGTCATCGGTGCAACCCCCAAGCGATTGCGTAATGTGAAGTTTTTTAATTGAAAGGGCGTAAAGAGAATGTCGTCTTTCATAGGAGTTTCCTTAATGAGTTTAGTAGAGACAAGTTTTGCAACCGTTAAACTATAGCCGATTGTTCGTCAGATGAAAGGGCTGGCTTCCAGCATAGGTAAATATGTGTCAAAATGACGACTATGACTGAGATAAAAGATAAACTCCCTGTCGACTCTATCGTTGCAGAACTCTGCGAAGCTCTGGAACTTCAAAGGACAGCGGTATTACAAGCACCTCCGGGTTCAGGGAAAACAACCCGCGTGCCCCTCGCTTTACTCAATGAATCGTGGCTGCATAATCAGAAGATATTGATGCTTGAACCACGCAGACTGGCGGCAACCAATGCCGCTCGATATATGGCTAAATGTCGTAATGAGACTGTCGGTGAAAGTATTGGCTACACCATTCGTTATGAGCGAAAAACCAGTTCCAGGACACGTCTTGATATCATGACCGAAGGTGTCCTGATAAGACGGTTACAAAATGATCCTGAGCTCAAAGATGTTGGCCTGGTTGTTTTTGACGAATTCCATGAACGCAGTCTACATGCGGATCTTGCCCTCGCATTATGTAGAGACATTCAAGAAGGATTGCGTGAAGACTTAAAAATCCTCGTCATGTCAGCCACACTTAATGCAGAACCGCTAGCTCACTTATTAGGCAACTGTCCAATCATAACGGCTTCAGGAAGGTCTTTTCCGGTCGCAGTAGAACATTTTGTTGAAGCTGATAAATTCAAAATTGCCGAGGCAACGTCTCAAGGCATTCGTCATGCTCTCAAAGAGACCAAAGGGGACATCCTTGCCTTCTTACCAGGAGCAGGAGAAATCCGGACATGTAAAAAAATGCTCGACGATCTAGCAGGACAGATCGATCTGCGGCCTCTTTACGGCAACCTGCCTTTCTCTGATCAGGAAGCGGCAATCTTGCCCGGCAAGAAGAGACGTGTCGTTCTATCCACAAATGTTGCAGAGACCAGCCTCACGATTGAAGGAATCGAAAGTGTTGTCGATAGCGGATGGGAACGTCGGCCACGCTTTGACGCCGCACGTGGTCTGACCCGACTGGAAATGGTTAGAATCTCTAACGCAAGTGCGGAACAACGTGCAGGGCGTGCAGGCCGACTTGGACCCGGTCGATGTTTCCGTCTTTGGACTATGGGGACACAAGGAGCTCTGCTCCCCTTTGCCCCTCCTGAAATACGCCAGGCAGACTTAGCTCCTCTTGCTTTTGAGCTTGCCCAATGGGGGGCTTTAGACCCAGTGGATTTAGCATGGATGGATCCTCCACCGGAAGGACATTTAATCGCAGCAAAACAGTTACTCGTTACTCTCGGTGCCCTCGATAAGGACTGCTTCCCAACAGCTTTAGGCCAGAGAATGGCTCTCTACCCTGCCCACCCAAGACTCGCTCGATTACTCGTGGCATCGATCGATGAAGGATGTCCAGAACTTGGAAGCAACCTGACCGCTATTCTTTCTGAGCGAGATTTACTGATGGAGGCTCGCCAATCTGCAAAAACGGTAAGTTCTAGCGACCTTCTTGATCGATTAGAGCTTTTACAACGTGATCATTCTCCACGAACTGCTGCAGTGCGTAAGTCTGCCTCCTTCTGGAAAAAGTTAACCAAGGCCGGTCATGAAAGCACTGCCTGCCCTGAAACCATCGGCCAACTTCTGGCAACGGCTTATCCAGACAGAATTGGCCGTCAGCGAAAAGCAGGCAGCCGTCGCTATCTGCTGAGAAACGGGCAAGGAGTCGTGCTGGCACCAAACTCAGTCGTCAAGGATGCTGAATGGTTGGTGGCAGTAGAAACTGTAGGGCGCACTCATGGCGAAGATGAGATTCGACTCGCGAGCGCGCTGAGCCATGATTTAATAGAGGAAATGTTTGGTCACTCTC
>CBDUFN010000008.1:0-26788 GCA_965366475.1 uncultured bacterium | reverse complement strand
TATTCATAGTCACCAGTGGAAAGGTTGCCACTATTCAGAAATGCCTGCAGGAATCAGTGGCAAAATAGAGCTCTTCCCTTATTGTTTGTGCGTTCTGTTTCAGAAAGTCAGCTCGTTTAAGTTCGCCAAATAATAGCGAATTGGTTGTATTGAGACAAGTAGTAAACGTCCTTACACCTCAGGGCGGTCACCCTGAGCTCTTTTACGGTAAAAAGAGAAGAAGGAGAGCAGGACACCAAGGGAAATGAAAATGCTTCCGGCGAGGGCCATCCCTCCACCCGGATCTCTGTTGATCGTCAAGAGACTAAAGGTTCTGAATATAGGCTCAGTTGGACGTAATGTGATACCCGCATCGATGATTGCTTTCGGTAAAGGTTTTCGCAAAAAATACCACCCCTGCCAGATTTCTTTCGATTGGTTTTGTAGAGAGAGCAACATTGCGGGATTGTTGAGACGAGAGCCGACTTGCATAACACGGCCTTGGTTATTCTGGCGTGCATCAGGAAGTAGTTTGTGCAAGACGAGAGAGCTCCCGTTTGTCGCAGCCAGTCTGCCTCCGATTTCGAGATCAACAAAACCACGACCTGACATGTTAAATCGGAATCCCTGTAACTCCTGACCAAAAGATGCCGGGAGAATGATTAACCCGTCATAAAGAAGGGGGTGATTCATTCGAACCGTTGACTCAGTAACTTGCTTGTCATTCTTCCAGAGAGAAACTCGACTCAACATATCAAGTGGCCGCCCCGATGTTTCAAGCTTAGGAGTGAACTCTTCCAGTTGGAGGGAGTATTCCGACATCTCTGGGATGGCAATTCGTTCCCCTGGAAAGATCCGATGCGTACCGGAGCGGAAACCTTCTAGGCTTCCCCATATGTATGCAATCACCAGAAGAATGAATCCGGTATGAATTAGATATTCGCCTGTCTTCCGCCATCGTGATTTGATTTTGAAAAGCCAATCGATCAGGCAGCAAAGGGTGTTGATTGCGAAAAAAAGAACGCAAAGCCCGCTGAGTGGCACCCAGAAGACCAGCTCTGGCGCACGCGACCATGCTTGCGGTAACCAGCGGCTCATGATTTCATCTTCCATGCTGGCAAATATAGCTGGGTTGAAGTGCATGACGAGAGAGCCGGCCATGATCAGGATTGTTGCGATTGAAGCAAGGGCGATTGCAAGCTTTAAGGAACAACCAAAGAGCCATAGCTTCTGCAAAAGTGATGTTGACTTTTGTTCAGTGGAAGCCATGCGTTACTCCAGTGGGTGGTTGCTTTCCAGCAACAGGCCAATGCCAAGATATGTGAACAGGACAACGCCAAAGCCCACGATAGAGAGCCCTGCGTAAACGCCTCCTTGCCAGCGTCTTATGAATTTGGCATGACACATTCCGGCATAAAACATCCAGACCAGAACTGACCACACACTTTTTATGTTCCAGCTGAACCAGTGGCCCCAGGCGATGTGAGCCCAAATGCTTCCAGCGATCATGCAAAGAGTGAAGAGGCCGAAACCCAGAAAAATTGCTTCCTCGTTGATCCGGCGCAGGGTTGACAATTCCGGAAGCATCTCAGTCTTTAGTCTGGTTTGACAAAGGTAGAGAGCTCCAATGGAAAAGGCCATTGCGAAAAAAGCGTAACCGATAAAAGAAAAGATGATGTGCAGGCTGAAAAGCGGCGTGTCGAGAGCTGGAATCAACGCGGATACAGAGGTGTCCCTCGGTAAGGCTCCACCCAATAGGATCAGGTTGAGCAGCATGACAAAGAGCCCCGTGGCGCGAATTCGATAACGAAGCTCAAAGTAGAGATATATCAGTGCTAGAGCCCAACTGAAGAAAAAGAGCGTCGCAAAAAGGTTTGTAACTGGCAGGTAGCCAGCCATCCACCAGCGATGTCCAAGAAGGCCCGTCTGCAATGTGACGCCAATGCCGATAAGAAGCAGTGCGCCTTTGGCAATAATGGCGTTTCGCCAGACCAGATGGAGTAGGTAGCCTGTGGTCGCTGTCGCGTAGATTGCAAATAGTAAGTACAGAAGAGTTTTTGACATAATGACTGTTTGTTTGTTGTTGTGTGGAATCGCAATTAACTTCAGGTTGCTATGCGATGAAAATTAACATTATCGATATGTTAACCCAAGAAAAAAGAGTTGTTAACCCTTTAGATCTCAAGGTTGACAACTTCTGGTCGCAATGGTAGTTTCATGCCCCATGAAAACCTCCCTTTATTCAGTACGTATGAGAGCCTCAATTGGTGGGCAACACTTAACTGGAGCGGAACGCATCGTTGCAGAAGGTGCTGTTGCTGAGACAACCACCGCTCTAACCAAGCGAGCTATGAATAGTGCTGTTGGCTCTCCTGATGATATTTGCTGTAGCGTCGACAAAATTGATTCAGCAACCATCCTGTACGCAAAACTCCCCGATGTAAAAACTTTTCTTGTTGATAACTTTCAGCAAGGCCAACTTGCTGCTTTGAGCCTTTTATCTCGGGCGGGCATCCAGAAAAATGTAGCCGCGAAGGCGATTGACCTACTTGCAGCGGGACCTGGACCAGATGGGACGGTGATGCGTGGGGCTGTCCTCATTGATGCGGCCACCGGTCAACGATTGGAAAAAAATCCAAATCGTGGTGTTCGTGTCTCTCGTATGGATCTTTCATCAGACTTTCGTTCGAAGCTTGAAGCGACTCTCAAGACTGCAGGGCTCAATCATTATCGCGTTTTGGAAGCGCTGGTTTTGGCGGGCAAGGTGTTGTCTTGCCCGGGGGTTGTTGCTGAACTCTGTTGGTCAGATGCACCAGATTATACAACGGGCTATGTCGCTGATTTACAATATGGTTATCAGCGGATTTCTAACTTGAAAATGGCTGGTGATCCATGCGGAGGAAGAATCTTCTTCGTTGATCTGACAACTGCTTCTCTGCAGAGCTTGATTGATTATCTGGAACTTAAGCCAGTTTTATTTAATGCTGTCGGTACAATCTCTGCTCCACAAAAATGGATAACAAACGATGAATAAATGGCAAGAGGGTCTTAATCAACTTGAAAAACAAGGAATGCTGAGGTCTTTGCGTGTTGTTGGTGGCGGGCAGGGACCAAAAGTTTCCGTCAATGGCCGTGAGACACTGCTCCTTTGTTCTAATAATTACCTCGGTATTGCCGAGCATTCTTCACTTGTCGATCAGATGATTGCTGCAACCAGAACTTTTGGTGCAGGTTCTGGCGCCAGTCGCCTGGTGTCTGGTTCTATGCCAACCCATGCAGCTTTGGAAGAGCGGATTGCACACTTCAAAGGAACCTCCTCTGCCTTGCTTTTTAACTCTGGGTATGCTGCCAATACAGGGATTTTACAGGGGCTGTTTGGCCCGGACGATGTTATTTTTTCCGACGAGCTCAACCATGCGTCAATTATTGACGGTTGTCGTTTGGCTCATGCTCGTACCGTTGTTTATCCTCATTGTGATGTGACCGCTTTGGCGGAGATCATGGCTCGAGAGAAGCCCTCTCGCAAAGGCCGGTGGTTGATCGTTACTGACGGTGTCTTCAGTATGGACGGAGATATGGCTCCTCTGGCCGAGCTCTGTGATCTGAAAGATGAACATGAGGCTTTGTTGATGGTTGATGACGCACATGGGACGGGTGTGTTAGGTAGCGAGGGGCGTGGTACGGGCGAATATCTCAATTGTCTAGAACGCATCGATCTGCATATGGGAACCCTCGGCAAGGCATTAGGCTGTGCCGGAGCTTATCTTGCGGCGGAAAGTGTTGTTATTGACACTCTGATCAATAATAGCCGGTCCTTTATTTTTTCAACCAGTCTCCCCCCTGGGGTGCCTGCTGCCGGGATCGCTGCGCTTGATCTGGTAGATAGCGATGAAGGCAGAGCTTTGCGTGAACGTCTGGAGAGAAATCGTCATCACCTTTCGAGTTTGCTAATCGCTGGTGGGATGGACTTGCTGGGCAGCACGACGCAGATCATTCCTGTGCTGACGAGCGATCCTGAGCCAACCATGAAGATGACTGAACGCCTTCTCGAAGAAGGGCTCCTGCTGCAGGGGATTCGCCCGCCAACCGTCGCTCATGGACGATGTCGTTTACGTGCAACAGTCATGGCAAGCCATGAAGCGGAAGATCTCACCTGGGCTGCAGGCAAAATCCTTGATGTTTATAAGGAATTCTCCGCGTGAAAGAGGCTTCTTTTAAACTTCCTGATGGACGAGAGTTAAACTGGTATGAAACCGGTCAAGGTCGACCCCTTGTGCTTTTGCATGGATGGGCTATGTCAGCAATGGCCTTTAGTGAACTGGCTCCTTTGCTTGCGCAGAACTTTCGCGTCCTTGTTCCCGATCTTCCTGGTCATGGTAAATCAACTCCGGCCGAAGATAATAGCCTTGGCGGGCTTGCCTTTGATTTGACTTGTTGGCTTCAGTCTGTTGAGCAGGCGCCGGTGGTTCTGGGTGGATGGTCTCTTGGGGGAATGCTTGCACTGGAAATGGCTCGTTTGAATAAACTGTCTATTACTAAGATGGTTCTGATCGGGACGACCCCACATTTTACCGCAACTGGCGACTGGCCTTTTGGTTTACCTGTCTTGCAGGTTCGTGCTCTGGCCCGAAATTTGGAGCGGCGTTTTGAGACCACATTGGCCGATTTTTTTAGCCTTGCTTTTGCTGGGGAAGAAATTTCTAAAGAACGTTTACGCGTAATACGTAACTTTGCTGTTAAACAAAGCTTTCCACCCGACCCCCATGTTGCCTTAGCTTTGCTGAATGAGTTGGCTGTGCAGGATCAGCGTGACTATGTTTTGCAAGTGAAACTACCAACTTTGGTTCTACATGGTTCTTTAGACCAAATCACACCGGTCTCGGCAGCACGTAGTCTCGCCAACATGCTACCCAAAGGGCACTTTTTCGAGCTCTCTGGTGTTGGTCACTGTCCTTTTATGAGTAGACCAGAAGACGTCGCGCTAAAAATTGTGGAGTTCTGCTGATGGTTGCCATTAAGCCCATTGATACGACACACATGCGGGGCAATTTTTCGACTCATGCTGGAGACTATGATCGTTATGCTTCAGTTCAGAAGCGCGTTGTTGAACTCCTTTGCAGTCAATTGATCTCCTGTGAGATAACTCCTGGATTCATACTGGATGTAGGTACTGGTACAGGGTCTCTTGCCGCGACCGTTTCATCTGTAATACCTGCGAACCGACTGGTGGTTATGGATATTGCCCACGGCATGACACGCCAGGCAGAGCAGAGAATCCCATCAGCATGTGCTTGTGATGGTGACGCAATAAAGCTTCCTTTTGTGTCCGGATCATTTGCTACTGTTGTTTCCAGTTCGGTGTATCAATGGGTTGATTGTCTGCCAACGGCCTTTACTGAGGTCTCAAGGGTTCTTCAGCCTGGTGGTCTTTTTGCCATGGCTCTTTTTGGCGAGCGGACGCTGCATGAGTTGCGAAGTTCACATTGTCGTGCCGTTGCCGATAACATGAAGGACGGCTCTTCGCATGTTCAGAGCTTCCCTGCTCTAGGTGACGTGTCAGCAGCGCTCTCTTCAGCGGGGTTGTCGTGTCATGAGCTTTACAACTCAATGGAAGTAGAATATCACAATGATGTCCCCGACCTTCTTCGTCAACTCAAGCAAATTGGAGCTAGTAATGCCGCGGCAGATAGACCGCGTGGGTTGGCCTCACGAAAAATTATGTTGTCGATGATGAACGAATATGAGAACAGCTTTCGCTGCGAGAAGGGGTTGCCGGCGAGCTACGAGGTCATCATTGCTGTTGCTGAAAAGCTAGTGAAATAATTCGTTTAGGTGATAATAAAAGAAAACGAGGTCAACAATATTCAACTGTTGACCTCGTTTTCTTTGAAAAGTTCTGTTGTTTTTTCAGCTGAAACGTTAGGCTACGCAGGAAAAGTTCTGCATAAGAGCTTCAACTATTTTGCGCGCCTCTGAAGATGTGACTTGATAAAAAACCTCAACACCATCACGTTTTCCCTCAATGATACCCTTGTTCTTGAGCAAGGCGAGGTGCTGTGATACGGTCGCTTGAGGCAATTCCAGACATTCCCAGATCTTTTTGACGTTACAAGATTGAGACATAAGGCCAGCGACTATCTTTAACCGAACCGGGTGTCCCAGTACTTTTAGAATCTCAGCCTCGCGGTCGAAATTGATTGATTTGTCGAATTCTACTTCTGCCATAGTTTAACCCCTATTGATAAATTGAATATATGGATATTAGTCCGCATAAGACAACAAAGTCAAGATTTTCATGTCATATGCGTCTTCTTCTCGACACCGACGGTTTCAGGCATTAAACTGAAAGTCGTTCTTGTAAATCACGACATAAAAGTCATCTTCCAATGCATTGGTTGTGATGACGGATAAGGGTTTTTAGATGTTACTTGGTTCTATTCTCGTTCTGGCTGGTTTGTTGCTTCTCTATTACGGTGCCGAATATCTGGTTACTGGAAGCTCACGTTTAGCCCTTTCTTTTGGTGTTCGTCCTTTGATCGTTGGCCTCACTGTTGTGGCCTTTGCGACCAGTATGCCTGAACTTATGGTCTCCCTCTTTGCAGCCTCTCGGGGGGCCTCCTCTATGGCTGCTGGCAATATTATCGGATCTAATATTGCTAATATAGGTTTGATCCTCGGTGTTGCCGCTTTGATCACACCCGTTGTGGTAGCGCGTTCCACGCTTCTGCGTGAAGTACCGATCATGGTTGTTGCTTCCCTTGGTGTCTACCTCTTTGCAATGGACGGAGAGCTTGCTTTTTCAAACGGCTTGGTTCTCTTCCTCTGTCTTTTAGTCTTTTTGGTTTACTGCTTAATGACAGCACGTCAGCCATCTGTCCCTCAGGATGGCGAGGTCGAAAAAGCTATTTGTGAAGCCTCCTCAGGGCGCGGTCGGAATGTTGTACTGGTCCTGATTGGCATGGTAGGGCTCGGTTTTGGCGCTGAACTTATGGTTCGTGGTGCGGTCATGATTGCGACTCTCCTTGGAGTTTCCGAACTAATTATAGGTCTTTCTATTGTTGCCTTGGGAACCAGCTTGCCAGAACTTGCTGCGTCTGTCATGAGCGCCTGGAAAGGCGAGATGGATATCAGTGTCGGCAACGTGATCGGCAGCAATATTTTTAATGTCCTGTTTGTCCTCGGTATCTGCCCAATGATTCAAACCATCACGATCGAACCACGAGTGTTGAATATCGATTTCCCGATTATGTTGGCTTTTTGTGGCCTCTTGATAGGCCTTCTGACCATGATGCCTCCCCGACTGCTTCTCGACCGTAAGAAGGGTGTCCTTCTCCTTGGTGCTTATCTTTTCTTTGTTGTCAGCCTTTTCGTGTAAATTTAGCCGTAAGAGTTTCGGCTGTCTTTGAGTAGGGAGAGATTATGAGTCGCACAGATCGTGTCCTCGTTGTTGGTCATCGAAATCCGGATACGGATTCTGTCTGCAGCGCCATTGCTTATGCTGAGTTGTGCCAGAAACAGGGGCGCGATAATGTGTTTCCCGGAAGAGCCGGCCACCTTAATCGACAGACGGAGTTTGTCCTCGAAACTCTAGGCCAACAACCTCCTCTGCTTTTAACTGATGTTTACCCACGACTTCGGGATACGGTCTCTGGAAAACCTGCTGTTGTTGCTTCCGGAGCGCCTCTCATGCAGGCTCTCGATCTAATGCGCCAACGTGATATCCGTATGCTTCCTGTTGTCGATCCCGATAATCGTCCTCTGGGTGCCTTGATCTTAAAAAGGCTGACGGAACATATCTTTCTCCCGAGGGAAGGCCGGTCAGTGAGACAGGTTCTTTCTTCTCCCGATTCAATCCGCACCTGTCTGCAGGCTGATCCTCTTCATCTTGTTGATGAATTCCGAACTGAAGAATTGGATCTTTTTGTTGGTGCCATGTCAGTTGAAAGTTTTCGCGATCGTCTGGGCGAAGCCGATTCTAAGGGTGTTGTGGTCTTTGTTGGTGATCGTCGTGATGTTCAAGAGGCTGCGATTGAACGTGGTATTCGCCTGCTCGTTGTGACGGGAGATTTGCCTGTTGATGCCGATTTAGTCCTCTTGGCTTCTGAAAAGGGCGTCAATGTTCTTCGCACGGCCTTCGATACGGCAACCAGTGCAATGCTTGCCCGAATGTCTACCCCTGTCCATCTCTTAGCCGATGCGGACATCCCGACAGCACATTCATCTGATCGGTTGGATGAAGTCCGTAAGGTCATGATGCGAAGCAGCGCTCCCGGGCTTATGGTTCTCGATGATGATGGCAGAATCCAGGGCGTTGCAACAAAATCAAATCTCTTACAGTCCTCTTCTCTAAAACTGGTTCTGGTTGATCATAATGAGTTGTCACAGGCTGTGCCTGGTGCTGATCAGGTCGATATCCTTGAGGTGATTGACCACCATCGTTTGGGCAATTTTCATACAGATGCCCCTATTCGTTTTATTAATCAGCCCCTTGGTAGTACTTGTTCGGTGGTTGCTACGTTATACCGACAAGCCGGGATTGATCCGGACGTAAAAGTCGCTTCACTGATGTTGGCGGGACTGCTCTCAGATACAGTCCTTTTGAAGTCGCCAACGACTACAACTGTTGATCGAGATCTGGTTCCTTGGCTTGAAGAATTCTCCGGGCTCAATGCCATGGATTTTGGCCGACAAATGTTCCAGGCCGGCAGTACTCTTGCTGCATATCCAAATATTGAATCTTTGTTGACAGCAGATTTTAAAGAATACGAAGTCAATGGCAGGAGCTTTGGTGTTGGACAGGTCGAGGTTGTTACGTTTCAGGAATTCGAGGAAAAGCTGGAAGAAATTCTACATGGTCTTGAACTTTTGGTGAATGAGCGAAAGCTTGGTCTGGCCGGTTTGTTGGTGACCGATATCGTTCAGCAGAACAGTCAATTTGTAGTGAGAGGCGACAGAGATTTGATCGCCGCTATTGGCTATCCTCAGATGGAATCAGGGCGGTTTGAGTTGAAAGGGGTACTTTCACGTAAAAAGCAATTGATGCCTCATATGCTACGAGCATTCAAGTCTGACTAAGTAGCGCAGTGAGATCTCCGTGGTATGGAATTTTTTTTGTTTTTGTGGACATCTATCAGAAAAAAGATAAAAAAGACCCCGCGTAAGGAGGGGGGGGATACGCGGGGTCCATAAAGCTCTTCGGCTTGCAGGCAATCGAAGAGTTGAGTTAAATATAACAAAGACCTTTTTGGTTTACAACTAAAATTTGAGAAATTTGTGAGAAATTAATGCGATTTTTTTTGTCCTCACAAAAGCAATTCCGGTAAATCCCAAATGCTCAGCAGTATTTTGTCAGCCTGACTGAAGTTTTGCAGTGAAGTGTGACTGTTTGGCAGGATCCAACAGTTGATCCCTGCTTCTTTGGCCGCAGTCAAACCTCGCTGTGAATCTTCTATGACAAGTGATTGCTGTCTTTTGACCCCACTCTTTTGTAGTGCGAGCAGGTAGGGCTCTGGAGAAGGTTTGCTGTTAATGTAATCTTCTCTGGTTAGACAGAAATCAAAAAAAGGCAGCAATCCAGTTTGTTTGTGAATAATGTCAAAATGGCTTTTTTGTGAACTTGTAACAATCGCCATACTTATCTTGCCATGCAATCTATGCAGAACCTCTTTGACGCCGGGGAGAGTCATGTCTTTCTCTTCCAGCAATTCTGCGTAGCGATTGTCCCTCCGCCCCTTTAGTTCCTCTATCGTGTCTAATGCAATACCGTTCTCTGTTGCAAGATCAAATAAGCTTTTTCCTTCAGTTAGTGAAAGCTCTGTGAACTGCTCTACGCTTAAATCGATTCCGATTAAGGCCAGAGTTTCTTGGCTCGCCTGGAAGTAATAACGTTCAGTGTCGACCAGAACACCATCATTGTCCCAAAATATCTGATTGATTTTCACTTTAGTTATTCTTCTCTTGTTTGCCGGACTGGAAACTGTCCTTGGTAGATTGAAGACGTTAAATAACAAAAAGGGCACTGGAAATCCAGTGCCCTTTTAAAATTACAGAAACTTTTATACTTACTTCTTGTGGCAATCGTTACACTTGGTTGGACCTGCCATTTCTTTGTGACAAGATTTGCAACTCTTGTGGCCGAAAGCTTTGTCAACTTCGATTTTTGCAGGCTCGCCTTCATGGCACTTAGCACAATCGCCAACTTTGTCCTGGTGAGCTTTGTGGTCGAAAGTTACGGTGCCTTTTTTGTTGTCGTAGGTGTAGCTGTCAGCAGCGATTGCTACGTTGGCGCCTACAAAGGCGAGAAGCATCATCATGATTACCAGTTTTTTCATTTTTTCCTCCATTGCTTTACAATTTTTTTGTCTGGGCGATATTGCCACAATTCTTATGTTCAGTTTATATATGAGGTCAGACATGAAATCTGCAGACATCGATTCGAATGTCGCTAGATGTCGATGTTATTTTAAGTGATTACAGCTACTTAAGGCGAGCAAAATCGGGGTTGGCGACATCTGTTATTTTCATGTTTACTTGTTTGTCCTTCAGTTGGTAAACTCTTTCCCATGAATCAATTTAATCATGATGATAGATCTTCAACGATATGTCTTGATGCTGTAGAGATTAAACGCATTCGAGAAGATCAAAAATTGACCCAACTTTATGTCAGTAAGGTTGTTGGTGTTACAACTGACACGATCTCAAGGTGGGAGAACAATCGCTACCCAACAATACGTCGGGAAAATGCTTTGAAGCTTGCTGAAGCCTTGGATGTTCCTCTGGAGGACATTCTTCTTAAACCTGTCGAAATTTCTCAGGAAGATGCACTCGTTCCGGAGAAGAAATCACCACTACCCTGGATTGTGGCAGGAGTTATCTCTTTACTTCTTATTGTTGTGTTCACGTCCTTTTTACAAGAGTCTTCACCACTTCCTGCCTCAGTTACCGCTGAGAGAATTCTTCCTGATTTTGCTGGTCCAGGAAGTTCGATCCCTGTACAGATTCAACTGACTCACAGAGCTAAAAGAGGTGGCGTTATCATTCGTGAGTACTTTCCTAAAGGATGGAGTATTGTTCAGGCTCATCCGCCGACCTCAAGCTTGGATAACGTCAATGGTGTCGCTCGTTGGATTATTAAAGCCGGTGACGACCGTGAACGGGTTGTCTATCTGGTACAGGTTGATTCTTCTGCTCGTTTGACCACTGAAGAAAGTTTTCAAGGGGAAATTGTTGCAAGTTCAGCAGGCAACAAGTCTGCAGTTCCGATCCAGGGCGAGAGTTCAATTGCTGTTTCGCAAGTTCATTGGGCTGATGCCGACGGCGATGGACAAATTGATGATGCTGAAATGTTAGAGGCTTCTTTCACCATTGAGGACATGACCGGTGTGTATATTGATTGGCAGGATTTAGAGCAATTGTGGGATGCCGGTCGTTATCTCTGGGACAATAGTAAAAAGAAGTTTCTTCCTCAAGTGGAGCTGAATTAAATCCTCTCTACTTAACGTTGTAGCCATAGAAAATTTGAAATAAAGAGTTTTATACCCTTCACACTGTTCCCCCGATATGTTAGTCAATTGCGATCTTTGTAATAAATAAGGAGAAGTTATGTCTGAGAATGCAAGTGAGAAAACAGTTAAGGTTCATTATACTGGGTCTTTGGATGATGGCTCGGTGTTTGATAGCTCACGAGAGCGAGAGCCCTTCGAATTTATGATTGGTGCCGGGCAGGTTATTAATGGCTTTGATGAAGCAGTGGCTGATATGGCTGTTGGTGATACGAAAACTGTTAAAATTGCCTCTGAGGATGCTTACGGACCGCACATGCCGGAGCGGATCTTTGAAGTTGGACATGACCAGTTTGCCGAAGGTGTCAAACTTGAAGTTGGTATGCAGTTGCAATCAGAAGGTGGTGAAGGACAACCGCCAATGGTTGCCATGGTGACTGAAGTAACGGAAGAAAAGGTTGTGCTTGATTCCAACCACCCCTTGGCTGGTAAGGATTTGACCTTCGAGATCGAGTTGATGGAGCTGGCATAAACTTATCGTGTTGTTTTCGATTCTAGTCGCAAGGGCCGGATGATTTGATCATCCGGCCCTTGCTGGTTTTATGCCTCTTGGTCGTTTTGGTCTTTGTTTTTCTTTCGCTTACGTATTTTGGCACGTGTACCGAAGAATAATCCGCAACAGGTGAGTGTCCAGACTGTTATCAAGAGAATTGTTTCAGAAGTAGTTTGCATGAGGGCTCCTTTGCTAGCTTACTCAGAACATAGTATGCTTGGTTGATGCTGTCTTTGACGTCTATCAAGTTTTATAAGTAGATCTTGCATTTTACTCGATGATAGGGACTTGGTGCCACTATGCAGGAGATATTACCTTACATAGCTCTCTCCATGGGCGTTGCCTGGGCCAGCGGCATCAATCTTTACGCCGCGATCGTTGTCTTGGGCTTGCTTGGTTTGACTGGGAATATGCCTCTCCCTGAAACCCTGCAGGTTCTGCAGAGCCCCGTTCTTATTGGTGTTGCTGGTTTCATGTACTGTGTTGAATTTTTTGCAGATAAAGTTCAAGGGGTTGATAGTGCCTGGGACACTCTGCACACTTTCATCCGCATTCCTGCCGGAGCCGTGTTGGCCGCAACGGCTGTTGGTGACGTAGACCCTGCAATTGCTATCTCTGCTGCTCTTGTTGGTGGTGGCCTGACTGCTGGAACCCATTTGACCAAGGCGAGCACGCGTCTTTTGGTTAATACTTCTCCCGAGCCATTCAGTAATATCGGTGTTTCTTTGGTAGAAGATACTGTTGTCGTTGGTGGTCTTTTGGCGGCGCTGCATTATCCCCTCTTGTTTCTTGTTCTTCTGTTATTTTTTGTCGGCTTAATGGTCTGGCTTTTACCTATACTCTGGCGAGGAGTTAAGGGGACTTATGACTCTGTGCTAGCTCTTTTTGGCGGACGTAAGGTAAAGCGTTTACCAGAGCCATAAGCTTTGATGAATGTTACATCGACGTGCAAATCTACCAGGACCTCTGTCTCGTGTACAACGCTCAGTACCCTCTTTCTCTATGTAAGCTTGACGCATACTGACACATAGATTAAGTTGTGCTCCCTATTCAATCTTAAGTGGAGTCAGCCCATGGCCATTAAACCAGACGTTTCCGGTATAAATAGCAAAGATTTCTCGCAGTTAACAACCAAAGAGCAGATTGATGTTTTGCGCTGTCAGGATGCAAGGCAGAAAACGATGTTACTGCTGGATTCCCCAAATGGTGCCGAACTTATGGCTCAGTTGCCAGCGCAGGAGGTTTATCTGCTCGCTGTGGAGCGTGGTCCTGAACACTTGCCGGAGCTGTTAAGCTTGGCGACACCTGAGCAGTGGAGCGGTTTTGTTGATCTTGACTGCTGGGATGGTGATCAGTTTAATTCTGAGAAAACACACCGTTGGCTTATTTCGTTGATGCAAGGCGAAGAAGAATATGTTTTTGACGTTCTCAAGGAGATGAATTTTGAGCAACTGATCCTGATATTCAAGGCGGAAATGGATATTCTGTCTGGCCCGGAGGCTGACGAGAATAGTGATGCCCGTATCGATGCAATCAAGCGAGACGGTGGTTACGAGATTTCTTATTACACCGAAAATGGTTCGAAACTGTTCGGTAAACTGCTTGATATTATACAAAGTTATTCACCTGAGTTCTTCGTTTACCTGTTGGAAGCGGTTCGCGCAGAAACGATGGGCTTGATCGTCGAGAGCGTTTATCAACAACGTTCTGGTCGTTTGCTGGATATGGGTATTCCTGAGCCTTTCACGGCACAGAAGGTTTATGCATGGCTCGACCCGGAAGGGTATCGTGAAGATCGACCTATAAAATTAACTCCCGGAGCCAGTGAGATTAGTGCTCCAGGTTTCACCCTGACTCTGGTACGGCCAAAAGGTTTGTTGGCTGAAGTTCTGGCTGACGGCCTGGATGAAAATATGGCCTGGGAGATGGCCAATGTCGTCAATAAGGTGATTTTGGCCGACCGCATAGACATGGGTGATCTGGATCAAGTGACCAATGTTGTTGCCAAGGTCGATGCTTACCTTAATCTTGCGCTGGAATGGTTGGCAGATGACGATGTTGATGTCGCGAGAAACTGCCTGGTTGAATGTTACTGTGAAGACCTTTTCCGTTTAGGGTTCAGCTTGACTTTACGTTTGAAACGTCGGGCTGATCTCTTGAAGAAGTCGACTGTTGTAGCGTATCTTGATCAAAATGCTCAGACCTGTCTGTCTGCTCTTGGGCAGTATCCACCTCTGTTTTTTGAAGGCGTCGCTGATCCGACTCTTGGCGGAACACGTCTTTTTGCCACTCTCGGCGAGATTGGTATGGTCGACCAATGGCTGGGCAGGATGGAACTCCAACGAAAACTTTTTGAAGATGTCCTGAAATTCCCATTACCCGATCCTACCGTTATGGACCTCACGGGTTGTCAGCCTGATAATGCCGATGACGTGACTCTGGTCGAGTTTTTCCTGACTTCTCTGGCGAACAAACTATTGGGTAGAGATTTCCAACCGTTACCGATTGCAGAGGAAGAGTTGGCTGGCCTGCATGGTATGGTCTCACAGTCCGGGATTCTCAATCCGCGATTACGTGAAGAGACGGTTAAATGGCTTTCTTCATTGATGGAAGGTGGGGATGCTTTTGCCGTGTACTGTCTCGATATATGGGAAGAAGAGTTTTGTTCGATCGGCTTTGAAGATATCGACCCGCGCTTTATTGGCGGTATGATTGTGAAGTTGGCAGAAATCTAATGGACAGTTGATAAGTTTAAGCTCAGGTGTGAATTTGAGTTTGTCGTTCCCCCTGTACTTTTTTGGTGTGTCCTGTCCCTTGAACATTCCTAACCTTCTGGTGGAGGGTCTTTCTCTCCATTAGAAGGCTTTCCTCCAGTAATAATACCTTTGAACCATCCTGGTTTACCATCGGTATCTTCTGTCTTTGAATAATGATATGGATCACTCAAAAAGCGAACTATTTCATCGAAATATTCTTTGCTAAATTGATCAACGGGTTTGTCCGAAAGGTGATCACTAATCATTTCAATCCGATTCACAAAGTCTTTTTTGAAAGGCTC
Organism: uncultured bacterium; assembly: GCA_965366475.1. Classification (GTDB taxonomy): domain Bacteria; phylum Desulfobacterota; class Desulfuromonadia; order Desulfuromonadales; family BM103; genus M0040. The sequence goes on along the minus strand of CBDUFN010000008.1, from coordinate 11,697 downwards.
ATTGTGCTCTCCTATGGCGACAAGAGAAATTAGCAAGGCATGACTAAGAGCCTGGATCTGTCCGGCTTGAGTTTGTATCGTGTGTGCCGTTTTAGTGGCAAACTCGATCATCTTCTTTTCCATTTCAGTTGATTGGTCTGGCATTCTCTCTCCTGAACTATTGATTGTAGCGGTATTCCTCGACTTGCATCTTTGTCCCTGTCGCAGTGAGATAGCAGAAAAGGCAAATAGATCGGTCTTTGTCCTCTTGTATCGTATTGAAAACTGCCGAGAAATATTGAAGCTTGATACCCTGTCCTTTAATCTCGACGGTTTTGTCCAATATTGTAGTTTTTACCCATTGTTGTTCTGCAGGCTCGAGGTTTGTGTTGAAAAAATCTGGAATACGGTTGGTGACGACGCGTTCGCAGCGGGCATAGTCGTAGGCAAGACTTTCTACAAGTTTGATTTGGTCCTCTCCTGCCTCACGGTTTTTTATGATGTCGTAAATGTTTTGAAAGAGTGATTGTCGGGTTAAGGGGAAGCGAAACAGGTCGCGCTTCCTCCATTCTTTTGCCAACCACTCCAACCCCTTGGCAAAGGACCCACATGTGGTGCTCAATTCGGATAAAAAATGAGAAAAATGACCGCTGTTGAAGGTCAAGTCGAGAAGTCGACTGATTTCCTGAAGTGTTTGTAACTCAGGATATGAAAGGTCTGGGCTTCCAAGTATCGTATAGGGTGGATTCGGGTCAAAGCGGATTTGCAATTGTTCCGCTTGATCTCGCAGAGGTGATCCCGGTAGAAGTTTAACCGGTTCAATCTGTAGATGATGAGGCGCAAACTCAGCGACATGGTTAATGGACGTGAGAAAATTGTCGTAACTGTCACCAGGGAGTCCGGCAACGAGGTCCAGATGGATATGGATGCGGCCACTTTCTTGTAGCCGACGGATATTCTCTTCGAGTTTATTCATATTGACCTTGCGGCCTATAGCATCAAGGGTACTTTCAAGCGTTGATTGCACGCCGATTTCGAACTGGAACATATCTTCTGGAACCTTTTCCAAAAGGTCCAACGTCGGTTCATCGAGAAGGTGTCCGGCGATTTCAAAGTGGAAGTGTGTTCCCTGATTGTGCTTAAGGATGAAGCTGAAAATCTCTCTGGTGCGGGTTGCGTCATAATTAAATGTTCGATCGACCAGTTTGACCTTGGGAACCTTTTTCTCCATCAATAAGAGGAGGTCGCTCTTAATGCGCTCCATCGAATAAGATCGAATCAGACTGTCGCGTGCGCTCAGACAAAAGCTGCAATGGAAAGGGCAACCACGGCTCGTTTCGAAATAAACAAAGCCACGTTCCATGTCCGACAGACCTTTCTTGAACGGTGACGGAACTTGGTCGAGAGTTGTTAGCGGTGGACTGTCTGAACCACTGATTAACTTATCTCCTACTCGTAAAACTGTTCTTGGGATGGCCTGCTCAGGTTGCTTTTCTTGCCATATTGATAAGAGCGTCTGTAAAGGGACTTCGCCTTCACCGCGGATCAATGCCGTTATGCCTGGATGGTCAGCAAAAAGTTTGTCGTCAGAAAAAGAGACTTCAGGGCCGCCAAGAATTATGCGAAGTTCGGGGCGAGCGACTGTTAGTGCGTCGACCAGTTCTAACGTTTCCCGCCTATTCCATAGATAAACAGAAAATGCGATGACGTCCGGTTCGTCGTTCAGTAATTGAGAAAGAATGGATTCACGTGGCTCGTGAGTCGTGTACTCACGAATCAGAAGTTCACCGCAACCTTCGGCACAGTATGCCGCGAGGCAGGGTAGCGCCAAGCTGTTATGTATGAATTTGCTGTGGAGTGTGGTTAGTATTGTCCGCATCTGGTAAGGATAACGAAGGGAGAGGCGGATATAAAGAGTAAAGTTCTGGATGTGACCAGTTTCAATCTTTTAATTGTATGTCACCGCTGTGAGGTACCAATAAAACCATACAGTTAGTAACTTCCAGTGCAACAATGCCGTTGCTTCTTGTTGCGGACAAAATAAAACTTTAAAGAGGGCCTAATGTTGGTTGATAACGGCCTGGCCGTTAATCAGGATAGCGTTAGTCCTCTTTGCCGTTGAATCTGTGGTGCTCTTTTATTTTCCCTTGTTCCTGCGTAGCGTTATTGTTTCACCACCAACCCCATAGTTGTCTGTATCAATTTCTTCTATCACGACAACCGTTGTAGCAGGGCCACGATCTATGACGTCAACCAGCAAGTTCGTCACACCTTTGATGATCGCTGCTTTTTGTTCTGCTGTAATAGGTTCTGATTCCCGGGTAAGCTTGATATTAACGTATGGCATTGATGTCCTCCTTAGGTGATGTAAAATTTTTAGGTCCATCTAGTTATATGTTTTTGTAGAAAAATTATCACGATTTTTATCTGTAAGGACTCATGTTGTAGCATTGTTGCGGGTTTACGAACCATTCTTCTCCTATAGAATAACTGCTCGCCCGTTTGTGACAACTTTTGATATGAAAAATCAATTCTCTTGTTGCTTTTGTTTTGCTTCGTTTAAACAGTTCGAAGGCAAATCTTTTAAATAAGTTTCTTGTTTGGATTGATGCTTATAGTCGATTCAAGTACACTCGCACACTTCATCTTTTAATATTAATTCTTGGAGTACAGTTATGATTCTCGGTTTTGCCGGTAAGGCGGCGACAGGAAAGACAACGGCAGCCAAACATATGGAACCGTTGCTCGATAAAAAGTGTAAAATCATACCCATGGCAATGGTGTTGCGTGATGAGGTGGAAGCCTTTTTGCGAGCTATTGGTGCCGAAGAGTCAGTGCCCTTGGTCTATGGCTGTCAGGATGACAAGGTCAGAGTCTTTTATGTCGATGAGCAAAAAGCTTTGGTTCAATGCCCCCGGTGGTCGCATTTTATTGCCGAGCATATGGAAATTCAGGATAGCAAGGGCCAGACGGCTGTGACGGTACGACGTATCTTGCAATGGTGGGGGACCGAGTATCGGCGAAGTGAAGATCCTGATTATTGGACGAAAGCTTGGGGTCGAAAAGTATCTGAGCTCGATGTGAATGACATGTACATTTTGGTAGATGATGTGCGTTTTATGAATGAATTGAATGTCATCAAGGATCATGGTGGGCTTATCGTTAAGATTGAACGCCCCGGTTTTGATGGCGCGAATAATCACGCCAGCGAGACATCTCTGGATGATTATAGTGCTTGGGATGGTAAAATTTCAAATGATGGCAGCCTTGAAGTATTTAAAAGGAAAGTCGAGACGCTGGTTCTCTCGCTTGTTGAGGATAAAGCTTAACGGCTCATATAACTTTAGATATACTTAGTTGGCTCGTAGGTTATATTGATAAATGTAGCTTTTAGAGCCAAACTTAAAACAAGAGATTTTTTAAATTTAAATGCTGTTCGATATTTTTTCGTTGACCAGAGGCGAGGGCACAATGGAAGGCAAAGAACTAAAGATCACAATTGACCCGAATGGGAATATTCGACGAGAAGTCGTTGATCGAACACAACCGGAAGAACGAAAACCAAGATTCCTGAAAAGGCTTGTTTCTTCTTTGCCTCTGTGAGAGGTCATTGGGGAAGAGAAGCGAATTGCTTGAGTCGCCTTGCTTAGATGGTTGGCAATTTTTCGCTTCTTTGCTGTTTGGTTTGCCTCTATATCAACTATATATAAAAAGCACCCTCAAAACGAGGGTGCTTTTTTGTTGCACTGATAGACAGTGATGAAACTAATCTCTTGCTTGCGGCAGGATGAGGTTGAGAAGCACACCGATAACACCAGCCAATCCAATTCCACCAAGTTTAACGACGGTGAGGTCGAAATTCATGCCACCGATACCGAAAACCAGGATGACAGCAACGATCGTTAAATTTCTTGGTTGCATCAGGTCTGTACCTGCTCTAACGAGGGTGTTTATGCCAATGACAGCAATTGCACCAAAGAGTAGAACCATGATGCCTCCCATAATAGGAACAGGGATGGTGTTAAGAAAGCCTCCAAGCTTACCGATAAAGGCCAGCAGGATTGCCGTGATGGCTGCCCATGTCATGATCACAGGGTTAAAGGAGCGAGTTAACGCGATGGCTCCTGAAACTTCTGAATACGTTGTGTTTGGGGGGCCGCCGAGGCAGGCTGCCAGGCTAGTGGCGAGTCCGTCACCAAGCATTGTCTTGTCGATACCTGGGTCTTCAACATAATCTTTGCCTGTAATGCTCCCGATTGCCAGGACATCCCCAAAATGTTCTATGGCGGGGGCAATGGCCACCGGAACGATGAAAAGAATAGCTTCAAGGTTCCAGACGGGTAGGGTGAAGTCAGGGATTGCCAACCATGGGGCATCGAACACTTTTTGCATCGAAATGAGAGTAGGACCCGTCCAGTTCTGCAAGGTACCAGGGTCAAATGATGCCTGCAGGGATGCTGAGGTCCCTGAAGCGTCCAGTATTAACGCAGCTACGTAACCAGCAACGATCCCGCAAAGGATCGGGATAAGCCTGAAAAGACCTTTGCCGAGTAGGGAAACAAGAATCGTGACCACTAAGGCCACACCGGCAATGATGAAAGCTGTTGGTTGTGGTACCAACCATGCGGAGCCATCTCCAGTTCGACCGGACGCCATATGTACGGCAACCGGCGCCAAAACCAAGCCAATGACCATAATGACCGGGCCGGTGACTATCGGGGGCAGGATACGATGCAAAATGCCTGAGCCGAAGATACGAATGGCGAAGCTGATGGCGACGTAGAAAACTCCGGCAGCAAGAAGGCCGCACATGGTTCCAGGAATCCCCCATTGCTGTACGCCGTAACTGATAGGCGCGATGAAGGCAAAGCTCGACGCCAGAAAAACCGGAACTTTGCCGCGGGTAACCACCTGGAATAATAAGGTTCCTGCTCCGGCAGTAAAGAGGGCAACGTTGGCATTGAGGCCCGTTAAGAGTGGGACAAGCACGAGAGCTCCGAATGCAACAAAGAGCATCTGGGCTCCGATAACCATCTCTTTAGGGTTGAGACTGAAGCCAGAGTTCTGTGAATTGTTAGACATTGATGCTCCTCCGTTATTTTGTACCGAAAATCTTGTCGCCTGCATCACCAAGGCCGGGAATGATATAGCCGACCTCATTTAATTTTTCATCGACTGCCGCTACGTAAATATCAACATCCGGGTGTTTCTCCTGCATGGCACGAATCCCTTCTGGGGCGGCGACCAGAAAGAGGCCTTTGATCCTTTTGCAGCCAGCTTCTTTCAGCATGTCAATTGTAGCGATCAGGCTTCCACCTGTTGCTAGCATAGGGTCGAGGATCATTGCTGTGCGATCCTCTATGTGGCGTGCAAACTTCTGGAAGTACGCAACGGGCTCCAGAGTTTCTTCGTTACGGTAAAGGCCGACAACGCTAACGCGTGCGCTCGGTATCAGGTCGAGTACGCCATCCATCATGCCAAGGCCCGCACGCAGAATTGGCACAACTGTAATTTTTTTACCTTTAATTGAATCAACGGTGACAGGACCAGCCCATCCGTCGATCGTTTCTTGCTCTGTTTCGAGATCGCTAGTCGCTTCGTAGGTTAGAAGGCGGGCGATTTCAGATGCGAGTTCGCGAAAATTTTTGGTGCTGATTCCTTCTTGACGCATCAAGCCAAGTTTGTGGCGTACTAATGGATGTTTGATTTCATAAACCGACACGGTTGTCTCCTTGTAAGTTGTTGGTAAAAATTCCAGTCAAATTATCACGACACATTTAATGCGGCAAGGAATTGAAGCCCTAAATTTACAGTTAATAAATTTTCTGTTGCAAGATTCAACTCATAGCTTTTTGAGAATTGTTTCTGGTATCTTAGCTCTTATGACTGATATCAATAATAAAATGCCTCTCCTTGTCACTGCTGCTGTTATCTTCGACGATAGTAAAATCCTTATAACGCGCCGGCCGAAAGATGCTCGTCACCCCGGATTGTGGGAGTTTCCTGGGGGTAAAATTGAGGCCGGAGAAGGACCTGAAGAGGCTTTGTGCCGAGAAATTCGTGAAGAGTTGGGTGCTGAGATCAAGGTTGTAGAAGTTTTTGAGGTGGTCTTTCATCGTTACGATTGGGGCCCCGTTCTGGTTCTGGCCTATTCTTGTCGACTGATCACTAAAACTGTCCATAATGTTGGAGTCGCTGAGCATCGTTGGGTTCATCCCCGAGAGCTGAATGACTTTAATATCCTTCCTGCAGATCAACCTATAATCGAGCGCCTCATACGTGGGTCACGATAAACAAACAAATTTATGAACATCTAACCAGTATTTTAAAACAGTATTTTTGTGTGTCTTGGTTGATAATGACCTGGGTAGCTTAATGTTATGTAATGCCACACTAATATGGCATTTTCAGACATTAAATACCCAATAAATGTAATTTTATACAACTCTTATTTTAGTTGTTAAGCTAAGTTTTTTCAGCAAACAGTTGACAATAATAAAACAGCGTATTATTTTGTTTTTAGTCCTTTAGCTTTTATGCTTTTCACCGATTCCAGAAGGAGTTACAAGTGCCCTCCAGAGACAAGGAATCCTATTCGATACAGGCCGTTGAAAACGCCCTTGATGTTTTGGAAGCGCTCAGCGAAATTGATGATGATGTGCGCATCAGTCAACTGAGTGAAAAGCTCTCTATGAACAAAACGAGTGTTTTTCGTCTTCTTGCTACATTTGAAAATCGTGGCTATGTAGAACGTGAAGAACGCTCCGGTAAGTATCGTCTCGGTCTTTCCGCCTATGAGATCGGTCAGAAATTTCTCTCTCGAATGGGATTGTTGAGGCATGCTCGCCCGGTTGTCGAGCGGTTGGCTCGTGGTTGCAATGAGGCCGTTTATATTGCCGTTCGTCGACGTAAGGAAGTCCTCTTCCTCGATATGGTGGATACCACGCAAAAGGTAAAGATCGTTTCACTGGTTGGAAAACGATTTCCGCTTGAAACGACTGCTGCGGGTCAGATCCTTCTGACGCTGAAGAATGCCAAAGGAATTCAACGTAACGAGAAAATACCGATTGACGAAAAACAGTATGCGCAGATTTGTCGTCAGGGATATGCTCAGGATAGCGGTGCTTTGGGGGAAGGGATTGCAAGTGTGGCGGCTCCCCTCTTTGGCAGTGGAGGTAAACTCCATGGGACTCTTTGTGTCGTTGGCCCGGAATTTAGACTCACACAAGAAGTAATTCAAAGTCAGATAATCAGTCCTTTGTCAGATACCTGTGGCATTATTTCTTCAAAGTTGGGCTGGCATTCCTCATACGTTCCTCGTAACTTGATCTGATTTTAGTCTGTCTATAGCCTTATTGTTAAAGGTCTAACGGCCATTTCCCTCCTAGTCTCCTGCTCACAGTTCCCGCTAAATGCTGATGATTTATAGAGATTGCTCTCAGCGTGCAAACAATGATAAATTACTGCTTTAAATGTAAGTTTTGTCCTCTGGAAAACAATCCTTTATAGTACTATCATCTCTATGCCACTGATAAAAAAATTACAAGAAACAGAACCTTTTAGCAATCTGCCCGAAGATGTTTTCAATGAGTTGCGTGATGTTGCAATTCAACAAACTTATCCGGCGAATCACGACGTTTTTAAGCAGAATGATTCACCGACGGGCTACCTGTACGTGATCAAGGAAGGTTTGATCTCGATTACCCTGGTTTCTCCAGGGGGAACCGATATGTCAGTTGACTATCGCAAAGAGGGCCAGTTCTTTGGTGGGACGCCTATCTTTACCGGGGAACCATATGCGGGTGGCGCGCGTACTGTAAAGCCGACAATCTGTTATCTCATACCTGCTGAAATACTTCATCGCTTGCAAAAGGATAACCCCCAGCTAGGCCGATTCTTTACCAGCGCGGTTCTCTCCAGGGTTCGAAAACTTTACTCCGAAATCGTGACGGAACACTCTGGGTCCGCACTGACTCAAATGGAAGCGTTTCCTTTTAAAAAACGACTCTCGGAAATCATGTCGTCGCCTGTTGCGACCTGTTCTTCTGAAACACCTGTTCGTACTGTCGCTCGCCAACTCACTGAGCGCGGCGTCAGTTTTCTGGTTGTGACCAATGCTGGCAACGAACCGATCGGTATTATTACCGGGAGTGATCTGGTTGCCAAAGTGCTTGCTCCTGAAAATGTTGATGCCGGGGCAATGACGGCACAAGACGTTATGCGTACAGACCCTAAGACCATGACACCGGAAACCTACATGTATGAAGCGATGGCATACATGACCAGACATGCACTCAACTACCTGCCAATTGTTGATCGTGATCAATTGGTTGGTGTTATTACTCCACGTGATTTACTACGTTATCGCTCTCAGAAAGCGCTTCTCTTGCTGGGTAACATCAAAGAAGAGGAGAGCCTCGAAGGGCTGGCTTCGATCCATAAGGAACTTGTATTGGTTGCCCGCACTCTTCTTTCTGAGACGCGTAGTACTCCTGAAGTTATGGAGATTTTGTCTCATATTCATCATGCAATCATTCGTCGTACTTACCAGATCTGCCTTGAGCAAATGGCTGACGAAGGCTTTTTGCCACCGGATATCCGTTACTGCTTCTTGATTATGGGAAGTGCCGGACGTAAAGAAATGCTGTTGCATCCTGATCAGGATAATGGATTTATCTTTGAGGACTTTCCTGATGCGCGGCAGGCAGAAATTGATGCGTTTTTTGTGCCTTTTAGCGAAAAGCTCAATACTGCACTGGCCGAAGTCGGCTATCCTCTCTGTGATGGGGGCGTTATGGTCCGTAATCCGGAATGGCGGGGGAGATTATGTGACTGGCAGGAGCGACTTAATAGCTGGTTTTTGGATCCTGAGCCGACTCATGTGAGGAATTCGTCAATATTCTTTGATTTCCTGCCCTTGTTCGGAGATGTTGAGTTAGCGCATGTGTTACGCAATATGGTGATGGAAGGAATCGAAGTCCACCAGGGTTTCCTTTATCATATGATGACTCTGGATCTTCGCTACAAGGTTCCTCTTGGTCTTTTAGGGCGTTTCCAAGTGGAAAAAGAAGGCGATCATGCTGGCCTTCTTTCTGTTAAATATGGCGGCTGTGTCTATATTGTCGATTGTGTTCGAATGTTTTCTCTGGAGCGGGGAATTCAGGCGATTTCTACAATGGATCGACTGCGTGCTCTGGTGGAAGAGAATGTATTTGCAACTGAAACAGCTGAGCATATCCGCGCCGCTCTGGAAGCTCTCATCTTTTTGCGATTACGTCACGAAATCGGTTTGATCGAAGACGGGCAGAAACCTTCCCATTTTCTTGATCCGCATGCTTTGAGTAAAACCGAGCAAGATCTTCTTAAAGAATCTTTCCAAGCTGTTGCAAAATTACAGGATGCCACGAAACGGCATTTTTCCCGTACTCCCTTCTAGCGTGCCTCCTTGCTGTGACCACTAAGTGATCCCTCGAAAATTCAAGAAGCGGGTTGACACAACTCTGCTGTTTTGTGTCTGCTGCTCAACCATACCCCGAAAAAAACCAGACTGCATGCCAACCACTGAGTTGTATTAAGTGTTTCTCCGAGAATGATGATGCCGAGGAAAATACTGAAAACCGGGATCAGGTTGACATAGCCCACGGCCCGACTCGCGGGAATCCTGCTGACACCATAGTTGTAACAACCATAGGCGCCAAATGTGATGAAGGTCCCTAGATAAACGATCGCAATGAAAGGCTCAACGTGCCAGCTGTCTGGGAATCCGACATCGGGTAAGAGTAAAAATGGGAAGAAAAAAAGGCTTCCGATAAAGGCCTGAAACGCTGTCAAGAAGAGGGGAGGATAATTGTTTGTAAGGTGTTTAAGGGAGATTGTATAACCCGCGGCGCAGACCATAGCCAGAAATTCACAAAAGTTCCCCAGCAACGGACTGGGGGCGTCTTCCGTTGTTTCACTGGCGAAGCTCAACCAGCAGACACCCACAATAGCAATAACAAAACCTGTAAAAGTTTGCCGTGTAATCTGCTCTTTGAGTAAACCCCAGGCCAGGATTGCAACTAACAAGGGCAGGGTGGCTGTGATCATCCCCGCCTGTGAGGCACTTGTTAACTCCAAGGCTTTAGCTTCAAAAATAAAATAGAGACACGGTTCACAAATCGCCATGGCCAAAAGATATTTCAGGTCTTTACGGCGCCAGTTCAACTTTCGAAATGATGGGATAAAGATGATGAAACAGAGGCTGGCAATGAACATTCGTCCAAAGATCACTTGCATTGGATGGTAGCCGCGAAAGGCCAGCTTAAGGGCGACAAAAGAACTGGCCCATAGCAGCATTGCCAAAATCAGGCTTAATGCCGGTAACATCCCATTGTTTTTTTCAGGCACAGAATTCTCCATTCAAGTCGTCATCTCTTGTTGCTGCTCTTGCATATATTATTTTTAAAAATACAGCCAGTCTAATCTTTGATGGTTGCACCTTTTGAGACTTTGTCCTTTGCAGGAGTCAAAGTCGCGAATCTGTGCTGGTCATGTATAATTACCACTGAATTTGTAGAACTAACCACTGGAGTCTAATATGAAGATTGCTCTCATCATAATTATCTCGTTGAGTACCTTATTGGTTTCTGGGTGTGCACAATTGAGTGGTGTAGCACAAACGCCCCAGCTTCAAGAACTGCAACAAAAGGCGTCTGCCGGAGATCCGGAAAGTCAATATCAGTTAGGTCTGCAATATACGGTCAGCAGCAAGTGGGAATGGGGTTTGACCCGCGGCTACAACCTGTTCCTTTCTGCTGCAGAGCAAGGCCATGTCAATGCCCAATACATGGTCGGAATGGGCAAGTTACTCGGTAGAGGAACAGATATAGATTCGGAAGGGGCGGTAAACTTTTTTTCTCTGGCTGCTGAGAAGGGTCATATGCGTGCACAATATCAAGCTGGCAATGCATATCTTAATGGATCAGGCGTTGAGAAAGATCCAACTTGGGGACGCCACTGGCTTGAGCAGGCCGCATGGAGTGAACATAAGTATGCACAGTTTCTTTTGGCGGCTCTTTTCTCTGGGGGGGTCGGTGGACAGCAAAATAATGTTGAAGCATGGAGGTGGGCTAAAAAAGCTTCTGAACATGGTCTTGAAAGGGCAGATAAGGCCTTGCAGAACCTTGAAGATAAGATGTCTGTGGAGGAGTTGGCCAAAGGCAGGAATCTTTTGAAGAGAGAATCGCAACGTGACGGACAGTTACATAAAGTACCGCGCATACGATATATCCAGACGGTTCTTAATCAACGAGGTTATAAGGCTGGTTTAGAGGATGGTCTGGAAGGTTCACGGACACGTTCCGCTATTGCAGAGTACTTCACACAAAACAATTTGCCGAACGAAACCACACTGTCGAAACTGATCAGTTTCTTGCGTAACACCCCTTAGCTTTACTTGTCTTAAGTGCATGTAAAACAAGGTTGATTCTCAATAAAAAGACCTGACAGTTGCCTCGTAAAAGGTGACTGTCAGGTCAGTTTGTGATGGCAATCAATCTAAGGCCATCATCTTTCAATAAATTATATGATCTTGAGTTGCCTTTATTCGATGCCGAGTAAACCTTGAACAGCCTGAGCAACTTCCTCAGTGACATCCTTGTTCGCTGCTGCGCTTAACGTCTCGACTTCAACTTGTGCTGCTGTTTCAACTGCAGCCTGAGCCTCTTCTTCCGCTGCCGC
>CBDUFN010000007.1:0-27462 GCA_965366475.1 uncultured bacterium | reverse complement strand
CCAAGAGACAACAAAAACACATGGTGTGCTTGGGGAGCGCGACTCTCAAATTCCGAGTGCCATCTTCTCATCGCCACTTCGTTCATGCCCGCAGATTCAAGCATCTCAACCCACATTTTTTTATTAATGACAGAGTCAATTTGACTTTTTGTCATCTTTTTCAACATGGCCGTAATCGAGTGCTGCTGATTTCTGAGGGCAAGGATTTCCTCTTCTAATTCTTGCAAGCGCTTTTCGAGAATTTTCACACTGGGTGCGGCATCGTCCGAGAGCATTCTGTATATGTCGGAAAGTGACAGTCCTGCCTTCCGAAATATACATATTCGTTCTAGCCGGTTGCGATCTTTTGATGAATATTGACGATAACCCGCAGTCGTTCTCGTGGAGGCACACAGCAGACCGATACGGTCATAGTAAAGAAGGGTGCTGCGCGAGAGGTCGAATTCGCGAGCCAAAAGTGTAATGGAATATGTTTTCATTATGAGGTCGTAGCGCGGTGCCTGCATAAGCAGTCACCGCGCATATCTCTTTATTTGCTGCTTGTACGAATATTGACAATTTCCTCGTGCGAAATGCCGAGCCATTTCAGAAAGTCTGCATGACCTTCCGGATTCTTTCGCTCAAAAAGTTGATGCCACTTTTTCATCGTGTTGTCATCCAGTCCTATCTCGCGAAACATTGCCACCCACTCTTCTTTACTCACTTTGTTTTGCATTGCCAGTCTCCTTGAATAAGTTTTTTGCCTCTGTTACGGCGATGACAATATTCTTTGTAAAGTGTGAAGCTGTAGACGGGTCAACAGGTAGCTTGGGTAAAATTCTATGTGCGCGTTCTTGCTGTCTTTGGTTGTTATGTTTTTTTGAGGGCTTCTTGCCACTGTTTTAGCAACGTGCTTCTTGCGGTTGTATCTGTGTGAGGCTCAAAACAATGCTCTTCTTGCCAGCTTACGGCAAGTTCATCTGTTCCACTCCAAAAGCCAACGGCCAATCCGGCCAACATCGCTGCTCCAAGGGCGGTTGTTTCAACTGTCTCGGGGCGTGATACCGGGCGACCGAGAAGGTCCGCTTGCATCTGCATCAGGAGATTGTTGTTTGCAGCACCACCATCAACTTTGAGAATCGACCCTGTCTCACCACGATCATCGGCCATCGCCATGACCAGGTCGTGGACCTGTAAGGCAATACCTTCCAGTGTTGCACGAGCAATATGCGCTGCAGTTGTTCCGCGGGTCAGGCCTGTGAGTTGGCCACGGGCTTCACTTTTCCAGTGTGGTGCGCCCAATCCGGTCAGGGCGGGAACGAATATGACGCCACCGTTGTCATCCACCTGACTGGCCAGGGTCTCAATTTCAGCTGAAGATCGAATCAGGCCGAGTCCGTCGCGTAGCCATTGCACTGCAGCGCCGGCGATAAATGCGCTGCCTTCGAGTGCGTAGCTGGTTTTACCATTGAGCTGCCAGGCAACAGTTGTCAGTAATCCGTGCTTGCTTGGTAAAGGTTGTTCTCCAATGTTTTCAAGGATAAAGGCTCCGGTGCCGTAAGTGCATTTTGTTTGGCCTGGTTCAAAACAGGCCTGGCCGAAAAGGGCCGCTTGCTGATCACCGGCCATTCCCGCAATCGGAATACCATCAGGGAGAAAATCGAGTCCTTCTGTCGTGCCATAGATGCTTGAAGAGGGGACTATTTCAGGGAGAACGGAACGTGGCACACCAAGTGGTTCGAGAAGGTCGTCATCCCAGTCGAGGTTGTGCAACTCCATCATTAGGGTACGCGAAGCGTTGGAAACATCGGTGACGTGAGCTTTGCCCCCGGTGAAACGCCATACCAGGAAGCTGTCGATGGTTCCGAACGCCAGAAGACCGTCTTTGGCCTGCTGTTTAAGCTTTGACGATTGCTCGAAAATCCATGTCAGTTTGGTGCCGGAAAAATAGGGGTCGAGAACCAGACCTGTACGGGTTCGATACATCTCCTCCAAACCTTCTTCCTTGAGCCTGTTGCAGATTGCGGTAGAGCGGCGACATTGCCAGACGATGGCGTTGGCAGCAGGTTGGCTGTTTGCACGTTCCCATAGCACTGTGGTTTCGCGCTGATTAGTGATCCCTATCGCCATGATTTGGGAACTTTTGGTTCCGGAAGATTCCATAAGCTCGAGAATCGATTGACGGACGGAGGCCCAGATCTCTTCTGGATTGTGTTCCACCCAGCCTGGGTTTGGAAAGTGCTGAGGAAAGTCAACGGTGTGACGGGCATGGACGCGTAAATCGTGTCCGATAAGAAGGGCCGTTGAGCCGGTTGTTCCTTGATCAATTCCGAGAATGAAGTTGGTCATGACATCTCCTTGATCTGTTACTGGGTCAATTCAGTATAAGGATCCTGCAGATTCAGTCAAGGTGGCATGATTGTTGCTTTTTTCTGACAGGTTGCCCATTCGCTTACATGGGTTTCGTTAGACAATATTTCTCATCGCTTGGCATCATCGCCCGGCCCATTTTGAAGGAATAGTAATCATGCACCGAAAATTGATGAATCTTTTTTATGAAGTCCGTGATCCAAATCTGAGCTGGGATGATATTGGTGGTTATGCTGATGTCAAAGAGACACTCAAGGAGATGGTCTGCTTACCGTTGAAAAAGCCGGAGATGATCCGCAAACACAATCTTGGCATTCCTGCCGGCGTGATGCTCTGGGGACCACTTGGGACAGGCATTACCATGTTGGCAGAGGCTTGCGCCATGGATGCCGGTGTCAGTTTTGTCTATGTCTCCGGTCAAGAAATGCTGGGTAAGCATGAGGAGTTGAAAGAAGCTTTTGACATCGCTATTCATGAAGCGCCCTGCGTTCTCTTTATTTCCGATTGCGAATGGCTGGCACCACGAGCGGGTTGCGATTACGAATGGAGTCCGGGCAATTTGCGTGCGATCCCACCGACCTTTGCTGACAAGGAATTGACCAAGCTCTTTGTTGAACAAATTGACCGGATCAATCAGGTTGAAGGTGTGATGTTACTCGGCTCCTGCTACCGTATCGATACGGTTGATCAGGCGGTTATCAAAGAGAAGAAGCGCTTTAATCGAAAAGTCTTCGTCCACCCGCCGACCGCAGAAGATCGCCGAGGCATGCTTGATATTTATATGGATCAGATGCCGAACCTGGCAGAGGGAATTGATCGCGACGAAATCGCAAAGTTGAGTGAGGGTTATGTCGGTTGGGATATCGAGAGCCTTTGCAAAAGGGCGACGGTTAACGCGATCAAGAATGATTCTGAAATCGTGACGAACGACCACTTTATGAGGGCTTTGAAGGAAGTCAGACAGTTTTTAACTCCTGATATGGTGAAGAAATATCACGTCATCAGAGATACGGATTGCCCTCATCATTACGAATTTTAGATGAAGTCAAAAACTTGAATTATCTTTACGGTCTTTAAAGGTCTGCAGTGTCTCAAACGCCACCCGAAATGTTCGCACGCATCTACACCCGTCACGGTCACCGTTGCCCGATGAGTACGCTCGGTGGCCGTCTTGGTCTCGCGGCGATGAAATGGCTGCCAGAGAGTTCTGACGATTTACACGCGACCTACAGCAATCGAACCTGCGCAATCGATGGTATCGCCGAAGCTACAGGCTGCAGTGAAGAGCAGGGTTCTTTGATCGTAAAAAGTGATGGACGTCATGCCTTAACCCTGAAGGGCTCAACGTCTTCTGTCGAAGTTGAGCTGACAGAGAAGGCCTTGGAAATGGCCGGCCGATATCGATCTCTCTGTAACCGTCTTGAAAATGGTTGGGAGACTCTTGAAGAAGATGAGCAGGCAAATCGGCGTGCGGAGATGGATGCCATGCTTGATGAGTTGCTGCCGCAGTTCTGGTTGGCCGATGATTCACAGTTGGTACAAAAGGTGTCTGGATAACTGTTATGCCTGAATCAGTGTTTATACAAATGCTCAACGTGATCTGGGATGAGATTGCCAATATGTGGTGGTTTTTTCTCCTCTCGATCCTGTTGGTTGGCATCATAAAAGGTTACAAACTGGATCTGCGTATCCGTGACTCCATTAACCGCGCTGGCCCATGGGGCATCGTGCTTGCGGTTGGGGTCGGTATGGTTTCGCCGCTCTGTTCTTGCGGTATATTGCCCGTGGTGATTACCCTTGCCATGATTCAGACACCCTTGGCTCCTTTGATGGCTTTATTGGTCACCTCTCCAGTCATGGGGCCTGACGCCTTGATCCTGACCTGGAGCGCGCTGGGCACAGAGTGGGCCATCCTGAAAGTAGTGGGTGCAGCGGCTCTTGGTTTGAGTGCAGGATTGGTGACACAGTTGCTGGTCAACCAAGGTTACCTGGCTGGAAATCTGATCCGTCTCAAGCCGAAATACAAGGATGACGGCACGCTCGCACCGGCAAAAGAGATCGGCGCTGAAGCGGGTATCCACGTCAAGTCCATGACGATTGTGCCACGCGCAAGTAAGGTTCGTTTCATCTTTGATCGTACTCTTGACGCCGGACTCTTTGTTGGTAAATTCCTGCTGCTGGCAATCGTGCTTGAGGCGATTATCGTGACCTTGGTTCCAGTCTCATGGATCACAGGCCTTGTGGGGCAGAAGAGTTTTCTGTCTCTAGTTCTTGCTGCGGTTATAGGTTTGCCTCTGCCGACCAACCAGATCCCGATTATTCCGATCATGGCCGGGTTGCTGCAGCGTGGAATTGACCCGGGGGCGGCGCTCACCCTCTTTATGGCTGGACCTGTGTCGAGCCTGCCGGCGATCATTGCTTTAACGGGTATGTTCAAGAAACGTGTTCTCGTGGTTTTTCTCAGTGTCAGTTTGAGCGTTTCTATCCTTCTCGGTTGGCTTTACCAACTGTTTGGATGATGGAGTTCCGCCGTCTTTCTTAAAACGATTAGACGACATTCTGACAATTTAAATGGATATCTATGCAACGGTTGAAACAAAAGAGCTTGTATCTGATAGGTCTGGTCGGATTTTTTTCTTTAATTGTCTGTTCCGGTTGCGCGCCAACGCTTGCTGGAAAAGACACCAGGCTTTATCGTAACGATCATATCAGTGAGGATACGGTTTGGGCTGGCAAGATCCTGATCGACGGGGTCGTTAAGGTTGCCAAAGGGGCGACTCTGACAATCAAGCCCGGCACCGATATCTCCTTTGTCAAACGTGATCATGATGCCGATGGACTGGGTGACGCTGTCCTCGCCGTGGAAGGTCGCTTGATGGCTCTGGGCACTCGTCAGCAACCGATCAGGTTTCATAGTGCCAGCGAGAATCCGCAACCGGGAGATTGGTTGGAGATTCGGGTCGATTTCTCTCAAGACGTTCATCTGCGTTATTGCGAAATCCGCGACTCGGCCTATACGCTTCACGCGCACTTTACCCGCGGCATCGTTGAAGACTGCACCATTCATTATAATATTGATGGTTGTCGGCTTGGTCAGGCCAAGTTTACCTTTCGCAACAACCTGATAGAGCATAATCAGGGCAAAGGGATCAATTTTCGAAATTCCACTGTTGAGGCCCATCACAATATCCTTCGTTACAACGGTTCTGGAATCTTCCTCTTTGAAAATGACCGCGAGTTCGATATTCACCATAATAATTTTTACGGAAACTTAGACAGTCTACGTCTCGGCGATTTTTATACCGGCGATGTCACTGTGCACGACAATTGGTGGGGCAGCTCAGACATCGAATCTGCGAAGGCGCGTATTTACGATAAAAGTAAAGATCCTGAAATCGGCCAGGTAACGATCGATCCGGCTGATCAATGGATTGCTGCAACCGGCCCGCGTGACGCTTTACTCATCGATCCGGCGTGGGAGTATGAAACCGCAGGTTATGTTGATGTGGATTTGCTCGCGGTTGATGGCAGGCTTTATGTGGCCAGTTGGGACGGTGATTTACGTGCGCTAAATGAATCGGGAGATGTCCTTTGGAGCAAGTCTTTAGGCGACACTCTGGATGCAACACCTGCCGTGCATGAAGGTCAGTTATTTATCCAGAACTGGAGTCGTGAAGTCTACGCACTTGATGCGGCAACGGGCGCTGTTATCTGGCGGTTTGATTATTCTCCTTCCCCGGCAGATGATCATCGTCAGGCTGCTTTGCTGGTTATTGATGATCTTGTTCTGGTCCCAGCCTGGAACGGTACGCTCTTCGCCCTCGATACAAAGAGTGGTGAGCGGCGCTGGAGTTTTTACGGCGGTCAACCTTTACGTGCACAGCCGGTTTATGATGGCAATAATATCTACCTGGCAAGTGGTGACGGCACTTTTTCTGTGCTCTCGATAGACGGCCATTTACAGTGGCAGAAACAGTTGGATTCGCCCTTGCTGAGAGCTCCGGCTATTTTGCCTCAAGGTGTCGCCGTCGTCAGCCGGGAAGGGCAGGTTGTTGCTTATGGTCAGGAGGGTCAAACCCTTTGGCAGCATGATCTCGAAGAAGTCTGCTACTACGGCGCTCCGGTCTCTTATGGTGGCGCGCTCTTTGTTGCAACCGCAGGTAATGGCCTCTGGAAATTGGATGCAACTACCGGCGACGTGGTCTGGAGGGTTGCTCTGGAAGGCCCCTCTTACGCAACGCCCCTGATCGAGAACGGTCGTATCTTCATTGGTGACAATAGTGGAGCTCTTCGTGTGTTCGGTAGTGACAGTGGTCAACTTATAACGCAATACAAGCTGGACCGAGAGATACAAGGAAGACCGTTGATCTGGAATGATCGTTTACTCGTTGGTAGTCGCGATCATAAAGTTCATGCCTTTACCCTTGTTGAACCGTTGACGCAATGAGCCTATCTATGACCAATCAAACTGCCAATCGTTCCGTCTGCTGGGGTGTCTTTTTTCTCTGTTTGGCAACCCTGATGTACGAGTTGATCCTGACGCGAATTTTCTCCGTTTTGATGTGGTACCATTTTGCCTCGATGGCTATCTCTCTTGCCCTGTTCGGTTTTGGCGTGGCCGCTTTAACGGTGCAGCTGCGGCCGAATTGGTTTAAAGGTAAGGATGCGTGTTTCCTTGCTGCTCGTGGTGCAATTTTCTTTGGTATCAGCGTTGCTCTCTTCTTTGCTGTTTTTGTCCTGTTTCGTTTCCAGCCACACCTTGGTTTCAAGGTGTTGTCTTTTTTTCACCAGCCGTTTTATCAACCTTTTCAGCAAGGAACACCCGATGCCAGCTTGCCGTTAGGTATGCTTGCGGCGTTGACCTGCCTTTACCTGGTAACGGCGTTGCCCTTTTTCTTCGCTGGAATTTCTCTCACCGTTCTGTTTGGTCGCTTTCACTCTGATTTCAGTCGTCTCTACTTTTACGATTTGATCGGCGCAGGTTGTGGTTGTCTGCTGATCATCCTGTTGCTCAAGTTGTTCGGCGGCATTACCTCTTTATTGCTGATTGCTGCCGTTGGGGTTGCTGCCGCGTCTTTGATCCTGCCAAAAAATATTGCGGCAATTCACCGTTGGGGAGCGCTCTGTTTGCTCGTTCTGCTTCTTGGCCTCGGTGCCGTTCATGCGATGACCGGGTTTGCTGAAATTCGTTTTGTCCGTGGTCGTTATGAACCGAACCTTCTATGGAGCGCCTGGAACTCTTTCTCCCGTGTGGCTGTGTATCCTGCGGAAGGCCAAGCCAAAGATCAGGCGTGGGGGCTATCGCGAACCTATCGAGGCCCGGTCCCCGATCAACTCGGTATGGTCGTTGACGATACCGGTTACACCACCATGTATCGATGGGATCGCAAAACCGGGCTCGATTTTTTCCGCATGAATGTTATCGGTCTGGCTTATCAACTTAAAGAGCAGCCGACATCTCTGGTGATTGGCCCTGGAGGCGGCAAAGATGTTTTGACTGCTCTTGCCTCCGGTGCAGAGAAGGTGACTGCCGTCGAGGTGAATCCACTGATTGTCGATGCCGTGAATGATCATTTTGGCTCTTTGACGGGAGAACTTTACCGTCATCCTCAAGTGCGCTCTGTTGTTGATGAAGGCCGTAGCTTTGTGCGCCGTGATCCTAATCAGTACGATATCATTCAAGCGTCCGCAGTGTTTGGGCGTATGGCTCCAGCTGCAGGAGCCTTTACCCTGTCGGAGAATAACCTTTATACCCTCGAGGCGTTTACCGATTACTGGGATCACCTCAAGGAAGACGGAATCCTGACAATATCGCGCTTTATCTTTGAGCGAGAAACTTTACGGCTGGTTTCACTTGGACTGGCTTTGTTGCAGGAACAGGGCGTGGCTGACCCCGCCGCTCATATTGCTGTCATTCGTGAACGTGGCCTGGCGAATTTCATGCTCAAAAAGACGCCTTTCTCCGCGCAAGAACTCATTGATTTAAGAGATCTTATGGTCGATATGGAGTTTCAGGAAGTTTATCTACCTGATCGTCGCGATGGCAAAGGTGCTTTCCATGATTTGATCAGTGCGAATGGCAGTGCCGAATTTCATGCGGACTTTCCTTTCGACATCCGTCCTGTTACTGATGATCGACCCTTTTTCTACTACATGTTGAAACCCGCTGAGTTTATTAAGCTTTTAAGCTTTCCTGAGCAGGGGAAATTTGAGGATCGGGCCGTTATGACCTTACGCAACCTGCTGGTTGTTGTTGGCGTTTGTGTCACGGCTTTTTTGGTGCTGCCGTTGGTTCTATGGCGTCGAGAGGGGCTTCAAAGTTCTGGTAGTGGTTGGCGGGTCTTCTACTTTGCCTGCCTGGGCCTCGGCTTTATGTTTATCGAGATCGGTTTGCTGAGAAAGTTCATTCTCTTCCTTGGGCCACCGATTTATTCCTTGGCGGTCATCCTTTGTTCCCTACTGATCAGTTCCGGTCTCGGTGCTCTCTGTTCGTCGCACTTGCCTTCTGAACGATTACATCGTTGGTTGCCAAAAATCCTGTTGGCACTGGTTTTGCTCTCTATTGTCTACGTGTTCGGGCTCTCTTTGGTCCTCGACCCTTGCATGGGCTTGCCGGTTTTTGCGCGTTGTCTGCTGGCCGGGTTTCTGCTGGTGCCTTTGGGCTTGTTGATGGGGATGCCTCTACCGATTGGGATGAGACTTTTCCATGATGGTAATGATCTGATCCCCTGGAGTTGGGGGGTCAATAGTGCGACGAGTGTTCTTGGTGCTATCCTCGCTGTTGTTGTTGCTATGAACGCCGGCTTTACGGTGACTTTACTGGTGGGAACGTTTCTTTACCTATTGGCCTTGGTTCCGGTTTTTAAAAATGCTGCCCGCTGATTTCGGCACTGTCTCTTTGATGTGAGTTTTGTAGTATGAAGTTGCTGTGGATAAAACATATGGTTCTGGTTGCAATGCTCGTCCTGTCAGGGGCGCTGTTAGCGTGTTCTCCAGATGGAGAGAGTGGCTTGACCGGGCAACTCCTTTTTCAAGACCAACCTTTGGTCTCTGCGCAGGTTGAAATTTACCTGAGGGCGGATAAAGATCGTTCTGTGCAACCTTTTGCAGTGACATCTACAGACGCAGATGGCCGCTACCTTGTTTCCTTGCCGGAAGGCTCGTACTTCGTTATTGGTAAAAAGCGAGAGACAACCGACGATGGCCGAACTCGGATGTTGATGGCGGAATCTCCTGCAAATCCTCATCAGGTTCTGAACGTTGTTTCCAAGGTCGCAAGTTTCAACCTTCGTGAAATGGGTCGTGAAGGTTTGCCTGTCGCAGACGCCTCCACTGGTATTTCAGGGCAGATCACTGCTCAAGGAGATCCGGTCTCACGGGCCTTTGTCTATATCTACACCGAAACGGACTCAGGACTGATTGGACCTTCGTACGGTGAAGCAGTGCAAACTGATAAAGAAGGCCGTTTTACCATCAATCTTCCCGTTGGTCGTTATTCTCTGGTTGCCAGAAAGCGTGCTGATGGCAGCCGTTCCGGGGCCTTGTTGCCGGGAGATTTGAATGCTTCTTATCCGGGGAACCCGGTAGAAGTACGTCATGGAGAAATTGCTTCTTTAGAGGATTTTTCGCTATCACAGGTTGATGCAGAACTTCATGCTCAGCGTCAGGCTGAAGGTGTTTTCGACAAGACCGATACGTTATTGCATGGTCAAATCGTCGATTCAGACGACCTGCCCGTCAGCGAGGTCTATGTGTTCGCCTACCTCGATAGCCGCATGGTGGGTAAACCGGTACATATGTCTGTGCCTACAGACGGTACCGGTCAGTTCGAATTGTTCCTGAGTGATGGCGGCACTTATTATATTGGAGCTCGCAGTGCTTTTGGTGGCCCGTTAGAGCCTGGTGAGTGGGTCGGCACGTTTGATGGTGAGCCTGATCACAAAGTGGTTGTTGAACGTGGTGCCAGTAATGACCTCGGTCCGATTGTGGTAAAGGAATTCTGGTGAGATTCTGTCTGATCATAAGTGTTTTTCTGCTTTGCGTCTCTCCGGCTTTTGCGCTGGTTATTGATCAGGACACCCTTTGGAGTGGAGAACTCTCATTTGCTGAGGATGTCCAGGTTTTACCCGGAGCAACGCTGACAGTTGCCAAAGGTTCCGTTGTAAAGTTCTCAAAGGCCAGCTTGGACGTTACTGGACGATTGATTGCTCGAGGGGCTGAATTCTCTGGAGATAAATGGGGTGGATTGCGCCTCAAAGGCACGGACTCTTCAACTCAGCTCATTGATTGCACGATTAAGGACGCAGCGACGGGAGTCTTTGTTCAAGGCGGTTCGCCTTTGTTGGAAAAGTTGACGCTCTCTGGAAATAAGGTTGGCGTAGAGATGCGGGGCAAAGCGGCGGGTAAGGTTGTCAATTGCCTTTTCGTGAATAATCGTAAGGTTGGTTTGTTTGTCAAAGACGACAGCACGACAGAGGTTGTTGATTGTCGCTTTGCAAATAATCTTCGGTATGGCGCTTATCTTTATCACGCTCTCCCTGGAAAATTTCAGGGCAATACTTTTGTGAAAAATGATATCGGCTTGATGATCGCTTATCATGGCAGTGATCCGAAGGTGAATCAGAACCGTTTTGAAGAGAACGCAATTGCTATCCAGGTCGATCGAGCGGCACGTCCGGAGATTCGTCGTAACCTATTACGAAACAACCAGACAGGCCTTTATATTTATCGTCGTTCCGATCCATTGGTCGTGGGCAATTTGATAGAAGCGAACGGTGTCGGTGTTCTTGTCGCATATTCTTCGTATCCGCAAATAAAGGGTAATGATTTTCTGAGGAATGAAATGGCGTTGAAACTTGAATTTCAATCCTCCTCCTGGGAGTCGAAACGCGGAGCAGATGCGCGTGCAGGTGAAACGTCAACCCGTAGCGCCTTTGCCGGCCAAGGGATGCGAAATGTGACAGAAAACGACCGTCGAGCCAAAAGTATGGATGGTACGGTCAACGCCAGTGGCAACTGGTGGGGTGAAGAAGGATCCTATGAATTGCTGAAGATTGGTCCTGATGGCAACCCCTCCTTTATCCACGATGGCAGAGATCAGGCGACCTTTGTCGACGTTGGTGAAGAATTTCCCCTAGATAGAGTCGTTCTTGAGCCTTGGCAGAAAGAATCCCTAACGGAGATCAGTCGATGACGTGGTGCCGAATCTTTTTTTCCTCTGTCCTTATCTTTCTGGTCACGGCAAGCGCATTTGCAGAGAGTGGTGTTCGTGGTCGGGTGGCCTGGCGTGGCGAGTTGATCCCTGATGTCACTGTACGGGCGTATCAACAGATTGCTGATATCGCTTTAGGTAAAACGATTGCAGTGTCGTCACCGACAGATCTTGATGGTCTTTACCAGCTTGATCTAAAGCCTGGTAATTATGTACTGACGGCCAGCAATAGCACTGAAGAAGTCAAAGCTGGAGATCTTTTTTGCTACTACAGTGGCAGCCCGATTCAGGTGCCGGCTAGCGGCTATCGAAATGTGGGCTTTAACTTGATTCGCATTCCAGAAGAGCAGCCAGTTGAAATGGCGAAACGTTCTGGTATCTATGGGCAACTCAGCTATCAGGGGGAACCTTTGGAAAAAGCCTACCTCTATGTTTACAAAGACCCTTCTAAAAATTTCAAGGGGCCGGGCTATTTCATCCAGCCGGTTGCGCGTGGTGATTTCAAGCTCAATCTCCCGCCGGGTGACTACTACCTGCTAGCACGTAAAAGAGTTCAGGGTGGCCAGTTCGGGCCGATAGAGATTGGCGATTATTTTAACTATTATTTTGGCAATCCGGTTCATATTGAAGCAGGCCAACGTCACGAAGTTAAAATCGAAACGGTCACTCGTTTGTCGATGCTTGAAAAAGAGGTTGTCGATTTACAAGGTATCAAAGGTCAGATAGTTGATGCTGCAAATAACCCCCAGTCAGGGCTTTACGTGTTTGCCTACCGGCAAGCCGAGATGACCGGGAATCCTGATTTCTTTTCTGCGCCGACCGGAGCCGATGGCAAATTCGAACTGTCTTTGCCCGATAGTGGCCCTTATTATCTGCTTGCTCGTCAAGCCTTTGGTGGCCCGGCCGGGAGTGATGAGCTCTATGGCAAGTTGCAAGGAAACGATGGGTCTGCACGCGCTGTTTCCGTTTCGGCTGAGCAAAAGGAGGTTGTGATCCATGTGGCACCTAAAGTTACAGATTAGTTGTCTTGCGGTAATCCTCACACTTTTTTTGTCGGGTTATGGCTATGCCAGGGAGTTGACAGAGAATGTTCATTGGTCAGGCCAGGTTTCCTTGAAGGAATCCCTTGTGGTCGGTCCTGATGTAACCTTGACCATCGCCCCAGGCACACAGATATCGATTGCTGACTCTCAGGTGAAAATAAGTGTTCGTGGTCTGATCAAGGCGTCCGGTAACGCGACTGCACCTATTGTGTTTAAAGGCCCAAAAGGATGGTTGGGCGTTGAGTTTATGGAGGCTTCTAAAGGCAGCCACTTGACTTGGGTTGAATTTTATTCAGCGCAGGCGGCGATCAGCAGTTTTGCCACAGATTTCAAGGTTGACAACTGCACCTTCAAAGATGGCGAATTCGGCGTCAAACTGTTACGTGAATCGAGCCCGGTGCTTATCAATTCCACCTTTGAAAACAACCAGGTTGGTATTGCCAATGAGATGAAGTCGGGTCCTGAAATTCGAGGAAATCGATTTGTTAACCACGGACGTTCAGCGATTCTGGCTTCGCATAACAGTAAAGGTAAGATCTCCGATAACAGCTTTGAGAAAAACAAGCAGGCGATTTCATTGTTGCAGAACTACCCGGATCGTATCAGCAACAATATGTTCATTGAGAATGAAATCGGTGTTTATTGTAACCAGACAAAAAGTACCCCTCTAATCGAAGATAATCATTTTGAACGCAATCAGTATGGAGTCTTGAACTTCTCTTTTTCTTACCCGGTGATTAAGAATAATCGCTTTGTTGATAACAAAACGGCAATACACAACGATCAATATGGTTCTCCACTGGTTGAAAATAATCTTTTCCGAGACAACGAAACAGCGCTCTACAGTTATCGAAAATCAAATCCAACAGTGTCTTTGAATATCTTTGAACAGAATGACCTGGCGCTTTACTGTGACTTTTCAGCGTATCCGGTTGTGAAAAAGAATAACTTTTTAGGTAATACCGTTGGCGTGAAACTGGGTATTTATCAGAGTGCTGATTGGGAGCGCCGCTCAGGCTCCAAAAAAATCATGCAACGCGAAGCCTCGTCGCGGAAAAGCCAGAACCCTATGTTGGCAAAAGCACCAGAATCCTTCAACGATTTTGTTGATGTCAGTGGTAACTGGTGGGGTGACGATACCGCTCAACTGGAAGCGCTAGAAAAGGATGGCAACACACCTTTATTCTATGATCGTAACGATGAAGCTGAGGTGACCTATGAGGATTATGGCCCTGGTGTTTACACCTTGGATTGGGTCATGTTTTCTCCTTGGCTGAATGCGCCGGTTAATGGTGTTGGCCCCGTGGAAAAGAAATGAGATCTCTGCTGACTTTAATTTTTTTGCTGGCACTGCCGAGCCTGCTGGGAGCCGAAACAATCGAAGGGCGGGTTGTTCTTGATGACGAGCCTCTTGCCGGGGTTGTTGTGACGGCACATTCCTCCCTTGACCCAACCTCAAAAGTGGTCGCTCGCTCAACGGCCAGTGACAACGATGGCCTTTATCAAATTGAATTGCCGCAGGGCACTTATGCGCTCTTTGGTTGGAATGAGGACCGGAGCTTTTTTGCTTTCTGTGGACGCAATCCGGTTAATGTGGTGGCTCAGCCTCTCTGGGCGGGCCTTCAGGCGATTCCTGTCGATGCGCCTAAGACTGAGACTTATGATGATGAATATAGCGCTGCAATAGAAGGGCAGGTTCTCTACCAAGGGGCACCTCTTGCCGAGGCCTATGTTTATCTTTATCTGGATGCTGCAGAGGACCTAAAGGGACAAGGGTATCGCCTCTCTATGCCAACGGCAACTGATGGCTATTTTCGATTTGATGGTATTCCTGAAAGTGATTATTTTCTCGTTGTACGATCCCGAAAAAATGGCCAACGTGTCGGTCCGGTGCAGGAAGGTGACCTGTTTGGCCTTTATCCTGGGAACCCGGTGACTGCCAGAGCCGGTCAACTTCAGCAGGTCAAAATGCACAGCGTTGCCAAAGTTAAAGACGCCGGTGGTAGCGAAACCTTCGGCCGCGCGACAGGCCCTGTTTTAAGTGGAATCGTGACCGATGCTTCCGGAAAGGGCATTGCCGGTGTGCATGTTTTTGCCTATGTTGACCGAGTCATCGGACATCAACGGCCTGCTGCAATCTCCACGATAACCAAAGCTGACGGTCTGTTCGTCGTTAATTTGCCAGAAGCTGGCACTTACTATGTTGGTGCTCGCGAGGCTTATGGCGATTCGCCTGCACCAGGTGAATTGTTTGGTATGTATGAAGAGAGTGCAGATCACGGCCTGACTCTTGAAGAAGGACAAAATCGTGACAACCTGCATCTCATTGTTGAGCCGGTTGCTCTCTTTTAAGGAATGTATCGTTGACTCCAATAACTAAGGAAAGGTGAGGAAAATTATGGAAGACAAGAAGCCACAAGAAGTTAAGTTGGAGATTCAGCTCGATGATGATATTGCACAGGGCGCTTATTCGAACCTGACAGTTGTGAATCACAACGAATCAGAGTTCGTCCTCGATTTCATTTTTGTTCAGCCACAGGCCTCAAGGGCAAAGGTTCGTTCAAGGGTGGTTCTCTCGCCACAATGTGCGAAGCGCTTTGTGACAGTCTTACAGGAAAGCGTCAGCCGTTATGAGCAGAACTCTGGAGAAATTACACCGGTTGCTCCACCGATGGATGTCCCTCCAGGAAATAGGCATTAGGGAGTGATGTGCTGACCAAAGATCTCATAGTCTTTATACTCTTTGTGGCAATCACCAGTGTGACCGCCAGTTGCACTTTAGTGTCTCCTACAGTTAAACTGGGGGATCATGTCATTGCAGGTGAGGCCGTCTGGAGTGGTGAAGTCCGGATCGATGGGATTGTGACCGTCAAAAAAACCGGGCGTCTGGTGATTGAACCGGGAACGCGAATCCTTTTTGAGCCAAGGGATGATGATGGTGACGGTATTGGTGATGCGGAGCTCTTTGTCGAAGGAGCCTTGATTGCACGTGGGACAAAAGAGTCGCCGATTCTCTTTACCAGTGCCGCTGAACAGCCAAAACCCTCTGACTGGAAGTACCTCTATCTTGATTTCGCCAAAGAGGCTGAACTTGATTTTGTTATTTCCGAATATGCTTACAGTGGCCTGCAGATCCATTTCTGTCGGGCAAGAGTGACCAACTCGATTTTTCGTTACAATGTGGATGGTTTGAGATTCTCCACCGTTAATCTTTTTGCTGCCGGGAATCAAATGTATGAGAATCGCCATGGCTTGCGCTACGAAGAACGTGGTAGCGCGGCGGTCGTTTCATACAATGATATTCAGAATAACGAAATAGGCGTTTTTGTCGTGACACGTTCTGACGACAAAGCCCTCATAGAACAGAATAATATCGCCAACAATAGTCAGTATAATGTCAAGATGGGTTGGCAGCAGCCGGGAAACGCGACTCTGCCTGACAACTGGTGGGGAATGTCCGATGCTGATGCAATTCAGGAAACTTTTTTCGACCAGAAATATGATGCCAGCTTAGGGGCGGTTAGCGCCCCACGGCCTTTGTCTGAACAGATTGAGGTAAGTGACTGGCGAAATCATGAAGGAGCAGCACCATGAACACAATTCGAACCCTAGTCTTTAAGTCGGTTTTATTTGCCCTGATAATCACGGGTCTGGCGGTTTCGTCCTCGCAGGCTTGTGTGGGAAAAACCTTGGTGGTGGGTGCTTTGGATAACCCGCAACAACAAGTTCTGGCAGAGATGCTATCTGTTCTGATCAGCGAACGAACCGGTACAACCGTTAAAGTGGTGCCAGTCAAAGGCCACTCAGAGGCCCATGATGCCATGATCCGCGCTGAGCTGGATATGTATGTTGAATACACCGGTGTCGGTCAGGTGACACTTCTTAAAGGGCAGCCGATTGCTGATGCAGATGAACTCTACAAGGCGGTTAAGGATCGCTACAACCAGGAGCTCAATCTGGTCTGGCTGAAACCTTTTGGTTTCTCCGATGAGCGTTCCGCTCCGGAAGGTACGGTCGCAGATGCTGCGCCGGTTGTACGAAAAGATACGTTGAAGAAGTTTCCTGCTCTGGCACGCTTGATCAATAAGCTGGGCGGTTCGATCGATGCGTCGACCATGAAGGGGCTGGAGGTTGCGAGTGCTGCCGGTAATTCTCGTGATGTTGCTCGCAAATTTTTGAAAGAAAAACGGTTTATTTAAAACGATGTCAATGAAGAGACACATTGATCGACGGACCTTTATCCGCAATAGCCTCCGGACTGCGGTTGCGACTTCGGCCGTAGGTTGTTTGCCTGTTCTAGATCTAATGGCCTTGCCTGCACATGCGGCAACAGCTCCACCCTTAGCTGTCAGGAAAGGACAAAATGTACCTGCGTTGGTTCGAGAAACGATCAGCGCCCTCGGCGGTATGGAACATTTTGTCAAAACGGGTGACGTTGTCGTGGTTAAACCCAATATTGGCTGGGATCGTACCGTTGAGTTAGCGGCCAATACGCATCCGGAGGTGGTTAAAACTCTGGTGGAACTCTGTCTTGATGCGGGGGCGAAAAAGGTCCGCATCTTTGATCGAACCTGTAACGACGAGCGCCGGTGTTACACTCAGAGTGGTATTCGCTCTGCCGTCGAGTTGATTAAGTCAGAGCGCGTCAGTCTTGAGTATATGGATCGACGCGAGTATAAGGAAATGGAAATACGTGGCGGAAAAGCTTTTGATCGATGGGAGTTTTATCTGCCTGTCATTGAAGCTGACCGCTTAATCAACGTACCCATTGCCAAACATCATTCGATCTCACGGTTGACTCTTGGGATGAAAAACCTGATGGGTGTCATTGGTGGCAACCGCGGGCGATTGCATCATCAGATTGCCGAGTCTCTCACTGATATTGCCTCGGTTATTCATGCTGACCTAACCGTCGTCGATGCCACCCGTATCTTGATTGCTAACGGCCCTCAGGGCGGACGCACTGAAGATGTTCGCAACACAGAAACATTGATTGCATCTCCTGATATGGTGGCTGCTGATGCTTATGCTACGACGCTTTTTGGCCTCAAGCCTGAAGATGTTTCAACGATCGTGGCTGCGGCAAATAGAGGTTTAGGTGTTATGGATCTTAAACAGGTTCGCATGGTTTGAAAAACTCCTCCTGGACATATGCACGAAAGTTTTGTCAGAGCTTCTGTCTGGCCTTTTTTGTCTGGCTTTTTATGCAGACAGAGTATCGCGGGATTGACCAACTTCCCTATCCTGTCAGCCTCCTTTTTCGCATAGACCCTCTCGCAGCCCTAGCGGACTTTCTTGCGCCCGGTCCTTTTGGCTGGCAAGTCCTTTGGCCTGCGCTGGTCATCCTCCTGTTGACGGTCATCTTTGGGCGTTTTTTTTGTGGTTGGATCTGTCCTCTCGGGAGCACACTCGATGGCTTGGGTAAGCTGGTTGGCCGTGGCCGCCGCTCTTACTCTCCGGCCTGGAGACGCGTCAAATACTATCTGCTGATCGGAATGGGTACGGCAACGCTCTTCGGTGTCCAGCTGCTTGGACTTTTTGACCCACTCTCTATCTTCTTACGCTCGTTAACTTTGGCTGTATACCCGGCCTACAATTACGGCTTGAACCGGGTTTTTGATTTTTTCTACGAACATCAGGTGCCGCTGTTGTCATCTGCAGTCAAAGGCTCCTATCCGGTTTTTCGTGATTATCTGATGGCGTTTCATCAGCCGATTTTTGCCCTGGGCCTTTTTACCTTTCTGATCTTTCTAGGCATTCTTCTTTTGGAAAAGGTCGAGCATCGCTTTTGGTGTAAGAACCTTTGCCCTCTGGGAGGGTTGCTCGGTATTTGCTCGCGCTACGCTATTTTGCAACGTAATCCACAAAAACTCTGTGCAGACTGTCAGGCCTGTGACAGCCTTTGTCGTTCAGGGGCGGTACGAGATTCAGGGCATGTCCGCAGTGAGTGTCTGCTCTGTATGGATTGCACTGGTTTTTGTCCTGAAGAGCGGGTGATGTTTGGCTTGCGAACCGGTTCTGATAGTCATGTCGGGGTCGACCTTCAGCGTCGTGGAGTGCTCACTGCAATGGCGAGCGGTGTCATGATCGCTCCCGTAGTCAGAATCGGCCCCGTATCTCATGAACAAAACCCTTATCTGATTCGTCCACCGGGGGCTGTTGCTGAGGGTGAATTCCTGCAACGCTGCGTGCGTTGTGCTGAATGCATGAAGGTTTGTATCGGTCGTACTTTGCAACCGGCTCTTCTGGAAGCGGGCCCTGTTGGATTATGGACACCATTGGTTGTGCCTCGTGTTGGCTACTGTGAATACAACTGCACACTTTGTGGTCAGGTTTGTCCGACCGGAGCCATTGCTCCTCTGAAACTCGAAGAAAAGAAGAAAAATGTCATTGGTCTCGCTGTGATCAAGAAAGACCGATGTCTGCCCTTTGCCAAAGGGATTGAGTGTCTTGTTTGTGAAGAGCATTGCCCGACAGGCAGCAAGGCCATCATCATGGAAGAAAAAGAGATGTTGGTCGATGGTGAAATGCGTCGATTGAAATTTCCTAAAGTTGTCGACAAACTTTGTATCGGCTGCGGCATTTGTGAAACGAAATGTCCGGTTGAAGGTGCCAGCGCCATCCGAATTATTAACGAAGGTGAAAGCCGTCGCAAAAGAACAGCCCCTCTCGCAGGTCCTTACGGCTGATATGCGTTTATTCTATAAAACATTATGCTTCTTGATCATTTTCTTTCCTGCTGTTGCCAGTGCTTCAGAGTCTATTAAACTCAGTCACTTTTCCGAGATCGGTTTGAGCGGTTGGACCGAAAAGAGTTTTAATGGAAAAACCGAGTATCTTATTGTTGAAGAAGCGGGGCGCAAAGTGTTGCAGGCCAAAAGTCATGGTGCCGCTTCAGGTTTGATTCTGGAAACGGATTATGATGCGCAGAAATTCCCCATTTTATCCTGGACATGGAAGATAGATAACACGATTGCTACAGGTGACAGCCGCACCAAGGCCGGTGACGATTACGCCGCAAGAATTTACGTAGTATTCCCGCATTGGTTCTTTCCCATGACAAAAACCATCAACTATATCTGGGCAAATAAATTGCCAAAAGAGACGAGTCAGCTGAGCGTCTATACCAGCCAAGATATGATGATTGCCGTTGAAAGCGGCTCTGGTAAAGCAGGAACCTGGGTCACTGAAAAACGAAATATTGTTGAGGACTATCGTAAAGCCTTCGGTGAAGAGCCTCCGTCGGTTGGTGCAATTGCCATCATGACTGACACCGACGACACCGGTGAAATGGCACTTGCTTGGTACGGCGAAATTCAGGCTCTTCGCAAATAGATTCAGCGTTCAAGAAAATCCTTCCGTTTCATCTATGATCAATCGCAGAAATTCTATTTTTTTCAGTTATACTCTAATTATCGTCTTTAAAGATTCCCCCAAACAGATCGGCGCACGGGAGGTTTTTATGTCACTAGTTAAAACTTGGTACACTCCAGAATCAGCAGCAGACAAGTTTGGTCTCCAGCTCTCGCAGTTGCAAAAGTGGGTTACTGAAGGGTTGGTTCGGGCAGAACAGGAAGGCGACAAGGTCGTTCGGGTCAATATCGATGATGTTCGTCTTGAAGTAGAGTCTCTGGTGAGTCGCTCCTGAAGAGTGCTTCGAGACTCATAATAAAAAAGAGCCCTTAGTCGAGACCGTGCGTCTCTGAGTAAGGGCTCTTTTTGTTGTTAAAAGAAAAGTCTTTTTAACAGCTTCCTCCACAATCACAACTTGGCTCTTCACCTGTTAGCCATCCGTTGATGATAGCGCTGGCGCAACCGACACCTTTCTTTACCGTTAAAGCCTCCACTGGGCAATTTAAGGCGCAGGCTCCACATTCAATGCAGGCATTGAGGTCGACAATGTGAGCTTTTTTGTCTGCGACTTCAAGGACCCTGTGAGGGCAAACCGTCGCACACATGTCGCACCCGATACACTTCTCAGCATCAAGCTTCAGTGTGGCCACGTTTTCAATATAGTGTAGTGCTGACATCACGTTTTGTCCTTGTTTGTCTAGAAGGCTCCAGCCAACCAGCAAAGAGTTCCTACCAGTAAAGCAGCGGCCTGAGCCGGAATCGCCTGGCGCATTTCTTTCTCTACACCCGAGGGCGAGGTGAATGTCGATGATCCCGTGAAATGCATGGCGTACCATGAAGAAATTGAGGTGACAGTAATCAGTAAAGAGAGGGTGTTTAGCCAGTTGAGTGCATCAGCAAAAACAGTGGCGGCAATGATGCTTGTTATCAAGCCAGCCACAGCACCTTTCAGGGCAAAAGCACGTCCCGGTAGCCAGGGTAGGAAGATGGGCATTATCACGGCGCCGGTAATAAGACCGAGAAACCCCGCTGAGACGGCTGCTCCTCCACGGGTCAAGGCGGCTGAGAAAGAGAAGATTGCAGGACCTATCCCACCAAAGAGGAAGAGTGCTAACATACCCCACAAGATATGTTTCCACATATAGACTAATTCGACCGGGGTGAGTATCAGGCGGTCAATGAGGCCGAAAGGCACTTGGCGCATATCTGGTGAGGCTTTTTGACCAGCAGTCAGGAAACGTGAGAGGTCTCTGCTCTGTACCGGGCCGTAAATAACTTTGAATCCGCACTGCTTGCTGACCTTGTGAGCCGCAACACCCGGTGCGCCAAGTTGCGGTACGATCAATGATCGGTGCTTAACGATGTCGTGCAGTTTTACCCTGTTGACCTGATGAATAATTTCATCGGTGCTGAAGGTTCCTTTCCCTGCAGCGCACCAGACGTTGATGCCCTTGGTGTCAATGATCAACAGCCAAGCATCATGACCATGCATGTCGCGGCGAAGAATATCGAAAGTCATCTTGTAGTTGGCCGTTACCAGAACTGGGCTGTCGTCGTTTGGGTCGCCGATAGCATATAGGCCTGGTGCCACGCTATAGCGCATGCGGCCGAAGCCCCAACGCATTTGCCAACGGCCTGTTATGTCTGACAATGTCAGTCGAGTAGCTACTTTAGGAACCTGCTGGTTTGTTGCGTTGATCCATCCACAGACAAAGGGCCAAAGTTTGTAGCCTGGGCGATCGTCACTAACATCCGGGCCACAAGGGTCCGATGAGTCAGAAGGAGGGCAACAGGCTACTGACTCCGTGTCTTGCGGAGGACAGCAACGTGCGGTCTTCTCAGGTGGTGGGCAGCAGGTTTCTTTACTCATTACTTCGCGGGTAGCTTGCGGCCTCCGCACTCCTTGAGTTTGGCATGGGCGTGACGCAGCATGCGCTCGGTCGTTTTCCAGTTGACGCACTTGTCGGTAATCGAAACACCGTAAGTAAGGTCTTCGAGCTTGTCAGCCATCTTCTGGTTGCCCTCTTCAAGAAAACTTTCGATCATCATCGACCCAATCTGGCCGTTGCCGGCCACGACCTGATCGATGACATCATTCATAACTGCTTCTTGACGGGTGTGGTCTTTACATGAGTTGGCGTGGCTGCAGTCAACCATGATTGAGGTCTCAATGTTTGATTGTTTCAACTTGTCCATCACCTGGGCAATGTCGCCTGCTTCATAGTTAGGCTTGTCGTTGCCTCCGCGAAGCACAATATGGACATCATGATTGCCGGTGGTCTTGATAATGGAAATGCGTCCTTCGCGGTTAACGCCGATGAAGCTGTGTGAGTGGCAGGCTGCCCCCATAGCATCAATGGCAATCTGAAGGTTGCCATCAGTTCCGTTTTTAAAGCCAACCGGGAAGGAGAGGCCACTCGACATTTCACGATGGGTTTGACTTTCGGTCGTGCGTGCTCCGATGGCTCCCCAGCTGATTGTGTCCGCCATGTACTGAGGGGTGATAGGGTCGAGCATTTCTGTGGCAACGGGTAATCCCATCTCTGTAATGTCGAGCATCAAGCGTCGGGCAATGCCGAGACCTTTTGAAATCTGATGGGTTTCGTCGAGATCAGGGTCGTTAATCAGACCTTTCCAGCCTATTGTTGTGCGTGGCTTTTCAAAATAGACGCGCATGACAATCAGCAGTTGATCTTTTAAGTCTTCGTTGAGCTTTGCGAGACGCTCAGCATATTCACGCGCTGATTTCGGGTCGTGAATTGAACATGGACCGACAACAACCATCATGCGGGTGTCTCTTCCCCAGAGGATGTTGCTGATCTGTTCGCGACTCTTGGCAACAAATCCAGCGGAGGATTCTGAAAGTGGCAGAACTTGTTTAAGGTCAGCCGGTGCGATCAGCGGAGTTACGCTGCTGACCTTGAGGTTGTTGGTCCGAACCATAATACTCTCCTTATGCAAAATTGAATGAATTCTCGTAAAGGTCGTCATTATGGCCTCAAGATGCTGAGAAATCAACGTTTTTCCAGTGCAATGTCAGTGAAAGGGTTTGACTGAGCCGTCTGTATTAAGCTATATAGAGCACAGTATAAATAGTCATTATCGTTGCTTTTTCAACGATATCTCTTGAGGTGGTTATGCAAGTTCTCTGGTCTTCGTTATATGATGTCGTCAGCTTGGTGTTTCAGGTTTATATCTTTATTGTGATTGCTCGAGCTCTCGTGTCCTGGGTGAATCCCGATCCATACAATCCGATCGTACGTTTTCTCAATAATGCAACAGAACCGGTCCTTTCCAGAATGAGACGTTATCTACCATTGCAGTTCAGTGGCATTGATCTCTCACCTATCGCTCTTTTACTGGCCCTTTCGGTCGTTGAAAAAATTCTTTTGAATATTATTGTGCAGTTCAGCCGCGGATTCTGAGATGACTATGCGAATCAGTCCGATAGACATTCAACAGAAACAATTCAAGTCCCGCCCTTTCGGCTATGAGAAATCAGGGGTTGACCAGTTTCTTGAAATGTTGGCCGAGGAGTTGGAGCGGTTAATTCGCAAAAACCAGGATCTTCAAGAGTCTTTGGATCGTGTCAGTGCCAGTCTTGGTGAAATGCGTGACCGAGAAGAAACTCTTAAGGAAACACTGGTGACAACTCAGAAGGTGACCGAAGAATTAAAGTCGACTGCCCGCCGTGAGGTGGATGTCATGATGGCTGAAGCAGAGATCAAAGCTGAACGTCTGATGCATAATGCGGAAGAGCGTCGAGTCCAGTTGATAGAGGAAATTCAGGAGATAAAGCGACAGAAAATTGATTTCGAGGTCAGTCTGCGTAGTTTGCTGGAAAAGCATGTTCGCATGATTGATCTGAATACGGTATCTCTTGATCGCGATGCTGATGCGCGCATGCTTGAAGAGCCGCTCCCCTTTGCGGAGCAGGCCAAGCCGGAAACTGAGCAGGAGGCTGACGGTAAGCCTGTCGAGGAAGCAGAGTTTGATGACGCAGAATCGTCAGCTGCCACAACAGAATCCTCCTCCTTCTCCAACGTTGGTCCGCATGCTCCGGAGCTTTCTTTTGATATAGATCCTGGTGAAGAGGGTGGCGAAGAGGATCTTCTCAAGTGAGTTTGCCCTGTCTGCGTCAAACTGATGCAGGTGTTGAAATTTTTCTTTATGTTCAACCTCGTGCCAGTCGCAATAAAGTCGTAGGGATGCAGGGGGAAGAACTCAAGGTTGCTTTGACGGCTCCACCGGTGGATGGTGCGGCCAACAAGTCCTGTAGTGCCTTCCTTGCCAAGCTGTGCAGCGTACCCAAGAGTTATGTTAGAATAGTCAGTGGTGAAACCTCCCGTCATAAGCGGTTTCTTCTTGAGCATGCCGACTTCCAAGAGGTCTCATCTCTCTTTGATCGTCTGCTGGGGGCTTGACATCTAGAAGCAAAGCCATTAAATTACCGTCGAATTTTTAAAAAGAGGTGATCTGATATGCCGATGTACGAATATCAATGTAGCGAATGTGGGTTGATTTTTGAAGCCCGCCAGAAGTTTTCCGATGCCCCACTGACTGAATGTAAAGAATGTGGCGGTGCGGTCAATAAAATGATTTCACAGACCGGTTTTGCTCTCAAGGGCGGCGGCTGGTACGATCAGGGTTATGGTGATAAACCGGCAGCGT
Source organism: uncultured bacterium (assembly GCA_965366475.1). Classification (GTDB taxonomy): domain Bacteria; phylum Desulfobacterota; class Desulfuromonadia; order Desulfuromonadales; family BM103; genus M0040. Next base: position 2,835 of record CBDUFN010000007.1, on the reverse strand, counting down.
GTCCTTCTGCAGACGCTGGTGCTGGTTGTGCCGGTTGTCCTAAGGCGGCGAACGAATAGCCTTCATAGACATCATCGATATTTAAGGGCCGGAATTTTTAATTCCGGTCCTTTTCTGTTTACATCTCTGCGCCGCTTGCCTACCCGTCAAGACTAAGCTAGAATTCCTCATTCATTAAAAACGCAAGCTCACTCTTTACCTGCCAGGAATCGTAAATGCCTGAAAAGAGAAATTCTCTGCCGGAACTTGGCTGGGGTCATTTTTTTCAACAACAACTCAGTCTCGAGGAGTTGGATGTTTTAAACCCGGTGCGGGTGTTTGCTCTTAATCGTCATCTGATTGATGGTATGGGGGCAAATGGTTTGCAGCAGATTACCATGCCTCCAGCCTGGTTGAGATATTCTGTGGAAGAGCTGCCCACGGTTGGTGACTGGCTTCTGGTTGATAATGAAGGTCATCCACAGCGGCTTCTGGAGCGCACAAGTCTCTTTAAACGAATGGCCTCGGGGCGAGATGCCCGGGTACAGTTAATGGCTGCGAACGTTGACACACTCTTCATTGTGACGTCTTGTAACGCAGACTTCAATCTCTCCAGACTTGAGCGTTATCTTGCGATGGCTCTTGATGCCGGAGTTGAACCGGTTCTTGTCCTAACCAAAGCTGATCTGGTTGATGATGCCAACGAGTTTTGTGAGCGCGCCAGAACCTTACGGCACGGACTTGCCGTTGAAACGGTTAATTCCAAAGACGTTAGTGTGCTGGATGTTCTCCGTCCCTGGTGTGGTCAAGGGCAGACGATCGCTTTGGTTGGCTCCAGTGGTGTTGGTAAATCGACATTGGTCAATACTCTCAGTACCGTTGATGTTCAGGAGACTGGAGCCACCCGAGAGGGTGATTCCAAAGGCAGGCACACGACAACTGCGCGCTCTCTTCATCTCTTGCCGGGTGGAGGTTTGTTGCTTGATAGCCCCGGCTTGAGAGAGTTGCAGTTGAGTGATTGCGAGGAAGGGGTTGCAACTCTTTTTGAGGAAATAGAAGCGGTTGCCCGCCATTGTCGTTTTAATGATTGCCGTCATCAGGGCGAAGCAGGGTGCGCTGTGGCAGTCGCAGCTGAACGTGAAGAGCTTGATCCGCGTAGATTGACAAATTATCTCAAGTTGATTGCCGAACAGGAGCGTGCTACCGAAACCTTGGTAGAAAAGCGCCGCAGGGATAAGAATCTTGGTAAGATGTATAAAAGAGTTCAAGCACAGCATCGTAAAGATAAAAGTTAGATAAGGTCTGCGATTTATGTGTGGCCTGCTTTCCACCGTCTTTTGATGCTATTTCTCTTTACTAAGGATCGTAAAGTTTGATAAAAATAATCTTATTGTTTGAAAATTAAGTTTTCGATGCATCTGGATGTAGGGGGCAGGTCGATGGCAATCAATGTGGTCGATATCATTGTTGAAAGAAGGGGCATGATCCTCTTGGTTAAAAGGGGTGACTTTTGGATATTGCCCGGTGGCGAAATTGAGCCCGGAGAATCCGAGCTGGCCTGCCTGGAAGAAGTTGTTTCCAAGGAAATGAATGATCAGGTTGCCAGTGTCTTTAGAAAGCTAGATAAGACGATCAAGGGAATGTCACCTGTTAGGCCGGGTGAAGTTGAAGTTTCTATCTATGTTGGTGATATCAGCAGTAAGAAAATGTCAGATGTAAAAGACTGTAATGCTCATTGGTTCCGGAGAGAAAGTCTCTCTGCACTAAGACTTTCAAATATTACCAAGGACGTGCTGGCATATTATTTCTCTGAGGATGCCGTAGAATAATTTATTCAGCAACGGGTGTTCGACCTCTCCCAACGATATAGATAAAACGTATGATGGCCGACCTTTTCCAGGTGGGCCATTTTTTGTTGTGGAAAGTGAATTCTCGGCGAGACATTGTTCTTTAGAGGAGGCCTTTTCCTGTATACGTAATGAGCTGTCGAGAGACCTCTTTTTTTCGAGATTGACTCGCCCTCACAGCTTTACAATCGCCTCCTCGTTGCGTATAGTCATACTTCATTCTCAAGGAGGTTTTTACGTGGATAAGATCATAGATGGTAAGGCAATTGCCGCAGTTATTCGTGAGGAGATTGCGGCCGACGTTGTGGCGCTTGAAAAGCAAGGTGTTACACCTGGGTTAGCTGTTGTTCTGGTGGGTGATGATCCGGCCAGTAGAGTTTATGTGTCGATGAAAGAGAAAGCTTGCGAGAAGGCAGGTATTTTTTCTGATGAGCACAAGCTTTCTGCAGACACAACAGAAGCTCAGCTGTTAGCGCTGATTGAAGACTTGAATAATGATCAACGGATCGATGGTATTCTGGTGCAATTGCCTTTGCCCGACCATATCGATGAAAGCAAAATTCTGGAAGCGATTTCTCCGAATAAGGATGCTGACGGTTTCCACCCATATAATGTTGGTCGACTGGTGACTGGAAATCCTCTTTATCAGCCATGCACTCCTTACGGGGTGATGAAGATGCTGGAGCATACCGGTGTAGATCTGACCGGCAAAGAGGTTGTGGTTGTCGGTCGCTCCAATATCGTTGGTAAGCCAGTAGCTTTGATGTGCCTGGCCCAACATGCGACAGTCACCCTCTGCCATTCACGGACCCGTGATCTCGCAGGGAAGGTTGCTCAGGCCGATGTTGTAATTGCAGCGGTTGGCCGCCCGGAGATGATTAAGGGCGCGTGGATCAAGGAAGGTGCTGTTGTTATTGATGTTGGTGTCAACCGTGTTGGTGAAAAGAAACTGGTTGGAGACGTTGAGTTTGAAGCCGCCAAGGAGCGAGCCAGTGCCATAACACCGGTT
>CBDUFN010000006.1:0-27478 GCA_965366475.1 uncultured bacterium | reverse complement strand
CTGTTACTATGCAGGAGCGTGGCGAAATAGAAGCCTTAATTGATACGGTTAAATCAACAGATTTAATGACAATTATTTATACGTCCGGAACCACGGGCGTTCCAAAAGGGGTCATGCTGACTCATGCCAACATGGTTTTTGATACTTATTATGGCTTACAGAAACTAGAAGCTGTGAGTATGGATGAGACCTTCCTGAGCTTTCTGCCGCTAAGTCACGTTCTCGAACGTATGGCTGGATACTATGCTCCTTTGATGGCCGGTTGCAGGGTGGCTTTTTGTGAAAGTGTTGAAAAAGTTGTTGAGAACATGCAGGAAGTTGGGCCGACCGTCATGGTGAGTGTGCCGCGTCTCTTCGAAAAAATACACGCGCGAATTTACGAAGATGTTCACAAGATGAGCACTCTTCGCCGTAACCTGTTTCATATTGCGATTGATATAGGCAGAAAATATATCATGCGACGCTACATAGAGCCGCAACCTCTAGGCCTTCTACGATTTAAGTATCGTTTTTTTGATTGGCTGATCTTTCGCAAAATCCGTAAACGTTTCGGCGGACGTCTTAAATACTTTATCTCCGGTGGTGCTCCACTCGACAAATCGATTAACCAATTTATGTGGGCGATCGGCATTCCCACTTTTGAAGGTTACGGTCTTACTGAAACCAGTCCGGCCATTTCTCTGAATTGCCCATGGAAAGTTCGATTTGGTTCGGTCGGGACGCCCTTGGAGGCAACAGAGGTTAAGCTTAGTGACGAGCAGGAATTGATGATCCGTGGTCCCCAGGTGATGCGCGGTTATTACAACGATGAAGAGAAAACAAATGAAGCCCTTCAGGATGGATGGCTGCTCACCGGTGATATCGCAACAATAGATAAAGACGGCTACATTTTTATTGTTGATCGCAAGAAGGAGATAATCATTACTTCCGGTGGTAAAAATATTGCTCCGCAACCGATTGAAAATGAACTTAGGATGGACAAGTATATTTCCCAGGCATTTGTTTTCGGTGATCGTAAGCCTTACTTGGTTGCGTTGTTAACTCCGAACCTGGAACGTTTGATTGCTTTGGGCCAAGAAGAAGGGGTTGATTACCTCGACGTTGAAGAATTGGTTGCAAACGAACGAGTTAATAAGCTTTACGCAGGTCGTGTTCAGGCTCTTAACGATAAGCTTCCATCCTACCAGACCATTAAAAAGTTCATTCTTCTTCCACGGGATTTTTCTCTAGAAGGGGGCGAACTGACTCCAACTCTCAAGCTCAAACGTAAAATGATTTACGCTAAATATCAGGAGCGTATTGAGCGGCTTTATCTGAAAAATGGAACATACCCCGAGGAGCCTAAGCAGGCTGAAGATGGAGGAAACTAATGAGGCAAATTAATCGCGTGGCTGTGCTTGGTGCTGGTGTTATGGGCGCCACAATTGCCGCTCATCTTGCAAATGCCGGTTTAGAGGTTCTTCTGCTGGATATAGTTCCTAAAGAATTGTCCAGTCAGGAAGAATCTGCTGGTTTGAATCTGGAAAGTTCATCGGTTCGTAATCGTATTGCCGCTAACGGACTGGCGGGCTTATTGAAAATGAAGCCGGCGCCACTCTACCTTAAAGAGTACGCAAGTCAAATTGAGATTGGTAACTTCGAAGATGATCTGACAAAACTCAAAGGTTGTGATTGGATCATCGAGGTGGTTATCGAGCATCTTCCAATCAAAAAGCAGCTGTTTGAAAAATTGATTCCACATCTTAATCCAGAGGCCATTCTGTCCACCAACACCAGTGGCCTGTCGGTCAACGAGATGGCTGACAGCCTGCCTGTAGATGTCCGCAAAAGATTTATGGTGACACATTTTTTCAATCCACCTCGTTATATGCGTTTGTTGGAGATTGTCCCCTGTAATGAAACCGAACCGGCCGTAGTCGATGATTTGGCTGTCTTTATACGCCAACGACTTGGTAAGGGAATTGTCTACGCTAAGGATACGCCAAATTTTATTGCCAACCGGATCGGCGTCTATGCCATTTACAAAGGCATAGAGCATATGCTCGACATGGATATGACGGTTGAAGAGGTTGATGTAATTGCCGGCCCAGCGACGGCGAGACCCAAATCAGCAGCGTTCCGAACGGCTGATCTGGTTGGTATCGACACCTTGGCTCATGTCGGCAACAACTCCTATCAACTATTACCAAACGACGAGGAACGTGGAGTATTCAAGGTTCCTGACTTTATGGTGAAGATGGTTGAGCAGGGCCTGCTCGGCAACAAAAGCAAGGCCGGTTTTTATCGTAAGGAACAGGTCGACGGTAAGCGTAAGATTTTTTATTACGATTACAAGACGGGTGACTTTCAACCGATTGTGAAACCGAAATTTGCCTCCATTGAAGCGGTCAAGTTGGTTGATGATCCGACACAAAAAATCAAGATGGTCGTTGAAGGTCGAGACAAGGCGGCTGAATATGCCTGGAAAAATCTGCGAGACACTCTGATCTATACGGTCAACCGTATCCCAGAAATTGCAGATGATGTGATCAATGTTGATAACGCTATGAAGTGGGGTTTCAATTGGGAAATCGGCCCTTTTGAAATGATCGATGCCATTGGTGTGAACAATTTTGTGAAGCGATCTGAAAGCGAAGGGATACCTGTTCCAGACGTGTTGAAGTCGATAAGCTCTTTTTATCGGTTCAATGAGGCCGGTCAAAAGGAATATTATGATCTGCAGACTAAAGCCTATTGCCCTTATCCATTGAATCCAGATCAAATCAACCTTCACATTCTCAAAAAAAGTCACGGCGTTGTCGAAAAAAGTGCCGGGAGTTCATTGATCGACCTCGGCGAAGGCGTCTTCGGTTTGGAGTTCCATTCGAAGATGAATACACTCGGGGGCGATATCCTTGCCATGACACATAAGTCGATCAAGAAGGCTGAAAGCGAAGGTGTTGGCTTGGTCATTGGTAACCAGGGAGCGAATTTCTCGGTTGGCGCGAATCTGATGCTGTTGGCTGTGGCCATGGCGGAAGGCGCCTATGAAGATATCGATATGATGGTGCGGGCCTTTCAAAAGGCTACTATGGCGATTAAATACGCAAAAGTTCCGGTGGTGGCCGCACCTTTCAATATGGCTCTCGGTGGCGGCTGCGAATACTGTTTGCACGCTACCGCGATCAATGCCCATGCAGAAACGTACATGGGTTTGGTTGAGATAGGTGTGGGTCTGTTGCCTGCCGGTGGCGGAACCAAGGAAATGTGTTTACGCGCTGTTGATTTGGCCAATCGTTACACAACGGATGTCTCTCCCTTTATATTCAAGCATTTTAAACAGATCGGTATGGCTTCGGTCTCGATGGGATCGTCTGAACTGTATGGAATGGGGTATATGCGTGAGGGCGACAGCGTCACTATGAACGCCGATAATTTGATTGCTGATGCCAAGCAGAAAGTACTCGCTCTGGCGAGTAATTATCGGCCACAGAGGAGAGTTGCCAATATCGCTGCGCCGGGTCGCAGTGTTGCCGCCAGCATTAAAAGCCAGCTGTGGAATATGCAGATGGGGGGATTTGCCACCGAATACGAAGCCGAGATGGGGGGTGTCATCGCTTCAATTATCTGTGGTGGTGATGTTCCTGCGGGCATGTCGATTTCGGAGGATTATCTTCTTCAGCTGGAGCGAGAGGGTTTCCTCAAGCTGTGTGGAAACAAGAAGACTGCAGCGCGGATCCAAAATATGTTGAAAACGGGTAAGCCGCTTCGCAATTAACTAACTTTAAACTCCTTAAAAGGGAGAAATGAAATGAAAACAGCCTATATTCTGGCGTCTTATCGAACTCCTGGTTGTCGGGCAAATAAAGGCAAATTCAAGGATATGCGCCCCGATGACCTTGCTGCCGCAGCTTTGTCCGGATTGGTGGAGCGTACCGGTATTGAGGCAGAACGGATCGATGATATCTTGCTCGGCTGTGCTTTCCCTGAAGGTGAGCAAGGCATGAATGTGGCACGGATCGCTGCCTTAAAGGCTGGAATCCCCTATCAGGTACCGGCGCAGACGATTAATCGCTTTTGTTCGTCCGGTCTGCAGGCAGTGGCGTTGGCCGCAGAGCGAATCATGGCCGGATTTGCAGATTGTATTGTCGCCGGGGGCGTTGAATCGATGACCACTGTACCGATGGGTGGCAACAAGTTTAGTGCTAATCCGGCTTTGGTTGCTGATTGGCCGGAAACCTTCGCTGCAATGGGAATTACTGCTGAACTTGTTGCTGAGCAATATGATATTGAACGTCAGGAGCAAGACCTGTTTGCTTTTGGTAGTCATAAGAAGGCCGTTGCTGCACTGGAGTCTGGTCGTTTTGATGACGAAATCATTCCGGTGAAGACCGAGACGACGGCTATCGTTAAGGGTAAGGTACAGAAAAATCCTGAGCTGGTTAGTCATGATGATGGCGTCCGTTCTGATACCACCCTTGAAGGGTTGGCTAAGCTTAGGCCGGCATTCAAGGTGAATGGCACAGTGACCGCAGGGAACACTTCACAGATGACTGATGGGGCGGCTGCCACCTTGGTAGTTTCGGAAGATTTTCTGAAAAAGCTGGGCAGAGAGCCTTTAGCCCGTTTTGTCAGTTTTGCCGTGAGAGGTGTCCCCCCGGAGATTATGGGGATTGGTCCTGTTGAGGCCATACCTGTAGCTTTGAAGATGGCTGGATTGAAACAGGAAGATATAGGTCTGATCGAACTCAACGAAGCTTTCGCCGCTCAATCTCTTGCGGTAATTAAGACTCTTAAGTTAAATCCGGAGATTATTAATGTGAACGGTGGAGCCATAGCCCTTGGTCACCCGCTGGGGTGTACTGGGGCCAAGTTAACGGCAACCTTGTTGCACGAGATGGGCCGTCGTCAGTCACGTTACGGCATGGTTTCTATGTGTGTTGGCGGAGGAATGGGCGCCGCGGGTATCTTTGAGCTGATGTGAACCAATGCTCTCGATCAATTATAAAATGAGGTGAGTCATGGCGGAGAGAATCTTTAAAGGTGGTGAATATCTGGTTGCCGAAGTTTCCTGTGACGAAGTCTTTACTCCCGAAGAGTTTACAGACGAACAGAAGCAGATTGCCGAAACAACCGAGCAATTTGTTGAAAACGAAATCATGCCCCATATCGATGAGATAGAGGCTCAGAACTTTGATCTGGTGGTCGAAGGGATGAGAAAGTGTGGTGATCTTGGTTTGTTGATGATCGATACCCCGGAAGAGTACGGTGGTCTCGAACTCGACAAGGTGACCAGTATGCTGGTCGGGGAAAAGATTGCGTCTTCAGGGGCCTTCTCAGTCGCTTATGCAGCACATACCGGACTAGGAACCCTGCCTCTGGTTTATTATGGTACCGAGGCACAAAAAGAACAGTACTTGCCTCAGTTAGTTAGTGGGGAATGGATTGCTGCTTATTGTCTGACAGAACCAGGGTCCGGGAGCGATGCCCTCGGGGCACGAACAACAGCTATTCTTTCCGATGATGGTAAGAGCTATATCCTCAATGGCACCAAGCAATTTACGACCAACGGAAGCTTCGCAAAGCTCTTTATTGTCTTTGCCAAGATTGATAAAGAGCATTTTACCGCATTCCTGGTTGAAAAAGATTTTGAAGGTTTGAGCATCGGTGCTGAAGAGAAAAAAATGGGTATCAAAGGCTCCTCAACAACCCAGGTTATCCTCGATAATTGCAAGGTCCCTGTTGAAAATGTTCTGGGCGAAATCGGCAAGGGACATAAGATCGCGTTTAACGTTCTCAATGTGGGTCGCTTCAAGCTGGGCGCCTGTGTTACCGGTGCGGCAAAGGAGGCCACGTTGGTTGGTGTCAAGTACGCTAACGAGCGCAAACAGTTTGGACAACCGATCAGTTCTTTTGGCGCCATTCAGGAAAAAATTGCCGACTTGACTGCGGATGTTTTCGCCGCTGAATCTCTGGTTTACAGACTTGCCGGGTTGTTGGACACCAAGTTGGCAACCATCGACAAAAGCATTGATGACTACTATGTGGTCTATCAGAAGGGCATTGAAGAGTACGCAACGGAGTGCGCAATCTCCAAAGTGTTTTGTAGCGAGGTCCTTGCCAGAGTCGTAGATGAGGTCGTGCAGATTCATGGTGGTTATGGTTACGTGAGTGAGTATGCGGCGGAGCGCTTTTATCGCGACGAGCGAATTAATCGGATCTTTGAAGGCACCAATGAGATCAATCGATTGTTGATCCCGGGTATGATTCTGCGTAAATCCATGAAAGGTGAACTGCCCTTGCAGGCAGAGGCGATGAAAGCCTTTGAAACGTTGATGACGCCAAGCTTCGAAGAATTGGATGATTCAGTGCCCTTTGCTGCTGAAAAGGCTTTGTTGAAAAACCTAAAAACGCTCTTCCTTATCCTCGCCGGTACAGCAGTTCAGAAACATATGACCAAATTAGTCGATGAACAGGAAATCCTCATGGCCGCAGCAGATATAGCTATCCAGGTATTTGCTATTGAGAGTGCTGTGTTGCGCGCTGAAAAAGCCAGCCGTACTGCGAGTGATCGAAAAAAGGAATTACTTGCCGCAGTTGTAAAGGTCTTTACTTTCAGTGCTACGGAAATTGCGGGAAGTGCAGCAAAGAAAGGTGCTTTCTACGTTGAGGAAGGTGATCAGTTGTTGATGGTCCTTTCAGGTGTGAGACGATTTGCGAAATATGATGCAACGGGACTTTTGCAAGCGAAGCGTTTGTTGGCGCAGTCTGTTTGTGAAGAGGAGAAGTATTTATTCTGACCTCTCTTCTCCAAAGATAGAAGGGGAGCTGCTTTTAGTTATAACCAACCTCGTTGTCGGAAAAATGCATCAAGGCGTTCAATTGCCATGTTCAAGTTTTCCATAGAGTTCGCGTAAGAGAATCTCAAGAAACCTTCTGCGCCTTCACCAAAGTCTATACCAGGGGTGAGAGCGACTCCCGTTTCTTCAAGAATTTCTTTAGCAAGGGCAAGTGAGTCGTTGGAGATATGTCTGGCGTCAGCGAGTACGTAGAAGGCCCCAACCGGTAGGGTATGAACTTTGAGCCCCAGTCCTGTCAGAAGAGGGATCAAATGCCGGCGCCGTCGATCATATTCTTCACGCATTTCTGAAACGTATGAGTCACATTCGTTTAAGGCTGTCACTCCGGCCAACTGCACAAAACTATTTGCACTGATCACCACATTCTGATGAAAAGTCTGAAGAGCTCTGACTGCACTGTGTGGTGCGATCAGGTAGCCAAGTCTCCAGCCGGTCATGGCGTAAGCTTTGGAAAAACCACCGAGAACAAAAGCCTGGTCGGTAACCTCAAGGATGCTGTGCTCTTCACCTTCGTATGTCAGTCCATGGTAGATTTCGTCAGAGACGAGTGGGATGGGTAGCTCGGCCAGTTGCTCCAACTCCACCCTGGATAGGACAGAACCGGCAGGATTGGCCGGTGAGTTGATCAGCAATGCTCGTGTCTTGTCGTTAATTAATGGCTGCACGTCTTCTGGTTGTGGTTGAAACCCCTGCTCTGGACGTGTTCTTAAAAAACGCGGCGTGCCACCGACAAAGCGGATGAAATTTGGATAGCAGGCATAGCCCGGGTCGGTGAGGATCACTTCGTCACCCGGGTTGCAGAGTGCTGCAAAAAGTAACAGCATCAAGGGGCTTGTTCCTGAGGAGACAATGATCTGCTCAGGGTCTACGGTGACGTTGTAACGCTTTTTATAGTGCTCTGATAGGGCTTCACGTAATTCAATCCGGCCAAGAGAATGGGTGTAACGTGTTTCCCCTGCCAACATTGCTTCCTGTGCTGTTCTAACGATTGGCTCTGGAGTGGGGAAATCCGGCTCGCCAAGACAGAGATAGATGATCTCGCGGCCCATTGCTTCCAGTGTCTTAGCCCGCTCCATGATTTCCATGGCGAGAAAGGGAGTGACATCGCTGACACGTTGGGAGAGTGCTATGTTGGTTGCTTTTGCCAAAACAAATTTCCTTTTGATTGATACAAGTCGTTAGGGTTTGTCCTCAGATTGCGTTTAAATCCCGGGGATTCCAATCGGGCCGGGAAGATCCGGGATGCAGCCGGACGTAAGAAGAAGAGTGACAAGTAATAGCAGTGCAATCAGTAGCTTATTCATATTGTACCCTTTTAGGCGAGTAAGATGTCTCTGTTGTTAAAGCGTTGTTGAAGTCAAAATACACTTTCTTTATCTGTATGTCGTTTTAAAAAACATCGTTCAAGCGTGTTGGTTTTCGATCCTTTTTGCGAAAAGATCATCATAGCGATTTATCTGTTTTTGCCAGTCGTAATGAGAGACATGTTCTCTTAGTGGGCCCATCTCTTGATAGCGACAATGTAGTAAACTTCTCAACTTCTTCAGCAGTTCGTCAAAATCATCATAGAGATAAGCGTCTTGGAGGTCTTTTGGAAGATGCTCCGGATAGGCAAGACGACGTGGCAATAAAGGTGTGGTGTTGCAATAGATTGCCTGCACGACGCTAGCACCGAAAAAGTCGTGGTTTGAATTGACGGGAAGAATGTCTGCTTTCCAGAGCCAGCGGGCATAATCAGAGAAGCTTTCGGCATAACCAAAGTGTACGATTCGATCACCGAGACGTTGTTTCGCGGCGCTAAAGACCGGAGGACAGTTCCGGTATGATTCACCGAGAATGGCCACTTCGAAGGCACAGCCTTCGTCCTGCAAAAGGTAGAGTGCCTGGAAGAATTCTTCCGGGTTTTTGTCGTATTCCCAGCGGTGATTCCAGAGGATTAATGGTGGCTTTTTCGTGCTCTCTGATTTTTTTTCTTGGTATTGATCAAACTTTTGCAGGTCAAGACCAAGGGGGAGAACCTCACTTTTAGCCTTGATATCTTCTACACTTTCCAGTTCATTCTGATCAGGAAAACCTTTGAGGAATTTTGTTAATTCACCGGTGAAGCTTTCCAGATGGTAGCGGGAGTTAAAGAGCACACTCTCTGCGGCCAATGCACTTGTGTAATTGATGAAGGCGTAGTGAGCCCTTTGCTGAACGGGGTTTGTGCCATTGGCTGACCACGGATAAGTGAGTTGGTTTTCATGGAAATAGAGCGCTGTTGGCAATTTGGCCGTTCTGGCACGTGTCAGTGCGAGAAAAGTGGTCAGGTCGAGCATGTCGCTTGCGAGTAATAGGTCTGGTTGAGAGTCACTCTCCATAAAATGCCTGGCCAGAGTCACTGCGCCGCCGTGCATTCGCCACTTCCAACGCCGGCCGCTCAGGGTCAACAGCTCTATATCGTGATGACTGTAACGAGCATACTCTTCTGCCCAGGCGGCATGAGATCCTGCGTGAAAAGGTTCGATCAGACATATTTTCATTGTATGGGCTCCATCGGAGAGCTGATTCTAGTTGGTGACGTGCTGTTTGACAAGAAGATGTTGCATTTGTGGTCTCTTTGAATGAGACAAAAATGTCGAGACAAAAGGACAGGCGTGTTGTAGAACACTAAACAGTGTCTCCCTGATAGAGAGTCTGTAGAATTGGAAAATATAATGCGTGAATCAATCATTTTCAATTACCCGCTGACCAAAGAGCTCTGGAGAGAATTTTTTGAAGCACATTACGATAGTGATCGCACTTTGAAGATGCGTTATCTCTGGGGGGCCACTTGTGTCGTTATTGGCAGTTTCGGCTTCGGTGGCTTCTACGATTCCAAGGTTCTCGCTGTTCTATTGCTGATCACTGGTTTCTTTGGTGTTTTGTCAAAACACGTCTTGATATATAAGTCACTTAAGGGGGCTTGTTGTCACCCCTTCTTTGGGGAAGATTTGACTGTGACGATCACGCAGCAAGAGCTTACCGTCCGAAGTGGTCACTCCGGATATAGTCAACCTTGGGACAACTTTGTTGGTTACCGTCATCTCAAGCCCGGCTTCTTGTTGTATCATGACCAGAACGCTTTCTTCTTTATTCCCTCATCGATTGTTTCAGCGAATAATATGGAGTTTATGGTGCAGATCTTGAAAAAGAACAAGGTGCCAATGTTGTGAGTTGTATATAGTGTGAATAGTTATCTGTTTTAAATAGAAGATTTCTCTATTGATCGGCTTTTAAACTGTACCTCATAGAAGGATTCCTTTCCCGTGACTAAACAACAAGTTAACAATCCCCTGCATGGCATAACCCTGGAGAAAATCGTTAATAGTCTGGTTGAACACTATGGCTGGAGCGAGTTGGGAAAACGTATCGAAATTAATTGCTTTATTAGCGACCCTTCAGTGAGATCCAGTCTGAAGTTTTTGCGTAAAACACCTTGGGCCAGAAAGGCTGTCGAAGAACTGTTTCTAGCGACAAACCCGACTAAGTAAGGTTGCTATGAGTTTTCCTTATCTGTTCATGGCTCTTGTCATTATTCTTTTTCTGGCAAGCGTTTTCTATCTGTTGAAAAGACGTCGTGATCGGCTACGGGTGATTAAGGCTCCTTTCCCACGGGAATGGCTGGCCATCATCGAACGGAATATCCCCCCGTATCAGCGGCTCTCCATGCCAATACAGACACAGCTTCAGCGTTACACTCAGGAGTTTCTTTACGACAAGTCATTCGAAGGTTGTGGCGGCCTTCTCTTGAACGATGAAATCAAGGTAACCATCGCCACGCAAGCTTGCTTGTTGCTCCTCAATCGCAAGACGCGCTGTTATCCGAAGCTCTATTCTGTTCTTGTTTATCCCAGTACCTATGTTGCAAAGGATGTTGATGGAGAAAAATCTGTGCGTCTAGGTGAGTCTTGGCGAACTGGTGCTGTTGTGCTGGCGTGGGATAGCGTTAAACGTGGTGCGGCAAACTTTGCTGATGGTCACAATCTGGTGATTCATGAGTTTGCTCATCAACTTGATCAGGAGGATGGCTCAGGTGATGGTGCTCCAGTCCTTGCCGGTTCTTCCAGCTACGCTACCTGGGCCAAGGTTCTGTCTCAAGAGTATGCTCATCATTGCAAGCGGGTTGATCGAGGTAAGAAAAACGTCATGGATAGCTATGGAGCAACCAATCCTGCTGAATTCTTTGCTGTGGCTTCAGAAACCTTTTTTGAAAAGCCTCGACAGTTAAAAAAAGGGCACCCTGAGTTGTATGACGAATTGCAGAAGTTTTATCAAGTTGATCCTCTCTTGTGGATTTAACCTTTGTTTTTTTGCATAAATGCGAAGGAAAATATATCCTGGTTTGCAAAAGTGCAAAGATGTTCAAGTCAATCCTTTTGATGAATCCAGAAAAAAAGTCATAAACGTCTGAAATTATTAGTTAAAAATAATTTAATGGTTTTTAGAACGATGGTATGAAGCTTGCCATTAGTGAAGCCTGTTATTGATAATAATCAATCAGGAGGTTTCACATGAAAGCATGCATCAACGGCAACTGGCTAGCATATGATGATGTCGGTTATGGTCCGGCTGTAATTTTGATTCACAGTTTTCCTCTCTGCCGCCAGATGTGGCAGAGTCAGATCAAGGCTCTGTCAGAAAACGGAATGAGGGTTGTCGCGCCGGATCTTCGTGGCTTCGGTGAGAGCGCTTCTGGCGATGAAGCTTTTAGTCTCGCTTCTCTTTCTGATGATATCAATGCTTTAATGAGTTATCTTGGTCTTGGCAGGGCCGTTATGGTTGGAATCTCAATGGCGGGAGGGGTCTTGTTGGATATGTTGGACCGTTACCCGCAACGAGTCGCAGCAACGTGCTTTTTGTCACCAGCAATGCAGCCAAGTGATGCTGCCGAGCAAGTCCGTCGTTTAGATCTTGCAGAGCTTGTTCGTGAGGGGCATCGTCCGACGGCGGTAGATAATCTTTGTGAGAGACTTCTCTCAGGGCATCCATCAACTGACAAGGCAAGCTTAACGGAACAGTTGCGGAGTTGGATGGATCTCCCTTCTTCTGCTACGATGGCAGGGGCATTGGCTTCCCGGCCGAAACGTCTTAGTTACCGTGATGAGGAGCAACTTTATCCGGTGCCCACGTTAATCATGACAGGTGCACGTGACAGGGTTATGCCAATTCTGAATCAGTCATGTCCTGCTAATAGCGTTCGACGAGTTATCAATGATGCCGGACACCTTGTTAATCTGGAAGCGCCTGCTGAAGTAAACAAATATCTGATCGGGTTTTTGCAGAACTTGAGTGCGGTCAAATTGCAACACCATCGATTACAGAAGGTGGCGTAGAACCTTTCTATCGGTTTTGATGAAAACAATAAAGGCTGCCATTTATGGCAGCCTTTATTGTTTAACCCGCTTTTTCCTGAACCCATTCGCCGGCGCCTTCTACGTCTTTGCCGAGGCCTTTCATCGTTTCACAGGCAGAAAGGGTGAATACCATCATGCCCATGATGAGAACAATCCAGATTTTTTTCATAACTCACTCTCCTTAACCTTCTCTTCTGGTTTTTTTCGGTCTTCTCGCCACATTTCGATAAATAAAAGCGCAACCCCAATAGTAATGGCTGAATCGGCAACATTGAAGGCCGGCCAGTGATGACGTTGCCAAAAGACATCGATAAAATCTATGACTTCTCCGAGTCGGATTCGGTCGATCAGGTTTCCGAGTGCACCTGAGAAAACTAAAGACAGGGAAAAGTAGGCTAATTTCTGGTTGTCTCTAAGGCTTTTTATGTACCAGAGAATACCAAGCATCGCAACGATTGAAACAGTAATGAAAAAAGGAATGCGCACGGCATTGTCAGAGAGAATGCCAAAGGCTGCCCCCTTGTTGCGTACGTAGGTCAGGTGAAAAAAATTGCGGATCACCGGAACGGTTTCGTGAAGACGGAAATTGGCGTCCACGTACAGTTTCGTAGCTTGATCCAGAACCAGAATGATCAGGCTGATGATCGATAGCGTGTAGTATCTTTGCATAATTGCTCGCGTCTATTTAGCTTAAAGCATCCAGACAGCGATGGCAGATACCTGTATGGGTCGTATCTTCGCCGACAGTGGTTGCATAGTTCCAACAACGCTCACACTTCTCCCCCTTGGCCTTGCTAACGCGGATTCTTAACTCGGGAAGGCTTTCTCCTGCGCGCCCGTCTTCCAGTTTGTCGGTTACTTCGACCTGCGAGACGATAAAGAGATTGGCGAGTTGCTCTGCCTCCTCTTGAAGCAGGCGTCCCAGGTCACCATCTGCAGAAACTTCGACGCACGCGTCAAGAGAATGACCGATCGTTTTCTCCGCACGGGCTAGCTCGAGAACCTTGGCAACGTCACTGCGAACAGCAAGGAGTCGTGAATATTTTTCCTCCAGGGCGATGTCGATCAAGCTGTTTTCGAAGCGAGGAAACTCTGCAAGGTGAACACTTGCCTCACGTTCTCCTGGCATGTAACTCCAGATTTCTTCAGCGGTGAATGAAAGCACTGGAGCCATCATGCGAGTGAGTGCTTCAAGGATGCGATACATCGCTGTCTGGGCGCTGCGGCGGGCTAGGCTTTCTTTGGGAGATGTGTAGAGTCGGTCCTTGAGGACATCAAGGTAGAAAGAACTCATGTCCACGGCGCAGAAATTATGTACGGCATGGTAGAGCACATGGAATTCATATGCATCGTAAGATTTGAGAACCCGGTTGACAAGTTCCTCCAGGCGCGAGAGAGCCCAACGATCAATCTCAAGAAGGTCGCTATCGGCTATGCTGTCGGTCGCCGGGTTAAAATCACTGATATTACCCAGAATATAGCGGGCGGTATTGCGGATACGCCGATAAGCTTCGGAAACCTGCTTAAGGATAGCATCGCCAACGCGGGTGTCGTTACGGTAGTCCTGAGTGGCAACCCAGAGGCGAAGGATTTCGGCACCGTACTGTTTGATGACCTTCTCCGGGGCAATGACGTTTCCCACAGATTTAGACATGGGTCGGCCTTTTTCATCGAGAACGAAGCCGTGGGTCAGTACTGCTTTGTAAGGAGCCGCATCACGTGTGCCAACTGCGGCCAAGAGACTTGAGTGGAACCAGCCTCGGTGTTGGTCGCTACCCTCGAGGTAAAGATCCGCAGGAGAATGAAGATTCTCGTTTGGCTCTACGACAGCTGCATGGGAGACACCGGAGTCAAACCAGACATCAAGGATGTCCATTTCTTTGCGGAAGTCGTCGTGACCGCAACTTGGGCAGACGGTTCCTGCGGGCAAGAGTTCTTTGGCTTCTTTTTCGTACCAGATGTCGCTGCCAGCTTCTTCAAAGAGGTCGGCAACGTGGTGCATGATTTTGCCATCAGCCATGGCCTCGTCGCATTTGCTGCAATAGAAGACCGTGATCGGTACGCCCCAGCTGCGTTGACGGCTGATACACCAATCGGGACGATTCTCAATCATGTTGTAAATGCGGTCATGGCCCCAATGCGGTATCCACTGTACATCGTTGATGTGGTCAAGTGCTTTTTGCCGTAACTGATTAGCTTCCATTGAAATAAACCACTGCTCGGTGGCACGGAAGATAATCGGTTTTTTACAGCGCCAGCAGTGAGGGTAGCTGTGTGAAATTTTGTCTTCGCCAAGCAGAGCTCCAACTTCAGCCAGTTTCGCGCTAACCTGTGGGTTGACGGCCGGAACTTTTTCTTTGCCGAAGAACTCAAGGTCTTCACGGTAACGGCCGTAATCGTCAACGGGATTGTAGATTTCCAGGCCATAGCGCAAGCCGGTTAGGTAGTCATCGTGGCCATGGCCCGGTGCTGTATGTACGCAACCCGTTCCTGCTTCCAGAGTGACGTAATCGCCAAGGACCAGTAGGGATGCACGGTCGTAGAGAGGGTGACGACATTCGCGTTTTTCAAAGACGTCGGCCTGGAATGTTTTAACTATTTTGAAATCGGTAATGTTGAGCTCAGCAAGAACCTGGGCATGTAGGCCTTCAGCCATAACCAGTAAATCTTCGCCTGTGTCGACAGCAACATAAGGAAGCTCTGGATGCAGGCAAACGGCGAGGTTGGCCGGAATTGTCCAGGGAGTTGTTGTCCAGATGACAAAGGAAAGCGGTTTGCCTGACAGCTCGTCAAAGCCTGAGGGCAGTTCATCTGTGTAGGGAAATTTGACGAATATCGAGGGAGATGTATGGTCTTCGAACTCAACCTCTGCTTCCGCCAGAGCGGTTACGCAAGAGGAACACCAATGGATCGGCTTCCGTCCCTTGTAGAGGCCATCACGTTCAGCAAAGCGAGCCAGTTCGCGTGCTGTGGCAGCTTCGTAATCGGTTGTCATGGTTAAGTAGGGGTGTTGCCAGTCGCCAAAGATGCCCAGTCTACGGAATTCATCGCTTTGGATGTCGACCCATTCCTTGGCGTAGACACGACACTCTTTGCGGACCTCGGCTTTCGTCATCTCGCGTTTTTTCTTGCCAAGTTTTTGATCGACTTTTAACTCGATCGGTAAGCCGTGGCAGTCCCAGCCGGGAATGTAGGGTGCGTAAAAACCCTGCATTCGCTTACTCTTGATGACGATGTCTTTGAGAATCTTGTTGAGCGCGTGGCCAATGTGAATGTTGCCATTGGCGTAGGGGGGGCCATCGTGCAGGGTGAAGTTTGGTTTCCCTTGGCTTGGCTCGCTTAGTTTGCGGTCCAATTCAAGTTCAGTCCAGCGCTGCATGATTTCCGGTTCGCGTTGTGGCAGGTTGCCACGCATTGGGAAATCAGTTACCGGAAGATTGAGCGTTTCTTTGTAGTCCATAATTCAGCCCCGAAGGCCCCCTTTTTTGGTGCAGATTTAGAACACCGCAACTTATCAAAATGGCTGAATAAGTCAAGGTAAAACAGGGCATTTGGGCTGAACATGGGCCTCTTGACACACGCTTGTCTGACGTAAATCTGCTTGCTTTTCAGGCCGCTTGTTGTGAACTATGGTGAGGTTGGTCGCAGAGCTGTAACAGGCTTTGGCGCAAGAGGTCGGAAATGCTGATTCCAGATTCTTCTGTCAAGTGTTGTAATGTTTCCATCTCACCTTCGTTGACACGACATGAAACGATATGTTTTTTAGGGTTTTTAACTGATTTTCCCATCTTCTTCTTCCTCCGTAAATTGTTTGATATGTTTCTTGGCAGCAATGATTTGCAGGAGGAATGCCATGATTGTTTACAATGATTAAAAAAGTTGAAATAGCCCATGTTTTGAGTTTTTTGAAGGCTTCTTGTGATAATTCAGAGGATGAATTTTGAGAAGAGTTGGTCACAACGATACATTTTTCTCTGAAAATGTGTCGTTATGGGGCGATGGTTAATAGCTCTGTCTGTAGATTACATTATGCTTTTTTTGCGAAACAGCACTGATCTAGGAGAGGGCATTCTTTACAGAGAGGGCTTTGCTTCTTACAAAAGGTTTTGGCCAGTTCAACAATTTGGGCATGATATTCATTGTAGAGTTCAACATCTTCAGGAAGGGTCTGCATGAAAATCTGGCGAACTTCTTCATATGTCTCTTTACCATGTAAAATCCCAATGCGTTCGAAAGTTCGTTTTGTATAAGCATCTACAACGAATGAAGGTCTGTTCGCTGCGTAAAGCAGGATGGAATCGGCTGTTTCTGGTCCTATCCCTGGTCTTTTGAGCAGTCTGTTCCGTGCTTCATTCAGGGGGCCGCTGCAGAAGCTTTCTGTGTCGCTTTGCCATTCTGTTACCAGATGCTTCGCCAGATTTTGCAATCTTTCTGCTTTTTGGCGAAAGAATCCTGAAGGTTTGATGAGTTGTTCGAGTTTTGTTGTTGGCGTGTTTACAATACTCTCGGGGGTAAGCGTATTAGTTTCCTGAAGATTCTTAATTGCTTTTTCGACGTTGCCCCACGCGGTGTTTTGCGTAAGGATCGCTCCGATAACAACTTCGAAGGAGCTATTTGCTGGCCACCAATGTCTTGGTCCAAAATAATCGAAAAGAGACTGATAAAGGCTCAGGAGTTTTTTGTCGGATGAAAGTTTCATGTCGATTGTGGCTTGTCGAAGAAGAGGGGCACCTGCTCCGTAATCATGGGTGAGATTTATCTAGTTGCGAGAGCCGAAGGTTGGAGCTTTCGGTATGGAAATACAGAAAGTGGCGCCACCTCCTGGCGTTTGCTCGACCCAGGAATGTCCCTCGCAGCGTAGTGCAATTTTACGAACAATTGCGAGTCCAACACCGGTTCCCCGTTTTCCTTTGGATGTTTTACCGCGATAGAAAATATCAAAGATTGTTTCGCGCTCTTTGAAAGGAACTCCAGGGCCGTAATCGCGGACAAAATATGTTGTCGTGTTGTTCTCATCCCAACAGCCAACTTCTATTGCACCACTTTCCTTTTGTGTGTAGCGCTTAGCGTTGCTGATGAGATTAATAAATACCTGGTAGACAAGGGTTTCTGGAAGCCACGTTAGTGGCAGCTTCTCAGCGATGACCCTTGAGGGTTCTTTGCTTTCAGGGTTTAGTTCACGGATAACCTCATCAACGATCATGTTGACGTCAGTATGGCTTTCGCCTGCTGTGATGTGGCTGACTTGGGCTAGATCAAGCAGGTCGTCAAGAAGAGCTATTGCTCGCTCACTTTGACGTTCTACTTCAGCTAATATTTGTAATATCTGCTCATCAAAAACTTCACTATAGGTCATACGTAGAAAATCCATATAGGTAACTACGGGGGCCAGGATACCACGCAGATCGTGTGAGATTGAGTGGGCAAAGGCATCAAGTTCCCGATTGGCTTCCTTTAGGTCGTCTTCCGTTTTTTTTCTTAAGGTTACGTCTCTGCAGACGGCAAGCTTTTGCTGGATACCGTCTTCTGAGGGAAGAGGTGTGTGAACAATTTCGTAGGTTCTTTCTTTCTCGCCGAGTTTGCGCTCGTCGCGGACGGTTCTGTTTTTAAACACTTTACTCATGGGGCACCAGGAACAGGTGCCTTTTAGACTGTGTAGAACTTTGTAACAAGGTTCTCCGATCCGGTTGCCGAAAACTTCTATCATGGAGCGGTTCATAAACGTCAAGATGTATTGATCGCTAGCGATATAGGCCATGTCGTCCATGTTGTCGAGGACTGTACGAAAACGTATTTCGCTTTTTTTGAGTTCGGCTGTGCTTTCTTTGACTCTGGCTTCAAGTGTTGCTGCCTGCTCGCGTAAGGTTTCCTCGAGTGAGCGTTGTATTGAAATGTCATTGAAGGATTCAATGCCGCCAATGATCTCTCCGTCAGTATCACGCAAGAAATCCATGTTTTTGAGTATGTGAATTGTTTTGCCGTGTTTTGTGACTATGGTACAGGTTCCGCCAACAACTGGCTTGATCGTGTTTGGATTAAATAAGCCACACTTTTCATCACAAGGAACACCTTGCAGGAATGAACAGTGTTGACCAACAGCTTCTTCACTGCTGTAGCCAGTTATTCTCTCTGCCGCCGGGTTCCAGTAAATGATCTGCATTTCTGTGTCAACGACAAAAAGGCCGCTAGGGATGGTACCCAGAGCCTGTTCCAGGGGAATGTTTTTTATGATGGAATCGTGTTTTCTCATAAAAATAAAAACGAGTGTATTAAAAGATCTTATCAATCTATCATTAATTTGTAGCTTGTCACAATCACAGATTCTCTAAACGCGTCCAACAACGGCGACCTGCACGTCTTTAGCCCCACCGAGGTTAAGGATACGACAACATTCACGTACTGTTTCGCCAGTCGTCATGACGTCGTCGATCAATAGAATCTTCCGCGTTGAGGCGCTTGCAGTGAGGGTAAATGCATTGCGCAAATTATTACGTCGCTCAATTGCCGAGAGCCCTTGTTGCTGAGCCGTTTTCCGCGAGCGTTGCAATAGTTTGTTATCGATTGGGATTTGAAATTTATGAGCCAATGGACGAGCAATCTCAAGAGCTTGATTATAGCCACGGTCTTTCAAGCGGCTTGGGTGCAGTGGGACAGGCACAATGCAGTCAGGCAGTAAATCGTTCTCTGCTATAGAGACTGCTTGCCCCAGAATCTCTCCGAGAGGTTTTGCTAAGGTCACTTGGTTTCGATATTTCAGCCGATGAATGGCTTCTTTTGTACCGTCTTGATAGGCACAGGCTGCATGGACCTTTGAAAAGTGAGGCGGTCTTTTTAAACAAGGTCCACAGAGATGCGTCGAAGTTGCTTTAGGGAAAGGCCGGCAGCAAAGGATACAATGCGCGTCTCCAAGAGAGGGCATGGTCCCTTGGCATGAAATACAGATATATTGTTGATCTGAGGTGGACGGTAGAAGTTTACCGCACAGCAGGCACGCTGGTGGCAAGAATAGATTTAGACCTGACAACAACGCCTGACCAAGTCTGCTCCACATAGATATCCCCCCTCAGAGATGCGATGGTCTGATGTGAAATCGGTAAAATTATGAGATGAGGTTCTTCCCTGTCATTTCGGTTGGCACTTCGAGACCCATCAAACTGAGAATCGTAGGGGCGATGTCCGCAAGAATTCCCTCGCTGAGTGTCGCCGAACGTTTGTCGTTGCCAACCAAAAGGAGTGGAACCCGATTGGATGTGTGCGCAGTATGCGGAACGCCATTTTTGTCAAGCATCAGCTCGCAGTTGCCGTGATCTGCTGTGATCAGGGCGCAACCGCCAACATCAAGCAGCGCATCGATGACTCGGCCCGTACAGTTGTCGACTGTTTCCATTGCTGAAATGGCTGCTTTAAGAACTCCGGTATGGCCGACCATGTCCGGATTGGCGAAATTCAAGATGATCAGATCGTACTTGTCAGATCGAATTCGTCGTATGACCTCTTCGGTCACTTCATGAGCGCTCATTTCTGGTTTTAGATCATAGGTTGCGACGTCTTTAGGCGAAGGAATCAAGGCCCGATCTTCATTCTCGAAAGGCTCTTCGACACCACCATTAAAAAAGAAGGTGCCGTGGGCGTACTTTTCTGTTTCTGCTATACGAAGTTGCTTGAGGCCAGCCTCAGCGACGATTTCTCCCAATATATTTGGGTAGCTCTCAGAGGAAAATGCGACAGGAAGTTTAAATGTCTCGTCATATTCCGTCAAGCAGACGAAAGACGAAAGTTGGGGCACTTCCACTTGTTTAAATTCTGTGAAGTTTGTCTGTGTGAACGTTCGCGTGATTTCCCGGGCGCGGTCAGCTCTGAAGTTGAAGAAGATAATGCCGTCCTGATCGCTGATGCGACCAACCGGAAGGTTGTTGTTGCAGATGACGCTTGGCTCAATAAACTCGTCGGTTTGACCAGCAGAGTAGGCCTCTTGTATGGCCGCCGAACTTGATTTGACAGCATGTCCCTGGCCGAGGGCCATGGCTTGCCAGGCTCGTTCGACTCGATCCCAACGGTTGTCGCGGTCCATAGCGTAGTAGCGGCCGATAACCGTTGCGACTTGACCGTGTTCAATACGCTGTAGTTCTGTTTCGAGTTCTTTAAGATATTGAGCACCACTTTGAGGTGTGTCACGTCCATCCATGAAAGCATGAACGTAGGCATCAACGCCATAGCGTTTTGCCAGTTCAATCAAAGCGTAAAGGTGTGTGTTGTGTGAATGAACCCCACCATCGGACAAAAGGCCCATCAGGTGGAGATTTCCTCCCGCATTGCGAATTTTCTCTAAAGCGTCCAGTAGAACCTGATTGGCGGAGAATTCACCTTCTTTGATGCTCAGGCTGATCCGGGTCAAATCCTGATAGACAATTCTGCCTGCACCGATATTGAGGTGTCCTACTTCCGAATTGCCCATCTGTCCATCGGGGAGCCCAACACTGAGTCCTGAGGCGTTAAGCCATGAAGAAGGGTACTCTTTTGCCAAAGCATCCAACCGTGGTGTTTTTGCCTGGCAAACTGCGTTGTTCTCGCAATTTTCGTTGATTCCCCAACCATCAAGAATGATCAGTGCAACCGGTTTTTTCATGCACCTGCCCATTCTTTTTGCTCGCCATGATGTATGACCATTTTATCGATGGCGATTGGTCGCGCATCCTGAATGACTTTTCGGTCAACCAGACTGTTGGTATTCCATTCGCCACATGCGGGGCAACGACTGTGCCATTCAGAAGAAATGTGTTGGCATTTTTCGCAGACAAAGTTGAGATGTAATCTCTTCGAAATTCCAAGAGCTTTCTGATATTCGTTAATTGCTTCTTCTGGTTCCCGGCAACGGCGGTAGGTTTCTGCAAGAAGCAGGTGGACCTGAGAAGATTCAACACCTGAACTCTCAACTGCCTGAAGCTGATTCTTTGCTTCATCAATCATTTCAAGGCGAAGGCAGAGTTTGCCGTAGAAAAGACGGAACATCAGATCGTCGCCTTGTTCAAGAACCTGACTGCGGAAAAAATTGAGGAGTGATGATGGGTCTTCTCGTTGCATAAAGTAATCTTCGAGGCGCTCAAGAAAGACCCCTTTGCCGAGTTTCTTGTAGCCGTTTTGCCAAGTTTTGACCGCATCTTCACCACGGTTCATTGCTACATACGCATCACCCAGGGAGACGTGAGCCGGGACAAATTCAGATTCCTGACGCAGAATATCTTTGAGCTCAGATATAGCATCATCCGGTGAACCATTACTGATGGCTTGGCCCGCAACTTCGTAACGCAAGTAAAGAAGCAGTTCTTTCTCCTCCGCAACACGATTTGCACCTGGCCCGGCTTTGAGAACCTGTCGTTGGCTTTCCAGTGCGTCTTTCCATCGGTTTTGTTTGATGTAGAGGTCGCGCAGGGAGCGCAATGCCTTGCGGTTGTCTTTTTCTTTGCTGATAAGTTCTTGATAAGAAGCCATAGCATCATCATCATGCCCAGTTTCTTCTTGAATGGCTGCTGTCTTAAAGAGGACTTCAAGGCTCTTCGGGTCAAGATCGCTGGCTTTGCGCAACAGGGCAAGACTTTCTGTGGAGTTGCCTTCTTGCCCGGCGAGGTTTGCCAATGCGATCAGTGTGTCAACTCGTTTAGGGTCTCGATCAAGGGCTTTGTTCAACAAAACACGGGCTTTTTTGAGGTCACCCGAAAGAAGACGACCAACCCCTTCACGATAGATAGTGTTTGTCTCCTGAGCTTTTTTCTGCCCCATATCGCGTCGCCAGTGAGAAAAAGAATGGCCGATAATGCTCAGGATATGAAGACCGTTACCCAAAAGCAGGCCGACGAGGATCGCTCCAATAATAATAATTGGTGTCGGAAAGGTCAGCCCTTCTCCTGCCGCATAGAAAACAGTCATGTCTCCAGGGTTGATGCCCCAGAAATAAAGAAAGCATAATACAAATAATACGAAAATAAAGGTTAGTATCGCCAAGTAGATCATTGTGGCCCTCCCAGTACGCATTTTATAGCGCCGAACGATTTATTAGGATTATTCACCAAATTTTTCAATGTCGGTTTTACATTCTATACAATAACGGGAAAATGGCCTAACTTCCATACGTCGAGGAGAGATTTCTTCTCCACAGCCCATACATATCCCATATTCACCTTTTTCGATCTGCTCCAGAGCCACGTTAATATCGTGGATACGTTGGCGCTGAGTTTCGCTGACGTTAAAAAGGACGTCGCGACTGTAAGCAGCAGAAGACATATCACCGATATCAGGTACGCCATCCTGTCCAATTTCACGACAGGCCTCGTAAGAATTGCTAATTTCCTTCAGCAGTTCCTGACGCTCTTTCTGTAACAGCTCTGTGACCTCGGCAAACCGTTTACTCATCCCACTCTCCTTAGCCTAATCTAGAAAATTATTTTGCTCGCCAGTTAACCACAAAAGAGGGGTCTCAGGCGAAGAAAAAATTGCTCTCATGATCGTTCGGTTGATGTAAAGGTCTTTAATGGTGGTAGGGCTCATTGCGAATAATTGTGCAGCAGCGATAGAGTTGTTCTAGGAGGAGGAGTCTCGCCATCTGGTGAGTTAAGGTCATGGGCGACAGGGACAGGACTAAGTCAGCACGTTCCCTTAACTTTTCGCTCAATCCGTAAGGTCCACCAATCAATATCGTCCATTCCGGAATACTGCGAACCATATGATCGTTCATGAGCCCTGCAAGATTTTCCGAACTTAGACTCTTTCCTCTTTGATCCAGGGCAATTACAAAGGCTCCGGATGGAATGCGTTGCTCGAGATTCTCTCCCTCTGTGGCGAGGATCCGTTGCAGGTCTTGTTTTCGTCCAGTCTTATGTTCTTTTATCTCAGTAATTGTCAGGGGTAAGTAGCGTTTTAGTCGACCGGCAAATTCAGCGCAACCCTCATTCAGGTAAGACAGGGTCAGGCGTCCGACGCAGAGGACTCCCAATCTCATGGAGTACTCTGGGCTGGAGAGACTTCGTCTGTTATTCGCACTTCTTCTGCGTCACACCAGAGGCCGTCCAGGTCGTAGAAAAGTCGTACCGGTTCGTGGAAGACATGAACCATGACGTCGCCGTAGTCAATAAGCACCCACCGGCCTTCGTTGATACCTTCGATGCCGATCGGCATCGTTTCGTAATCATTTTTTAGTCCCAGATGCACTGAATCGGCAGCAGCTTTAACCTGCCGGTCAGAACTTCCCGAAGCGAGGACGATGAAGTCTGTTAAAGACGAGATTTTTCGTACGTCGAGAATGCGGACGTTAAAGGCTTTTTTGTCGAGAACTAAAGCGGCGCATGTTTGCGCTCGGTCTTGCGATAACAAATCAGTGTCTCCCTGTTGTGGTTTTGTCCTGAAGCAACATGCTTCCGTTGTTAAAAAGGTTCCGTTGTATAGAGGTCGTGCTTTTTGATGTAGTCAGCGACGACTGCAGGAACCATGTGGTTAATTTGTTTTCCGTTTTTTATTTGTTTTCGAATTTTAGTAGAAGATATGTCGAGCTTGGTTTCTTCTAGAAAAATCAGTTTTTTGCCTGATTTATGGCGTAAGTTCCCCGAAGTTTTATCGTAACAGAAGTCTTTGTGCATCGCAACGGGGAGAGGTTCCATTGGATCTTTGACAACAACTCCGGGGCGTGTTGTTACGACCAAATGACACAAGTTGAAAAGTTGTGAAAAATTTTTCCAGGAAGCGATGTCACGATATGAATCGAGGCCGATGATGAAATATAACTCTTCCTCTGGGTCGGCCTGAAGCAAAATTTCTAGTGTGTCGACGGAAAAGCTTTTTCCGCTACGTTTAATTTCCAGATCGGAGGCCTGAAAGGTTGGGTTGC
This sequence comes from uncultured bacterium, assembly GCA_965366475.1. Taxonomy (GTDB): domain Bacteria; phylum Desulfobacterota; class Desulfuromonadia; order Desulfuromonadales; family BM103; genus M0040. Next base: position 3,389 of record CBDUFN010000006.1, on the reverse strand, counting down.
CCTTTATTGCAGCTTCGACCATAGCAAGCCGGTGTGTGAAGGAAACAGCTCCGGCAACATCTTTATGCGGCGGCTCAGAAGCTGGAATAAAAAGGACTCTATCGAGGCTGCAAGCCTGATAAACTTCTTCTGCAATGCGCAAATGCGCAAGGTGGATAGGATTGAATGTTCCGCCGAGTATGCCGGTTTTCATAGTTTTGTTGAGGAGTGCCGAATTCGGAGCAGGCTTGAGTTGCTTTTTTGCTCCTTACGTCTCACTGCCTTATCTGACCATCGCCCATGACAATGAACTTGCGTGTCGTCAAGTCTTCCAGGCCCATGGGCCCGAAGGAATGTAACTTTGTCGTGGAAATCCCTATCTCTGCGCCAAGCCCGAACTGGTTGCCATCTGAAAACCGCGATGAGGCGTTGACCATCACGACACTTGAGTTGATCTCACGCAGGAAGCGCTGAGAATTTTCGTAATCACGAGTCACAATTACTTCTGTGTGCAGCGACCCGTAGGTGCGGATATGCTTTATAGCCTCATCAATGTTTTCGACAACTCGCACCGCAAGCGTCAGGTCGAGATACTCGGCATGCCAGTCCTCTTCGGTTGCCGGCAGCGCTTCTGTAGCAAAGGCTCTGGTCGTTTCGCAACCACGAAGCTCAACGCCCTGAGCACGCATTGCTGCGGCTATCCGTGGGATAAAAGTCTCGGCAATGCCTTGATGGATGAGCAGAGTTTCCATGGCATTACAGACTCCGGGTCGTTGTACTTTGGCGTTAATGCAGATTTTTTCGGCCTGTTCGTAGTCAGCACTGACGTCAACAAAGGTGTGACAGACTCCCTTGTAATGTTTGATAACGGGAATCCGTGAATTTTCGCTGACAAAACGAATCAGTCCTTCTCCTCCCCGGGGAATGATCAAGTCAATCTCTTCTTCAAGTTTAAGAAGCTCGAGAATCGCATTCCTGTCGGTGGTTTCGATGACCTGAAGGGCCGCTGAAGGAAGTCGCATGCGCTCCAGTTCGCTCTTTAAAATTTTTCCGATCGCTAAATTGGAATGAATCGCTTCTTTGCCGCCGCGTAATATGACTGCGTTGCCGCTTTTCAGGCACAGTCCGGCCGCATCAGCCGTTACGTTGGGACGTGATTCATAGACGATGCCGATGACGCCTAGAGGGATACGCATTCGGCCTATTTGCAGGTCGTTGGGACGCCGCCACATGCCGGTTATTTCTCCGACAGGGTCTGGCAAGTCAGCAACTTCACGCAGGCCGTCTGCCATTCCTCGAATGCGTTGAGAGTCGAGGGTGAGTCGATCGACCATAGCTGGGGCTAAACCTTCTGTTCTGGCCGCAGCAAGGTCTTTTTCGTTAGACTCAATGAGCGCTTCGGTATGGTCAATAAGAGCCTGAGCCATGTTCTGCAGTAACTCGTTTTTGACTGCAGAAGAGAGGCTTGCCAATATTTGCGAGGCTGATTTGGCATCCTGCGCGATTTTCAACATCTGCTCAGATATCTTCATTGTTCGCTCCTTCAGGTATTGATAACCATGTTGTCGCGATGAACAACCTCGTCACCATATTGGTAGCCGAGTATGGATTCAATCTCTTTCGTCTTCTTGCCAAGAATGCGAACCAGTTCAGATGAGTTGTAGTTGGTTACGCCTTTGGCAAACTCTTTTCCTTCGATATCACAGATGCGTACAGCGTCGCCGCGCTCGAAGGTGCCTTCAAGTTTATAGATTCCCGATGGTAACAAGCTTTTGCCACGTTCTGTGACGGCTGCTTGTGCCCCGTTATCCAAGATCAGCTTGCCCTTAGGCTTCTTGGTAAAGGCAATCCAGTGCTTGCGGGCGGCCATAGGGTCGCGGGCTGGTAGAAAATAAGTTCCCAGCTCATGACCGTCGAAAAGGTAAAGCAGGTTATGCAGCGTGCGACCGTTAATAATCGCTGTGCCCGCCCCGTAAAGAGTCGCGCGCTTGGCCGCTTTGAGTTTTGTTGTCATGCCACCGGTGCCAAGCTCTGAACCCTCGGTGCCAGCCATGGATTCTATCTCTGGCGTCAGTCGCTCGACTTCTGTGATCAGTTTGGCTTCTGGGTTGTGGCGTGGGTCGCTGTCGTAGAGGCCGTCCACATCAGACAGAATAACCAACAACTGGGCTTCTACCAGATTCGTTGTCATTGCCGAGAGGTTATCATTGTCTCCGAAGCGAATTTCGTCGATTACCACGGTGTCATTTTCATTGATAATCGGCACAACGTTATACTCAAGCAACGTCATTAATGTGTTGCGTGCGTTTAAGTAGCGGCGTCGATTAGCAAGATCGTCGCGAGTCAGAAGAACCTGACCGGCGTTGATGTCGTATTTATGAAGCGCATCTTTGTAGGCGCGCATAAGGCGACTCTGGCCGATTGCTGCTGCTGCTTGTTTCAGAGGGATTGTCTGAGGTTTGCCAACGATGCCCAGGTCTGCTTTCCCGGCGGCGACTGCGGCTGAAGAGACGAGTACAACTTCGTAGCCACGTTGTCTGAGTTTGTAGACGTCTTCGCAAAGGGCTTCAATGCGATCAATCTCCAGTCCGTCACTGTTGGAAATGACGCCGCTGCCGATCTTTATAACCACCCGTTTGACATGTGCCAGAAGAATTGTTCGCATTATGTTCTACTTGTAGAAGTTATTGAAAAAACTGGAAAATTTTACCGCCCGCCGTTGTCGCTGTCAAGCGTATCAGACTGACGTAATCGATCAAGCTCTTTAGCGATAGTCGTGACAAGCTCCGGCAATCCTTCGCGGGTAATAGCGGATATTGCCAGGGTCTTGAAGCCGCGTTTTTCGAACTCGGCACGCAGCTCCACGGTTTCTTCTCTGACCTCGGTAATGTCCTGCTTGGTAAAGACGACCAACATGGGGCGTTCACTCAGCGATTGATTGAATCGCTCAAGTTCACGATTAATCTTATCAAAGTTCTCGATTGGATCACCCTCTTGCAGACATGAGAGTTCGACGAGATGAAGAAAGAGATCGGTACGTTCGATGTGTCTTAAAAAACGTGCGCCGAGGCCTTGACCGTCACTGGCTCCTTCTATCAAGCCTGGTATGTCGGCCATGACAAAAGAACGGAAGTCGCCATGCTTAACAACCCCGAGGTTTGGCACCAGGGTCGTGAAGGGGTAATCGGCAATTTTAGGACGAGCAGCAGAAACACACGATATCAATGTTGACTTGCCAGCGTTTGGTAATCCAACCAGGCCGACATCTGCAAGCAGTTTGAGTTGCAGTCGTAAAATTCGTTCTTCCCCAGGCATGCCGGGTTGTGTGTGACGGGGAGCGCGGTTGGTCGATGTCAGGAAGCGAGCATTACCCCGGCCTCCTTGACCACCTTTCAGCAGTAGAAAACCCT
>CBDUFN010000005.1:0-27625 GCA_965366475.1 uncultured bacterium | reverse complement strand
ATTAACTCTCTTTTGCGTAAGCCTGAACTTTGTTGTTTGTCTTTGTGAAAAATGAGTCGACTGCAAGCAAAAAAAAGAGGACATCGTCTGTTAAGACTGTGTCCTCATCTTTTGTTGGCATTCTAAGCCATCGGTTTTGCTTTGTACCTACTCGCTGACCGCCTACAGGGAGCCGGCCAGTAGAAGTAGGATGGTTCTAGGACGTTGCTGACTTAGTTACGCTGCGAAGCAGTAATCGTCGCCTTCTACTGATTCTGTCAGTGCTTCAAGGAAAGAGGCCTGTTGCGTATCTGTAATAACTTCAGTCAAGCCATGATTAACAGACCATGTGCTTTCGCATGTGGGACATTCGAACAGGTCTTCGTAGAATCCATCAGCATGTAGATCAATTTCTTGGTTCTCAGAACTTTTACAGATTGGGCACTTCATAGTGGCCTCCTACATGTGGTTAATTTTAAACGATAGTGTTGGGCTGTTTTAAAGATAGAAGAGAAAAGACCTGAAGGCAAGCGTCTTTTTTTGAAAAACACTGGTAAAACAGCATGTTATGCGTTTTTATTGTTTTGGTGGGTAGACCGTTGGTTTAATATGGCTTTTTCATGAAAGTGCAAATGGGATAAAGTTTTCTAAAAAAGCCTCAATACTGTTTGGAAAAGCCCAAATTGCAGGGTTTTAGTAGAGCAACCACTATTTTGTTTTGTTGCTGTTCCCGCTTCGTTGTGTGTCATAAAAAAAGTTTGCAAAAAGAGTTTTTTTTTGTTTACCTTCCCATTCTCAAACTTCGTTTACTCGTAAATAACCAATTTTTGGTACCTTTTGACGTATCAATGCTTTTTTATATTTAAATAAACTTTGATGATTTTTGACCCCGTCATGTAAACTGAGTTACATTTAAGTGTTTGCAAGGCAGTGACAAGGTTCTCTTCTCACACGCGTCTTTTATAGATTTGTTTCGTTTAAATAGTATTAAATCCAAGGTGATGGGTGTCTGGCTGATGGACAAGTTGGAGCTGAAAATTGACTGGCTTTACCGGCTGAAGCGTAACATGCTTTTCTCCATCCTTGGAGTCCTTGCCGTGACCATCACCGTGACCATGGTCTTTATTGCTCTTACTCTTCACTCCGCTTTGATTGAAGAGAGCAAGTTGAAAACGCAGGAGCTTGCGGTAACGATTGATGCAAATCTCCATCATTTAATGCTGTTACGTTCTCCAGCAGTGATTCAGAACACCTTAGTGAAGATTGCAGAAGAGAATGAAACCGTTTCTCAGGTGGAGATCCTGAACAATCAGGGAATTGTTGTTTACTCCTCAGACCTGTCCGCCGTCGGCAATGCTTATGATCGCTATGAAAATGAAAACTGTAATGTTTGCCATACTCTTTCTGCTCCCGAGGCAAAAACCGATTCGATTGTCCTGACCACCGAGAATGCCACCCAGAGGAATATCTCACTCATTTATAACGAATCAGAGTGTTACGAATGTCACGAGTCAGCAAAAAAAATCAATGGCAAGTTGATCATTGACCGTTCTCTGGAGTCTACATATTCCCTGATCAAAGGGGTTCAGATGATTCTTGTCGGCTCAGGTATCGTCTGCCTCATTATCCTGGTTCCTCTTTTTTCAAAACTGCTCTCTCATGGAATTAACAAGTATATCTCGGAGATCTTTACGCGGAATGAGGAATTACGTCTACTTTATGTCATGGTAGAGCGTTTGAGCAAAACTCTGGACATGGTTTTGCTCAAAGAAATCGTCATCGAAATCTTCAAGGATATTCTGGATGCTGACGAAGTAACTCTGGTTCTTACACGAAATGAGAAAGAGTTCAGCTGTTCCACCTGGACCAGAGAAAGCGGTAAGGTTGAACGTAAAAACATTTCGACGGATGACTCTCTGAACCAAGAGTTGCAGGCTTGGCTAAACGGAGACCTCAATAAAACGACCATTCCAGTAGAAAGTAGGGAGCTTTTCATGCCGATAGAGAGGGGTGAGCAGAGGCTTGCTCTCGTTATCGCAAGAAAGAATCACAGTTGTTTTGCTTCCGATCGACTCAAACTTTGCTCGGTGATCAGCAGTAACATTGCGGTCGCATTTGATAATGCACGACTTTACCATATTGCGATAACAGATGAGCTGACCAAGACTTTTACGAAGAGACATTTCCGTCAATGTCTCGATCAAGCTTTTACTGATTATCAGAAGCATGGGCATCGCTTTGCTCTGTTGATGATGGATTTGGATAAATTCAAGCAGGTTAATGACACTCATGGCCATGTGGTCGGCGATGCTGTTTTGAAGCAATTAGGTGAAATTATTCGACAGTCGATGCGAGAAAATGATCTTGCCTTCCGCTATGGTGGCGAAGAGTTTGCTGTTATTTTGCCGAGCACCAGTGAAAAAGGCGCGCGTTATGTTGCCGAGCGAATCCGGTCAGCAACGGAAACCATGGTGTTTGTGCCTGGAACTATTGATTTGAAACTAACGATCAGCATCGGTATAGAAACCTGCCCGGAAGCCCCGTCGATTCACGATTTGGTAGTTTCGGCAGATAAAGCACTGTATGCCGCGAAACATCGGGGCAGGAACCAGATTGCTCGCGCTGACTTTAAGTACGACTCGACGTCAAAGAAAGAGTCTTAAGAGAGGGTGTAATGAAAAAGATCGCGGTGCTCTGCGTTGGCTTGTTGGCAACACTCTATATTCTTAATCCTACTGCGGGTGTTTTTGAACTTATCCCTGATAATCTGCCCATTATTGGAAATCTTGATGAAGCTGCTGCCGTAGCGCTGTTGTTGATGTGCCTGCAATTCTTTGGTATCGATCTGCCAAATATCTTTAGGCGAGGTGATAAAAGTGAGAAGACGATTAATGTCGATCCTTGATTCCGGTAAATAAGAACTGAACGAAAAAGCCCGACAGACTGAAACAGCCTGTCGGGCTTTTTCTCACGTTTCTTCTTGATTCAATCGAGAACCATAACGGACTCTATAATGACAGGTTCCTGTGGAACATCATCGTAGCCTGAGGTGCTGGTAGTCGCTTGCTGCTCAATCGTATAGACAACGTCCATTCCGTCAACGACCTGGCCAAAAACTGCGTAACCAAACATTTCAGGTTTGAGGCCACCGTGATCAAGGTCTTTATTGTCCTCAGTATTAATAAAGAACTGTGCTGTGGCACTGTTGATTTCGCCAGTACGACCCATGGCGACGCTGCCGACCTTGTTTTTCAACTTGTTGGTTGCTTCATTGACGATTGGATCTCCGGTAGGTTTTTCCTGCATGTCGGGTGACAGGCCGCCGCCTTGAATCATGAAGCCCTTGATGACTCGGTGAAAAATAGTGCCATCGTAGTGCCCTGCATTAGCGTAGTTGATAAAGTTTTCAACGCTGATTGGAGCTTTAACACGGTCAAGTTCAAGAATAATTTCACCGTGAGAAGTTTCGATCTGGACCATCGGTTTATCACTCATCGTTCTTTCCTTTTCTTTTTTGTCATGATCGTGATTATAAGCAAACAGGCAGGGACTGCAAATAATTCTCATACCTTTACGTACTTAAAAGCGAAGAGAAAGGCAGCTCAAGCCTCCATCGATTTTAGCAAATTCAGAAATGTCGACTTCAATGACTTGCCTTTCCGCTGCTGATAATCGTTTACGAATTTCTGGAAAACCAGCTGACATAAGAATCTTGTCGTTTATCCAAAGGATATTGGCTCCATCGGACTCTTCGGCAGGAACGGGTATGATTGTAAACTTAGAGAATTCAGGTTGAGTCATGAATTTCCCCGCCGCTAGAAGTGTTGTGTCATTTACACAGGTGACGCCGGTTTTGAGGTGTAAAAAATTTGTAACAGGGACAGTAGAACCGGTCAGGTCAAATTGAGCTAGAATCGATATAAACTGATCTGCCCCGGATTGATTCGTGCGTGAGGAGAGACCGATAAAGAAGTGAGAGCCGATTTGCATAACATCGCCACCATCGAGAGTCCCGGGGGGATTGATCTGCTTGATACAGGGGAAGAGTTTTTCCAACACGGGGCGAAGGCTTGTTGTTTCTCCTCTACGTGAAGCCGCAGCGGGCCGAGTGATGATGGCACATTGAGGAGTGAGAAGTGCGACATCTTCAACAAAGGTTGAATCAGGATATTCCTCATCGGCATCGAGAATATGGACATTTAAACCACACTGTTCCAGCGCGGCTATGTAAAGTTTATGCTGTTCTAAAGCTCTCTCGTAGTCTGGGTAACCCTGGTTTGAACGGGTCAGACCGGAGACCATGTTGCGTCCTGGTGTTCGAACAAGTGCATTTTTGAACATTGAAAGGCTCTCTTGATTCATCTGTGCGTTCTTTTATCTTTACTTGTTGTTGACGAAGTTCGCTTGGTTTTTGACGTTGATCGTTTTTTTGCAGAGGTTGTGTCTTTATCGGTTCTCTGGCGGCTTCGGCCTTCGGATGCTTTCTTGGGCTTTTCAGTGGTCTGCTGTTTATTACTACGACGTGGTTTTTTCGCAGAGGACTTTTGGCCCTCAGTTCGTCGTCCCTCCTTTTGGTTCTGCTGTTTCTTTTTCTTTGGCTTTTTGGATTTCTTCGGTTGAGCATCCATGTGACGCGTTAAGGGAACGCTATGGTTAGGGATGAAACCTTTTTCAACTTCACGATCCAGAGTTTTGCGGATCAGGGTTTCTATGGCCGCGAGAAAATTGACTTCATGGGCGCTGACCAGAGAAATTCCCTCCCCTGCAGAACCAGCACGTCCTGTACGACCAATGCGATGAATATAGTCCTCGGGAACTTTTGGCATGTCGAAATTAACGACATGGGGCAATTCGTTGATGTCCAGACCTCGTGCGGCGACATCTGTTGCGACAAGAATGCGCACCCGGTAGGCTTTAAATTTTTCCAGGGCTCGTGTTCTTTCGTTCTGCTTTTTATCTCCGTGAATTGTTACCGTGGAGAGGCCGTCGCGCTCTAACTCTGTAGCCAGCTGGTCTGCGCCTTTCTTGGTGCGAGTGAAAACCAGAACCTGTTGCCAATTCTTACTGCGAATCAGGTGGCTGAGCAGCGCTGATTTTTGACCATTATCAACTTCGTAGACCAACTGTTTGACGTTGTCCGCTGCTGAATTCCTTGGACTGACTTCGATTTTTTCAGGATGACTGAGCATATTGTCGGCAAGGCTGCGGATGTCGCTGGAGAAGGTCGCTGAAAAAAGCAGATTCTGGCGTTTTCTTGGTAGCAGGCTGAGAATCTTACCGATCTCATCACTGAAACCCAAGTCAAGCATGCGATCAGCCTCATCAAGCACCAATGCTTCTACTTGAGAAAAATTGACGGCATTCTGACTATAAAGGTCGAGCAGGCGCCCTGGCGTGGCGACAAGAATATCGACACCACCTCGCAGACGCATCATTTGTGGATTAATCTTTACCCCGCCGTAAACGACCGTCGATTTCAATGCGAGATATTTACTATAGGTAGCAACATTGTCTGCAACTTGAACGGCCAGTTCACGTGTTGGTGTCAGCACCAGAACACGGATATGGTTGGCCTTTACTTTGTCGCCGCCAGCAAGGCGATGCAGGAGCGGTAGAGTGAAACTCGCCGTTTTACCGGTGCCGGTTTGGGCCGCAGCCATAACGTCCTTACCTAGAAGGATGGCAGGGATCGCTGCGCGTTGAATCGGTGACGGTTCCGTGTAGCCTTTTTCATCAACTGCACGAAGTATGAGTTCGGCGAGGCCGAGAGTAGAAAATGACATAAATACGTTCTTGGTTAGTGGTTGATTGCGTTACAACGATAAGATTCACGGAGTGTACGTTGTGACCGATTAGATAAGCAAGCGGATATGGTTTTTGACCTGTAGCTATTGCACTTTTGGTCATGTTACCGTGCTGGATAAACGATATTAGCTAATAAAAAGGTGCCTCAGATATGAACTGGCAGGTATACATCATTCTTTGTTCGGACGATTCTCTTTATACCGGCATTACAACCGATGTTGAAAGGCGTTTTGGCCAACATCTTACCGGAACAGGCGCCAAGTATTTTCGTGGTCGATCGCCCCGTCAGGTTGTGTATTGCGAAGGTGGTCACGATCGCAGTAGCGCGAGTCGCCGTGAAGCGGAGATCAAGAAGTTACGAGCCGACGACAAGAGACAGTTGATTGCGTCCCTGAATCACCGCGTCGATGACTTGTGATCTTGAAATAATGAGCACCAGCAATCACGAACAGCTGAATATCTAACCTGCTGTCAAGTACGGAGCGACTTCTTAAATATCATTACAAGAGAGATTAAGAATAAAATTCCTTTAAGAGCCCTTTGCCATGGCATGTGTCTCTTAAAACGACCGCCTAGATCACAGAATCAAGACATAAGTTACTTTTGCAATTGAACTTTGATGTAATCATCCAGATTTAGTTTCAGCATGTTGGCAAATTCGGTTGCGAAAAGCTCAAACTCCCTCTCTTTGTCCAAGTCCAGAGCGGCTGTTCGCGTTGATGCTTCAAAGGCACTGTAGCGCGCAGCGGCAAACCGGAGGGCGGCACCAACGCTACCAGATTGATCCGTTTGAACGAGTTCGTTGGCAAGGTTGATAAATTTGTCAGCATTGGCGTATATCGCCTTTTGTTGTTCTTCTGTATTCATAATAAGGATCCTTTGCGGTTGTTGTATTGAATAAACAATCTACCTGAGTCCGAAGTTGAGGTCAAAGTTCGTCGCTGCGAACTCTCAGTAATAATCTTGAAGTGTCATCCTTTTGCCTTTGCTCCAATCGTTAAGCAATTGATAACATGTCTACTTCGGGATAATCTTGGGACATGACAATTCTTTTACAATTTATTGACCTCCCTATGACGACATAGATGCGGACGGGTGATCTACTGAGCCCACAGTTAGGGTCTCATATACTTCACATTCTGCATCGTCACAAGAGGAGGAAAAACAATGAAAATGTCAGTAAAAATTCTAACCCTGGCGCTGATTCTGGCCGCCCTTATGGTCGCATCACCTGCTTTGGCAAAGCCTTTGGTTGGTTGCGATCTGTTGCTTGATCGCACCATTCTACCTGCCGGTTTGTCCCAAAAAACAGTCATCAAAGTCAATCTTGATGTTCCGGTTATTCCTGTTGAAGCTGTACGCCCACCGGTCAACCTGACGCTGGTGTTGGATCGATCCGGTTCAATGTCGGGTAACAAGATTGCCAAGGCACGCGAAGCAGCGATTGCCGCCCTACGTAGTCTCAGCCCGCAAGATCTGTTCTCCATGGTGATTTACGATCACAATGTGCAAACCTTGGTTCCTCCGCAGAGTGCCGCTAATACCGAATGGATTGAATCACGCATTCGATCTATCGGTGCCGGTGGCAATACCGCGCTGTATGGTGCTGTCAGTCAAGGTGCTGCTGAAGTCCGAAAAAACCTTTATGACCAGTATGTTCACCGCTTGGTTTTACTCTCTGACGGCCTCGCCAACGTCGGACCAAGTTCTCCCGCTGACCTGGCTCGTCTCGGCGCTGCTTTGATCAAGGAAGGAATCTCGGTAACAACCATCGGTATCGGTACGGATTTCAATGAAGATCTGATGACACAACTGGCTGATCGCAGTGACGGTAATCACTACTTCGTTGAATCAAGTCGCGACCTGCCAAGAATTTTCGCCGCTGAACTTGGTGATGTGCTTTCCGTTGCAGCCCGTAAGGTCGTCATTGAAATTGACTGTCCTGATGGTGTTTGGCCTCTACGAATCATCGGTCGTGAAGGACGTATCCGCGACAAGCGGGTAGAAATTCATATGAACCAGCTTTATGGAGGTCAGGAAAAATACGTGTTAATTGAGGTTCAGGTAGAACCGGGTCGGGAAAATGAATTGAAAACGATCGCTGATGCTCGTTGTTCTTACGAAAATGCTCTGACCAATAAGCAGGAAAGTTCGGTCGCCGTCGCCCAAGTGCGGTTTTCGAAGCAAAAGGAAGACGTTCGCGGTTCTGCGAGCAAGGCTGTACAGAAGTCTCTGGTTGAAAATGAAATGGCAGAAGCGCGTGATAAGGCTCTCGACTTGTACAATGCTGGTCGCAAGGATGAGGCAGTGCAGCAACTCAAGGAGGCGAGCACTGAAATCTCTTCGCGTAATCAAGCTTTAGGCTTTAGTGACCTTGCCGAAGAAGCTGAAGGTGCGTTGCAAGATGATGCGGATACTTTTTCCGCTCCAGCTCCTATGGCTCCAGCCGAGAAGAAGTTGCTTCGTTCGGAAAGCTACAAGGTGCGTAAACAGCAAAAGGATTATTAATCTGCTATGATTGCCGGGGCGGGTTCTCCTGCCCCGGGATAGGGGTGGTGTTTCATGAAAAAGCGCGATCAAAGTCATGGAACCCTTTTGATCCAAACAATCCTTTATGCCTCTAACTCAGGAAACTTAGAACACTAAGCCAAATGACTCGATCCAAGCTGATTATAATCTGGTTGCTCCTGCTGATCCCGACACTCATGTTGGGCTTCGGCGCTTTGTATTTACTCAAAGGTGAGGAAGCCCGTTTAGCGAGTAGTGCTAGGGAGACAGCCAACGATCGCATCTCCGCCATTGCCGGCAACCTTGATTTGGCGATAGGAGAGGTTAAGGATGGACTGATCGAAACCTTAAGCAATTTGCCGTACAATGGCTTTATGCAGCAGACCGATTTGCTTGAGGAGTGGAAGCGCAGCAACCCACTTGTGCGCAATGTTTTTATCTGGGAAAAAGGCCGTGGACTACTTTATCCCGATCCGAAAAAGCCCTCGAGCGACGAAGAGGCCGCTTTTGTCAGGCGATACCTTCCTCTCTTTGCCAATCAGTCTGCTTGGCAACAGCCTTCAAATGATGCACCGATAACCGCAAGGGAAGAGCAGGTCAGTAGCCTTTTGATGGAACGCAAAGAGTTGCGACAGTTGGCTAAGCAGGCTCCAGGTGCTACAGCTGTCGCGGCTGACGCGATCGAAGAGATGGCCGGCTCGACCGGTTGGCGACCGTGGTTTACTGATAACCGGTTGCATTTGTTAGGATGGTACGAGTGGCAGGGGAGTTCTCAAAAAATCGGAGTTGAGGTTGAGATGATGGCGCTTCTGGGCCGTCTCCTTGGCAACTTTCCAAACGATGCTCCTTATGGTGAGGCCTATGCCTTGATAGATGGCAATGGCGATGTTTTTCACCAGGTTGGTCCTTTTGAAGTTACGGCGAAGAGTCGAGCTCTGGCAACAGTGAAGATATCCAATCTCCCGCACTGGTTGGTGACTGCCTATCCAAGTGGCGATGTTGCTGTGGCTGGCAGCAGTTTCATACTGCTTTCGTCTCTGCTGGTAGCGACCTTTGTCGTTGCCATTCTGCTTGGAGGTTCTATGCTTCTCTGGCAGGCTCATCGCAATCAAGTTGATGCCAGACAAAAAACCTCTTTTGTCTCCAATGTTTCTCACGAATTGAAAACACCTTTGACCACCATCCGCATGTACGCTGAGTTGCTTGGTGAAAAAAGCATTGAAGATGTCGATAAACAGAAGAATTACTTGCAAACGATTATTCACGAGAGTCAGCGATTGACCCGATTGGTGAATAATGTGCTCGACTTCAGTCGGCTTGAACAGAACCGCAAAGAATTTTCTAGAGAAAAGGTCGATTTTGCGGGTTTGTTACACGAACAGCTCGATAGTCAGTTGATGCGTATCGAAGAGGCTGGTATGGCATTGCACCGCAATATTGAAAGCGCTCCGGCGTTGTTGCTCAGTGATCGTGATGCTCTGGAGCAAATTGTCCTCAATCTGATTGATAATGCAATTAAATATGCTGCGGAGGGTGGGCACATGGAGGTCGCGTTGCGCTATGACAAGGCTCAATGGATCATGCAGATCAAAGACAAAGGTCTCGGCATCCCGTTAGCTCATCGTCAGCAGATATTTACCAAGTTCCATCGTGTTGATGCCTCGCTCACCGCCCGGCAGCAGGGTAGCGGCCTCGGTTTAAGTATCGCTCGCCAATTGGCTGAAGGTCTCGGTGGATCACTCTCTTTTTGTCCAAACGATGGCGGTGGGTCTTGTTTTGAACTGACCCTCCCCGCAGGGAGAGGCCTATGACTGTTCGCGTGCTGGTTGCCGAGGATGATGCTAATCTCCGCCAGGGTTTGATCGATTTGCTCGAAGCCGAAGGGTACACGGTTTATTCCGCCGAAGATGGACGGCAGGCCTTGGCTTGTTTCGGTGACGAGAGCCCCGACCTGGTTTTGCTCGATGTGATGATGCCAGAAATGAGTGGCTACGATGTCTGCCGTGAGATTCGAAAAAACGACAGTCGTACACCGATTATTATGTTAACTGCCAAAAGTGAGGAAATCGACAAGGTGGTTGGTCTTGAACTCGGTGCTGACGATTATGTCACTAAGCCTTTCGGTTTGCACGAGTTGCGGGCCCGCATTGCCGCGGTTTTGCGTCGATCTCAAGGGGGTCAACAGGCTTCAGCAAAGAGCTTACCGGAACAATTCCAGATAGGACAAGCTTTGATTGATCGTAAAGCCTATCAGGTCACGAGAGATGACCAATCACAAAACTTGACGTCACGAGAGGTCAAGTTGCTGGAAATTTTTTATCATCAGCCAAATCAGGTTCTCTCTCGCAATGATCTGCTCAACGCTGCCTGGGGAATCGATTATTTTGGCACCACCAGAACTCTTGATCAGCACATTGCCCAACTGCGTAAAAAGATCGAACCCAATCCCGCTTCTCCTCAGTTCTTACTCACTGTGCATGGGGTGGGCTACAAATATCAGCCTTCAGGGAAAGGTTAGCCCTCTGTTGGCTTAGGCTTAACGAATTCTGACAAAAAGGAGTTTAGGATGACTATAGACTGGGCTTATCTGCGAAAAGGTTGAACGTCCTGTAAATATGCTCAAGAGTTTCTTGAGAAACAGCAAGTGAATACAATGGTCGTTGTCGATGCCAGGAAGAACCGTATTGACGAAAATGATGCCTGGGCTCTTTTAAAAGAGGCTCGGTCCATTAGTGTCGCCAAAGGTAAAAAGGTTCAGGTTTTTAGCGCCGCTGGGGACAATAAGGACGCTATCTTGAAGCAGGTGATGGGACCAAGTGGTAACTTGCGAGCCCCCACCTTTCGTGTGAAGGATCATTTTGTGATTGGTTTCAACGAGGCTCTTTACGAAGTGGCCTTCTGCTGAACTGACAACCGACGAGGACGAATAAGCTCGATATGATGCGAATCTGCCGTTGATATTTTTCGTTTGTTTCTTGAGAGCGCTATTAATGATTCTTTTTCTGGCTTGTCTCCGAGGATGATTTGCGGGCAAGGAGTAGCTTGCCAAGGACTACCAGCAGGGGTGTGCCGTGCATGAAAAGATCAAAAATATCTATTGGTCGGGTCAATAGACCTTCACTCAGCAGGTGCAACTTCTCAATGAGATGAGGCTGTGGTTTGAAGGGTGTCAGGGCCATGAGGATCGATACCGGGAGTAGGAACGTCCAGGGGATTTTTTCGAAGAACTTGGTTATCATGGTTTCTCTTTCTTCTTTTTCAGGGCAAATGGTGGCGAGTGACTGTATAATTATAGAGTTGTTCCAAACAGGTTAAGCAGTTGTTCTGATGTTATTGCAAGCTTTAAATCCAACTGAGAGGTTACATATAATGAAAGTATATCTGATGCAACATGCTCTTGCCTACTCTGCTGACGAAAATCCGCAGAGACCTCTCAGTCCTGCAGGAATTGCACAGGCCAAAGCCGCTGCAAAGGGAGTTAAGCGGCTCGGTTTGAGCTTTGACCTGATCGTGACCAGTGACAAGCGTCGTGCGCATCAGACCGCAGCCTTGATAGCCGAAGGCGTGCGTTATCCACACAGTGATATCATGACGTCTGAAGCTGTTTTGCCAGATTGTCCTCCCTTGGCTTTGCTCGATTTACTCTCTAAAGAATCGCCTGAAAGCAGTGTCCTGGTTGTGGGCCATCTGCCCCATCTGGCTAAGTTCAGTGAGCATCTTTTACAAGGTGGTGAGTTGCTTTTCGAAAATGCCGGTCTGGCGAGTTTCGATCTCACCATGTCGGCTTCAGCCAAATTGGAGTATTTGTTAACAGCGAAGCAGTTGGCATCATGAGTCGTCCCTATTGGCAACACCTCCGGAGTGTTGTCAGACTTTCAGATCGGGTGTTATTATCACCTTGCATCCCTCACCTTAGGAGCTATTCGTAATGATCAAACGACAGGTTTTTCTGCTTTTATTGTCAGTGGTTCTACTCACCGGGGTGATTGCCGTGCCCGCTGATGCCGCAGGCAAAGGCTTCTACCCTGATGGTCAGCTTAAATGGGAATACCTCTTCGTTGATGGAGAAATCAGCGAAGCGAAATGGTATGACGAATCCGGTCTGCTGGTTTCCCGCGAGACGTATGTTGCCGGACAAAAGGAAAAAAATGAAGGCTACCGTGCAGACGGTTCTCTGGAATGGCAGGTCAGGTTCCTTGATGAGGGTCGTCAAGAAGTCACTCGCTTTGATGTTGTCGGCCAGATCACGGCCCGATATCAGACCGTTGATGGGCTAGCCGATGGCGATTACACCACCTACTATAGTGACGGTCAGGAAAAACAGGTTTTTACCTACCGTCAAGGTGTTCTCGAAGGTCCGGCACGAACCTTCTTTGCTTCTGGGCAGAAGGAACACGACTTCGCCTACAGCAACAATGAAGTGAATGGCGTTTACCGGACCTACACTATCGAAGGAACACTTCTTTCCGAATACACGTTCAGCGCGGGACAATTGCAATAAAGTTATCGACTTAACGCTTGTTTTTGCATCACAGTAGACAATTAGAATAACGTTTTGTTTTCGAACATATTGTTGTATAAAGAACGTTGCCTCAAAATTTGAAGTAGCGTTCTTTGGCGTTTATATTGGTCAACTGTTTAAGTTCACAACAGGAGGTGACACGATGAATCTGCAAGGGTTAAGAAGTCACGGTCGGTTGGGTGTTGTTCTGCCTGTCCTGCTGGTAATGCTTTGCGGAACTCCGGCGGCGGCGTTCCAGTTTGATCTTGGTGAGGTCCGGGGGAGTTTAGATAGTACCCTCTCTTACGGTATGAGTTGGCGTGTGACTGATCGCGACAACGATCTCATAGGATTGCAGGAGGAGGGTGGTCAAGCCTATTCTCACAACTTCGATGACGGTAACCTTAACTATGACAAAGGCAACCTGATCAGCAACACGGCGAAGATCACCAGTGAATTGGCCCTTGATCACGACAATATCGGCATTTTCTTGCGTGGTTCAGCGTTCTATGATTTTGAAAATCAGGATGAGGATCGTGAGCGAACAGAGTTGCGTGATGAAACTCTCGATATGGTTGGAAAAGATGCTGAGTTGCTTGATGCCTACATCTGGGGCAACTTTAATCTGGGGAATATGCCTGCTCAACTTCGAGTTGGTGATCAGGTCCTGAGTTGGGGTGAAAGTACTTTCATTCAGAACGGCATCAATGTCATCAATCCCTTCGATGTGAGTAAACTGCGTGTTCCTGGTGCCGAGCTTAAAGAGGGCCTCGTTCCTGTGGGCCTAGTGTCTGCCTCAATCAGCCCGACCGAGAACCTCACTTTTGAAGCTTTCTACCAGTACGATTGGGAGCAGGTTAAGATCGACCCACCCGGTTCTTACTGGAGCACCAACGATTTTGCAGGCTCTGGTGGCGACAAGGTTATGCTTGGCTTTGGTGATGCTCCTGATATGGGTAATGATCCTGCCGCAGAGACTTTGCTTGGTGTACCAAGGGCGACTGATGTTTATGCTGACAATGATGGTCAGTATGGTATGGCATTGCGAGTTTATGCTCCTGCTCTTAATGACACCGAGTTTGGTTTTTTCTACATGAATTACCATAGTCGTTTACCGGTTCTAAGCTCTTGGACTGGTGACGTCGCTGGTTTGACTGCTGCAAAAACAATTGCAACTGTTGCCCCAAGCATCATTGGTAGCCCACTTACACCAGGAACAGGCGTTCTCGGTGGTGTTAGCCCGGCAGCCCTCATTGCCACTTACGCACCTGTTATAGGTGTTGACGCCGCTACTGCTATTGCTGGCGCAACAGCTCAAACGATTGCTGCACTTCCAGGAAATTATGCTGCCGCTGGTGCCGCTGGTGCTAGCGCAGCATCAGCATATGCAACTGATGCTTATGCCAAGACGGCGCGCTATCAGGTTGAGTATCCAGAAGATATCAAATTATATGGTATGAGTTTTAATACCGTATTGCCCGGCTCAGGTGTCGCCCTGCAGGGTGAAGTTTCCCACCGCCAGGATGTTCCTCTACAGATTGATGACTTAGAGCTGCTAACCGCAACACTTGAACCTGCTGCGACTCAAGGATTGGTCCCTGCTTTTTCACAATTTGATCATGAAGTGACCCCGACAGAAATTTTTGTGAATGGTGGGCCTATTTACCTTGAAGGTTATGAACGCCTTGATATGACTCAGGTACAAAGTACGGCAACCAAGCTGTTTGGTCCGACCTTTGGTGCTGATCAGTTTGTCATGCTGGGTGAGGTTGGTGTGACGTACGTGCATGATATGCCTGATAAAGACGACCTTCGCTTTGATGGCGCGGGAACACCTGTTACAGGCAACCCAGATCATGCCGATCCTAATGTCCCATGGTCTTCGCATGACAATAAGCCAGCCGAACCAGCCAGTGCTTTTGCTGACGATACCTCCTGGGGTTATAGACTGGTTGGTAAACTCGATTTCAATGATGCTATAGGTGCTGTCACCCTGTCACCACGCATCGCTTGGGCACATGACGTCGACGGCAACTCACCGGGGCCAGGTGGCAACTTTATCGAAGGTCGCAAAGCCGTTACTTTCGGTCTCGGTGCCAGCTATCAAAGCACTTGGTCAGCAGATTTGAGCTACACAGAGTTCTTTGGTGCCGGGCGTTATAACCTGATTAATGACCGGGATTTCGTCGCCCTTAATATTAAGTATTCCTTCTAATCCTGTAAGGAGGGAGCAGAATGAAAAAATTAACAATCAAGACAACGATACTTCTCATGACCGGCCTGCTTATGGCAAGCCAGGGGTTTGCAGGTGTTTCTGCAGACCAGGCCGCTCGTCTAGGCAAAGATCTCACCCCTATGGGTGGTGTAAAAGCCGGAAATGCTGATGGCTCGATTCCAGCCTGGGATGGTGGCATCACAACGCCACCGGAAGGCTACAAGAAGGGGATGCATCATCCTGACCCCTATGCTGCCGATAAAGTTCTGTTTACCGTAACAGCTGACAATATGGCTCAATATGCCGATAAACTGACTGCCGGGCAGCAGGCAATGTTAGACGCCTATCCCACGTACAAGATGAACGTTTATCCGACTCATCGCAGTGCCGCTGCTCCGCAGCGTATCTATGACGCAACCAAGGCCACAGCAGTGAGTGCACAGTTGGCAGAGGGTGGTAGTGGTGTCAAAGGTTCGATCAACGGCATTCCTTTCCCGATGCCAGAAAAGGGCATCGAAGTTATCTGGAATCACATTCTGCGTTGGCGTGGCGATGCTTTTGATCGCAACTTCGGAGTTGCTCCGATGACACGTGGTGGCGATTTCACCATGGTTGAGTTCAACGAAAAGGGCGATTTCCGCTACAGTCATGAAGGTATGACTGAGGAAAAGTTTAATAACACGATCGCCACGTTCAAGCAGGAGATTTTTGCTCCAGCACGTGTTGCCGGACGTATCCTGCTGGTTCATGAAACACTCGACCAGAACAAGGAAAATCGCCGTGCATGGCTTTACAATCCTGGTCAACGTCGTGTGCGTCGTGCACCGAATGTCGCTTTTGACAACCCTAAAGAAGGCGGCGATGGTTTGACGACGAGCGATACCGTCGATATGTATAACGGTAGTCCAGAGCGTTACGACTGGAACCTGATTGGTAAAAAAGAAATCTATGTTCCTTACAACAGCTATCTGCTGCACAGTGATAAGCTCAAGTACAAAGATATTCTTACACCGTTGCACCTGAACCCTGATTACCTGCGCTACGAGCTGCACAGGGTCTGGGTTGTTGAAGCAAACCTCAAGGAAGGCACGAGCCACATTTACAAGAAACGTACTTTCTATGTAGATGAGGATACCTGGCAGATTCTCGCTATGGATCAGTATGATAGTCGTGATCAGCTCTGGCGTGTGTCAGAGGGGCATTGCATCAACTACTATGAAGTTCCGACCTTCTGGACAACCGTTGAAGCTCATTATGACCTGCAGTCGGGTCGTTATATTGCGATTAATCTCAACAATGAGCACTCTATGTACGATTTTGGTGTAAAATTTAGTGGTAAGGAATTCACGGCATCAGCACTGCGTCGTTCCGGTAAGCGCTAAACGCGTATAACATTAACTGAAACGGCCGGGCTCAGGCCCGGCCGTTTTACTTTTGAACAGAATGGAATTTGCGTGAAAAACTCTTTTTCAGCAATTTTGCATTTGCCTCTCAGATCTCTTTTGATCGTCGGCTTGATTCTCTCGCTCTTTGCCCTTGTGGTCACACCTCTCCCTGCGTTTTCTGCAGTCAGTCAAATTTTGCCTTTGGCGGCAAAGTCCCTGTTGCTCGATGGTCAGGTTATTGGTGAGCGAATTATCGTTGTCGGAGAACGTGGCCACATCTTGACCTCCGAAGATCATGGTCTTTCCTGGCAACAGCAGGAGGTGCCAACGCGCGCCACCTTGACCAGTGTTTTTTTTATTGATCCTTCCAATGGCTGGGCGGCAGGGCATGACAGCGTTATTTTACAGACGCACGATGGTGGGCGAAACTGGCAGGAAGTCTATGCTGATCCTGATGATGAGCGACCGATTCTTGACCTCTGGTTTCGGGATATGCTCCATGGCTATGCCGTGGGCGCATATGGGCTTTTCCTCGTCACAGAAGATGGCGGCGGTAGTTGGCAAGCTTTTGACTTTAATCCGGCAACCCTGATGGCAAACGGTGATGGTGCTTGGGAGGACAGCCTGGAAGAAGAGTCCTGGGGAATTGATTTCCATCTTAACCAGATCGCGGCAACGTCGAGTGGCCGAGTTCTGATTACAGCTGAAGCCGGAAATATATATCGCTCCGATGATGCTTGCCGTTCCTGGCTCAGCTTGCCATCACCTTATGAAGGCTCTTTTTACGGCAGCTTGCCTCTCAGTCAATTTCATACGTTGGCCTTCGGTTTGCGTGGGCATCTGTTTCGATCCGAAGATACGGGAAATACATGGACAGAGATTGATTCTGGAACCTTGGCGACTCTTAACGATGGAATCCGTCTTGATGATGGTCGCATCGTTCTGGTTGGTTTGGCCGGGGCGCTCTTAATCAGTAGCGACGACGGATACAGCTTTACCCTGTTCTCTCAAGAAGACCGGGCTGGGATCTCCAAAGTTCTGCAGATAGACAAGAGCACCTTGCTTCTGATTGGTGAACAAGGAGTTAAACGACTGGCCCTTCCCACTGTAGAAGAGGAGGTCCGTAATGATTAACAAACTCCTCAATCGTCTGGAAAACTTTATTTTCGGGTTTCGACCCCTGATCGTTGGTCTTTTTGCCATCGTCACTCTGATCATGGGGTACGGGTTAACGAATCTGCATGTTGATGCCGGTTTCTCCAAACATTTGCCGTTGCAACATGAATACATGCAGACGTTCATGGAGTATCGTAACGAATTCGGCGGTGCCAACCGGGTGCTGGTGGCTTTGCGCGCGCGTGACGGCAACATGTTTACTGCTGAATTTTTCAACGGATTAAAACAGGCGACCGACGAGGTCTTCTTTCTTGATGGTGTTGATCGTAGCCGGGTCACTTCACTCTTTACACCAAATGTTCGCTTTACCGAAGTGGTTGAAGACGGTATCGCGGGTGGCAACGTGGTCCCTGCTGACTTCCAACCCACGGAGGAGGGCCTTGATCAGGTTCGAAAAAACATTCTCAAGGCCGGTATTGTTGGTCGCTTGGTGGCGAATGATTTTTCGGCTGCAATCATCAGTGCTGAGTTGATCGAATTTGACCCGCAGACCGGCGAGAAGGTCAACGTCATCGAAGTTGGCCATCAACTCGAAGCCCTGCGTGAAAAAATTGAAACAGACCAACTAGAAGTCAATATCATCGGTTACGCCAAGGTGATTTCCGATATTGCCGATGGCGCCAAGCGCGTTGTGCTCTTCTTTGTCTTCGCCTTCTTTATCACCGGTCTGCTGGTCTATCTGTTCACCCGCTCACATCGGGTGACGGCAATGGCTCTGATGTGCTCATTGATTGCTGTCGTGTGGCAGCTTGGATTGCTGACTTATCTTGGCTTCGGTATCGATCCGATGGGCATTCTGGTGCCTTTTCTGATTTTTGCCATCGCGGTCAGTCATGGTGTGCAGATGATCACGGCCAATCGGGCCGCTGTCTTCAACGGCGCCGATGGCTTAAGCGCAGCACGGAGTAGTTTCCGCACCCTGCTGGTGCCGGGCGGGGTCGCCCTGATCTCAGATACGATCGGTTTCATTACCATCATGCTGATCGACATTGAGGTGATCCAGCAGATGGCGATTACCGCCAGCCTCGGTGTAGCGACGATCATTTTCACCAACCTGATGCTTCTGCCGATCCTGCTTTCCTATATCGGTTTTCCAAAAGACTACCAGCAGCGTCTTCGCGACAGCATTGAGCGTATGGATCGATTCTGGATGCGGGTGTCGCGAACAGCCAAGCCCTGGCCTGCTGCCGCGTTGATTACTTTTGCTGCACTGTTGATGATCTTTGGAGCCATGCGTGGCAGCGAGATAAAGATCGGCGACCTGCACCAGGGAGTACCGGAACTACGCCCGACGTCCCGCTACAACACAGACAGTAAGGCGATCACCGAACACTTCTCCATCGGTGTCGACATGCTCAATGTCATCGTCGAAACGGTGGATGATGGTTGCATCGATTACGAGGTTATGGAGAATATTGATAACTTTGCCTGGCAGATGACCAACACCAAGGGAGTGCAATCGGTTGTTGGCTTGCCGGGAATCGCCAAGGTCATAAACGCTGGTTGGAGCGAGGGCGCCTTGAAGTGGCGGGTTTTGCCGCGCAACCGTCAGGTTTTGGTCGAAGCCGTCCAATACATTCCAACCAGCAGCGGCCTGCTCAACTCTGACTGTTCGGTTATGCCGGTGATGATCTTCACAGCAGATCACAAGGCGGAGACTATCTCGCACATCGTCGATACGATCAAAATCTATCAGACTGATAATGGGACGGAAAAGGTAAAGTTTCGTCTCGCAACCGGCAACGTCGGGGTTATGGCGGCGACCAATGAAGAAGTCTCTGCGGCGCAGTTCCCGATTCTCATTTACGTCTTTAGTGCAATTATCATCCTCTGTTTTTTGACCTTCCGTTCCCTGCGCGCGACCCTCGCGATCACACTGCCGCTTGGACTGGTTTCGATGCTGGCTTATGCCTTGATGACGCATTTGGAGATCGGCTTGAAGGTCTCAACCTTGCCGGTTGTTGCACTTGGAGTTGGCGTCGGCGTTGATTATGGCATCTATATCTACAGTCGTTTTCAGACACACCTCAACGAGGGTATGACGATTTACCAGGCTTATCATGAAACACTCAAGGTGACTGGCAGTGGTGTTCTGATAACCGGTATTACCCTTGCTATAGGTACGGCGACGTGGATATTTTCTCCCCTGCAGTTTCAGGCGGACATGGGCATCTTGTTGACCTTCATGTTCCTGCTGAATATGCTCGGAGCCCTACTCCTCTTGCCGGCTCTGGCGAGTTGGCTGCTCAGAATCAGAAAGAAAACCTGATTGTTTAAAGATGAATCTTTTAAAACAGGACATAATGGAATGGTAAACTCCTCCAGCTGGCAGCCAAGATCCCCTTCAGTGATTGCCTCTATCATGGCAAGTTGTGAGAAGTTTGCCGACCGTCCGGCTTTTGTGTATCGCGTGGCCAAGCAGGAATTTACCGTTGATTACGCAAAGCTGCGAGAAGATGTCATTCTTCTGGCCAGAGCGTTTGAAGAACGTAAAATTGGCCGGGGCAGCCGCGTTATGTTGCTCTCCGACAACCGCTACGCCTGGATTGTCACCGATCTGGCTCTTATGGCTCTCGGAGCGGTCAGTATACCAAGGGGGAGTGAAACGCCGACTCAGGAACTTGAGTTTATTCTTAATCATGCACGCTGTTCTTTTATCGTTGTCGAGACCGATGCGTTGTTGGCCCGCCATCAGGAAATGCTCAGTACCCACAAAGAAGTTAAGACCGTTTTTATTATTGAAGGAAGTGACAAGCATACCCTGTTTAACCGCATCTACGCCTACAACGACATCCTCAAAGATCGCACTCTCAGTGATGACGATTTCAAGCACTTTGATCGCATGGTGAGCACGATAAACCAAAAGGATCTCGTCACGATCATCTTTACATCAGGGACGACAGGTAAGCCAAAAGGGGTCATGCTGACCCATCGCAACATCCTTTTTAATACTGAAATGCTGCCCCCGGTGATTGCTATCACTGAGAAGGATCTTTGGCTTTCAATCTTGCCTAGTTGGCATATTTTTGAACGCGCCCTTGAGTTGCTTGCTTTAACTTGTGGCAGTTGTATCGTCTACTCAAATCTAAAAACATTCTCCAGTGATCTGCTTACATATCGACCTACTCTGGTGGCAACAGTCCCGAGATTGTGGGAGTCGCTCTACACCAAAGTGACCGCCGCTGTTTTGGAAAAAGGCCCCCGCGCCTTTGCCATGTTCAACTTTTTAATCAAAGTTTCAATCCGGTTTCGTCGAGCACGTCGTCAGTTGCGTGGACATTTACCTCAGTTCAAACGCGCGGGCCTGCTGATTCGAGGTTGGCGTAATCTGGTTGCTCTTGTCGAGATGGGCGTTTTAGCTCTGCCCTACTGGTTAGCGCAAAAAAAAATCGCACCCTTGCTTGATAAGTTCGGTGGACAGTTACGGATTGCCGTGAGCGGTGGTGGTACCCTACCGTCTTATCTGGAGGCTTGGTTGGATGCTATCGGTATACGTATCGTTAACGCTTATGGTATGACCGAATGTGCTCCGGCCATCGCAGGTCGAGGGTACAATAGCCGAGTTTTCGGTACTCTGGGTCAACCTATCGATGTGACGGAACTACGTATTGTTGACAGCGAAGATCGACAGGTTGCCCCTGGTGTTGAAGGTGATATCGAGGTAAGGGGGCCGCAAGTCTTTGATGGTTACGATGACAATGATGAGGAAAATCGGAAAGCCTTCACTGCTGATGGTTTCTTCCGCACTGGCGATTTGGGTAAACTGGCGATTTCCGGTGATCTGGTTCTGACTGGACGTTCCAAAGAGATCATTGTTCTTGCAAGTGGTGAAAATGTCGACCCTTCTCGAATTGAAGGTGCCATTGGCCAGCTACCCTTTGTGAATGATGCTGTGTTGGTCGGGCAGGATCGTAAGGGCCTGGGTGCATTAATTGTCCCAGATTGGGATAAGTTGAAGGAGTTCATGACCGAGCGTTTCGGGCAAATTACAGAGAAAGCCGAAGATCTTCATGAAGATGGTGCTTTGCGAGATCGGGTTAAAAATGAAATTAATCGCTTGCTGCAAGCCAAGAATGGTTTTAAGCCTTATGAAAAGCTACAAAAAATTGATTTTCTTAAACATGAATTTACGGTTGGTGAAGAATTGACAAATACCTTTAAGAAGCGTCGTCATATCATCGAACGGAAGTATCGAGAGTTGATAGACCGACTGTTTAAGTAGGGCTTTTGTAGTGATGAAAAATGCCGGCATATGGTGGGAGTAATCTGCAGTTCTAAGACTTTAAAATATAAATCGATATCATCAAAAAAGGGAGCCTTTAAGCTCCCTTTTAATTTCAAGAACTTTTCCTATAAGCTACCGACACATCCCTGCCTTAACAAAGGTCAAATCCACATCGAGATCAGGAACTTTGACGCGCACCACCTGGTTTCGAACCTCCCCTATATCAAGAGCAAACGCTTGATAGCCTCTTTGCTGCATCTTTTTGGCGAACTCTTGTGGAGTTTTGAAGCTGCCGACGCTCGTTACTTTATCTCTAACGCTTGTGAGCGGCGCGCATTCTCCTTCACGAGAGCTAAGCAGCCAGCTGTTTTTGACTGCACTGCCTGTCGCTTGCGGTTTTGTCGTAGTCCTTGTAATTTCTTTGAGCGGAGAGGGTTTTGCTTTGGCCGGCCTGCTCTGGTTTGTTGCTTTTTTGACAGGTGTAACAACGGCCTTGCGTGCTTGATTGATCGCTGCCGAAGTCTGGGCAGGGGTCGCTGTCACTTTGACTGGCGTGACCCGTTCCTGAGCGGGCTCTTCATCAGGAGCAACACCGCCGGAGAAAGCAATCGATGTAACCATAAGGAAACTTATTAGTGGGTAAAGTACCTTCAACATTCAGTCCTCCGTAAAAAAAGGCAAGTTAAGAGTCCTTGCCAGATTGTTCTTTGTGCAAGAACTACTTAATTGTGAAACATCTTACCTGATAGAGAGCAGAGGACAAATAAAAAGTGAAGATTATGAGTTCTGTCAGGCTTCGTAATGTTTGCAGAGTGTACCAAGGTAGCGAGAGCCGAGCTGTTCGCATGCCAGTGCTCTTTTAACAGGAGGTAATTTCAGGATAACGCCGAGCATTGCGGCAAGAGCACGATGGCTTCTGAGGATCTGATTGTCAAAGATCAGGTTTTGAAGTTTTCCGCGCTCTATAGCCATCAAGGCAATCTTGTGAGTCGAATTGACAGGGGTGATCACGCGGCTACTACGAGCCCGCATAGTTAAGGCTGTAATCTGACAATTCCGTACACAGACACCGCAACCTAGGCAAAGGTCCTCATCTACGATCGCCACTTTGCGACCGTAACCGTTCGCGTGTTCTGCTTGAAGAGAGATGACTTTGACCGGACAGGACGGTAGACAGCGTCCGCAACCGCTGCAATTGTCTTCAACCTGTGCAATAAAGTTGCTGGTGTGGACCGGATTTTCATAACCAAAACGCTGTGCGACAAGGAGGGCTTCACAGCAGCAGGAGCAACAATTACAGATGAAACTGACATTGTTTTGGACATTTTCACCGAATTGGACCAAGTTTTGTTCGCAGGCCTTGTGCAACAACTCTTTACACTCTGAAGCCTCTACCCGACGCGAATAATCGCTTTGAATCAGTGACGTTGCTACAGAATTGAAGGTCATGCAGATCTCCATTTCAGCATTGCAGGCTTTCTTCTGATGTTGACGTTTATGCCGGCAATAACAGAGGCCAATGCCTATATCTGCTGCTGACTCAATGACTTCAGTCGCTTTCTCATAATCGAGAACGTGAAGAGCTTTTTCACTTGTTAACACTTGTTCTTGAACAAAAATGCGACCAAGTTGGGTCTTTCCGGTGAGGAAAAGCTGCCGCACAAAGTCTTCTTCCGTTGTGATGTACTGCTCGTAAAGTTCGCTCAGTAGCTTCTGGTCAATATCGCCACGCGTTCGCATAAGGGCAAACTCAAAGAATCCAGCCATAGGTGGGGGTAAAACATATTCGGTTCTGCCATTATTTTTAAAATCTACAAGAAGTGCGCGTCTGGCCAGACGTTGCAGCGTTGTCTCTGCTTTTGAAACTGAAACTTTCCAGTTTTTTGATGCCAGTTCTGCAGTGAAAGGCTTTATCGGTAAAGCCGCAACCAGTTCGGCTTCTTGTTCGGTAAAGAGTAGAGCCAGGATACGATAGAGAAGTTTGGCAGGGGGTGCGCCTTGAGGGTGCAGGTTCAGTCGATGGGTTAACTTCTGATAAGAAGCTCTGGGAGTGTGATGAGCCACGGTTGCCTCCGCTTGGTTGTCGGGCAATAGGCTTATGTGTTTCCTGTTTGGTCAGGCAGAGAGGACCGCGTCGCGCGTGGACTCCTTAACCCGATACATTGCCTGATCTGCGAGACGAATCAGGTCATCCTTGGTGTCAGCATCATCAGGGAATGTCGCTATACCGAAACTGGCCGTCATATTGAAAGGCGCGTTGTTGTCATCACGGAAATCATAAGCCCGAAATAGCTCACAGAGTTTGGTGGCTAGAGTCATGGCTCCACTCTTGCCAGTATTTGGAAGGACGATCACAAATTCGTCGCCGCCATAGCGGGCGGATTTACAAATTTTGCGAACGTTGTCTTTTATCAGTTTGCCGATTTCGGCAAGAGTGCGGCTGCCGACCAGATGGCCACAGGTATCGTTGATTTTTTTGAAAAAGTCGAGATCGATGAAGATTAATGACAGCTTGCCGCCAAAACGGCGAACCCGTTCGATTTCTTCTTCAATCAGGGTATGCAGATAGCGGCCATTGTAAAGTCCGGTTAAGTCATCAGTGATAACCAGTTCGCTGATACGCATGAAGTTACGTGCGTTTTCGATAGCGATTGCTGCATAATCGGCAATGGTCAAAAGGATTTGCAGGTCTGCTTCTTTAAAGATTTTTTCGTTGGGGCCGTTGACAAGTTCGATGACGCCGAGGACATGATCTTTGCTGCGCACCGGGACACAAAGAACGGATTGGGTAATGAAGGAAGATGCTCTGTCAACTTGATCGGAGAAGCGTTCGTCGGTAGTGACGTCAGCAATGACCAGGGGCTCGCCATGCTCAGCAACCCAGCCAGCGATTCCTTCTCCGGCAGCGATTCTCATTCCTTTAAGCTTTTCACCTGCGGGGGAAACCGCAATCTCAAAGGTTAGATCACCACTCTTCTCGTCACGTAAAAGAAGCGACCACGACTGAGTCTTGAGAAGGCGGCCAACCTGATCCATGATCAGGGTGAGCACATTTTCAAGATCAACGGTCGAAGTCAGAGCTTTGCCGATCTCAATGAGAACTTCAAGCTCGCGATTACGTCTTTCCAGAGTTTTTAGAAGATGGGCGTCAGTCGACAAAAGTGATCCCCATTTCAACAAAATCAAAACATTATGTACAAAGTACAGCTCGAATTCCTGCAATTTAGCACATTTTTTTTTGCAGGTCACTAACTTCCAATTCAGTCCTCTCCTGCAAAGGGTAGGAGCTTTGCTATACTGAAACTATTAAAACACTCACACGGTTTTGTCATGAGCGATGGATTGTTGGAAAACATTATTAACCTTGAGAAGAAAATACAGTTCGAAGTGGCTGCAGAGCAGGCTCGTGCGCAAAAGTGGCAAGAACGAGAACTGGTCAGCCTGAAGAATGCTTTGGCTGAGAGCAGAGAAAGCGAGCTGGCCAGCTTGAACAAGAGACTTGACAAGAAAAAAGCTGCTTTACAGCTTGAGAGCAAAGAACTTGAAGCCGTGGCTTCCGAATGGTGCCGACGGCTGTCCTCCTTGGAGGATAACGTTTTGCGAAGCGTTTTAAAACGGCATCTGGCAGTCATTTTGCCAGGGGGTGACCATGATCATCCGTATGGCCAAAGTTGAAATAGTCGGCCCCAAGCAGGATCTACTGCACACCCTCGAACTCCTGCATAACCGGGGCATCTTTCAGCCAGACCCGCAACTTCTGGAGCGGGTAGAGTTAACAGACGACCATCATCTGCAGGCTCTTGTTCTCGATGATCACGATCTTCATGAGCGCAGCTTTTTCCAGAACCTGTATGAACGCGTTGTTGCTCTCCTTGAAATCCTCCCTGATTCGAATGACCGCATCTCACCATTGCAGCCTTTGCCTGTGATGGATCTTCTTGACGAACTTGTTGATCAACATCTGGTCGTTGTACGCGAGTGGATCAGACTTTTGGAAGACTTTCGCAAGGAGACAGAGGACCTCCAGCGTGATCTGGTTTTCTGGAAAGCGCTAGAACCGTTACTGGCCGAACTGCCAAAATCATCAAACCTGGAACTTTTTGGCATTACGATTCGAGATGCTCACCATCTGCGAGATCTCGAAGAGCTTTTGCAAAAGCTCACCCATGGGCGTTGCCATATCAGCAGTAACACCACAGATGAGGGTTCTTTGGTTGGATTGATTGCCACCGATCGGGAAATCTCTGACACCCTGCGGCAGGCTCTTACGGAAGAAAGAGTTCCTGAGCTTTCGTTGCCCGATGATCTAGCTGATTTGCCTCTTCCGCGACGGATCGTCGCTTTGCATAAACGTCTGCAGGAGCAGACCGTTAAAGGCCAGCAAATTGACAGGAAGTTAGAGGATCTTGCCCGTCGTTGGCGACCTATTTATCGTCGTGCCATCATCTGGCTGGAAGAGAGCCTTTCTCTTTATCGTGCCACAGCCACGGCTTATACCACCAGGCTTTGTTTTGTTATCCAGGGCTGGATGGCCGACGCCGAAGTTGATAAGTTACGGGCAGAGCTTCATGATGAGTTTTTCGGCCGTGTTGTTCTCGAACAGCAAGAAATTCTCGAAGAAGACCTCGATCAAGTCCCTGTGATGCTCCGTAACCCCGGTTATTTTGCCCCTTTTGAAGTCTTGTCACGGCTTCTCCCTTTACCGAAATATTCCTCCTACGATCCCACTCCATTGCTCGGTTTGTTCTTTCCCGTGTTCTTTGGCATGATTCTCGGTGATATTGGTTACGGTCTGATCCTGCTCGCCCTCGCTTTCTTTTTTGTCAGACACTTTCCCGCCCATCGTCTCTTTAATGATATCGGCAAAATTCTTGGTGTCGCCGCTCTCTACACTCTGTTGTTCGGTTTTCTCTATGGTGAACTGTTTGGTGATCTCGGAGAACACTGGCTGGGGTTGCATCCTCTCTGGTTTGACCGGGGTAAATCGATCCTACCAATGACCGTATTCTCCTTGACTGTGGGCGTTGTTCATCTGTTGCTTGGTATTACTTTGGGAGCCCTCGCAGATATGCGTCGTCATCAACCACGTCAGGCATTACTCAAATTGGCCATGCTTTTAGCTGTGCTCTTCATGGTGTTGGCTGTGGTTGCCTGGTTCTATCCACAACCATGGTTGAGCATTGGCCCGTTACTTATAGGGGTCGGTATTCTCATGCCGGTGTTGATTGCTGCTGAAGGGCTCCTTGCTCCTCTCGAGCTGCTTAAAACCATGGGGAACATCATCTCTTACGTCAGAATAATGGCCATAGGATTCAGCTCTGTGTTGCTGGCCGTGGTTGCCAATCGCCTGGGTGGTATGACCGGTGACATCATGGTCGGTATTCTGGTTGCGGGAAGCCTGCATGCGTTCAACTTACTGTTGGGAGTCTTTGCTCCCACAGTTCACTCTCTGCGTCTGCATTACGTGGAGTTTTTTAGCAAGTTCCTTGATCTTGGTGGGCGTCGCTTCGAACCTTGGCAGAAGCGTCATCCCTGAGCGAGCGTGAAAAGGAGAACTCTCATGGAAAAAGCCTTGATAGCATTTGCCGCTGCTTTGGCGATCGGTTTGCCCGCTCTCGCTACGGCTTGGGCTCAGTCACGTATCGGTGCAGCCGGAGCCGGAACCTTGGCGGAGAAGCCGGAACTGACAGGTGTCATCATTATTCTGGTTGCTATTCCGGAAACCATGGTCATTCTCGGTTTTGTTGTCGCCGCGATGATCCTGCTCATGTTGTAGCGCTATGGCTGAATTAGAGCTGAAAATAGCCCTGCAACGTGAAGGAGAGGCGCAG
>CBDUFN010000004.1:0-28465 GCA_965366475.1 uncultured bacterium | reverse complement strand
TTTACCCGACTTCGTTGTAAATCCTCTCTCTGAATTCTACCTGTAGTTCCTCTGCAACCTTTTTACAAGCGTCAATGTCAATCCCAGGAAGGGTGACAGCTGTTGCTGTTACCGATGGGATATGTTGCTTAGCGGCTACCAGAAATTGTTTCAACGCATCATAGCTTTGCTCGCCAAACTCCGAACAGCAAATTTTTTGGTAGGTGACAGCATCTGGAGCATTAAGCGATACGCTAATCGAATCAACCAACCCGGCCAATTCCGGCAATATGTTGCGACCATAAACCAGATTGGCTTGGCCGTCTGTGTTAATACGCACCGTAATGTTGTCACGTTTTAGTGCCGTGGCAATTTCTTTGACCAGATCGAGTCGTAATAAGGGCTCTCCATAACCACAAAAGACAACTTCATCAAATGCTTTCGGGTCTCCGATTGCAGCTATTACTTCTTCAGCGCTTGGTTCTCTTTGCAGACAAAGTTGATGCCCTTTGACTGTAAAGTCACTGAACTTTGCGCAAAAAGTACAACTATTCGTACAGCGGTTTGTGATGTTGAGGTAAAGGCTGTTACGAATAACATATGCAATTCTGGTGCTTTGGTCGACATTACCTATACCAAAGAGCTTCCAGGCGTTAAGGCTGGTGATTCGAGCCACATCTTCAAGAGTCAAGCCTTTGATTTCTGCGAGTTTTTCAGCAGTTCTTCTGACGTAGGCAGGTTCACAACGCTTTCCTCTCCACTTTTGTGGCGAAAGGTAAGGGCAGTCAGTTTCTACCAACATCACATCGATCGGTAGGGTCTGAGCGATTGATCTTAATGCCTCGTTTTTCGGATAGGTCAAAGGTCCGGCAAACGAAATATAAAAACCCATCTCAACGCATTGTCTAGCCATTTCCAGGTCACCAGAGAAACAGTGCAAGACTCCGCCGATTTCAGCGGCATTCTCCTCCTTCATGATCTGAATGACTTCATCGTGGGCTTCTCTGTCATGAATGATCAGTGGTTTTCCAGTCTCTTTAGCTAATTGGATATGTCTGCGAAAAGAACCTCTTTGCAGGTCGCGCGGTGAATGGTCTCGATAGAAATCCAGTCCGGTTTCACCCACAGCGACAACTTTGTCAGTTGAGGCTATCATTCTTGTGAGTTCATCTATGACGCTGTCATTAACCGTGTTGGCATCGTGAGGATGAATTCCAACGCTGGCATACACATTGGGGTAACGGAGGGCCAGGTCAACACTGGCCTGGGAGCTTTCAATATCACAGCCAACGGTCAGAATGTTTTCAACGCCATTATCATGCGCGTTGGAAATGACTTCATCGAGGTCAGCTTTAAAGGGTTTTGAGTCAAGGTGAGCGTGGGAATCGACCAGCGGTGTGTGCAAGTTTTTCATGGAAAGGGTTCCGTTGCGAGAGACGCGGGACGCAGAGAGAGAAAGTCACAAGCTTTTCGCACTCCTCGCATCGCGTCCCTCGTTCCGGGTTATGTGTTATTCCGCTTCTATCCTCGGGAAGAGTGGGGCGGCTTTTTCTATCATCGTGCCGGGCTTAAGTAGTCCCCAGCTATCATGTTTGTCGAGTTGTTGGTCATCAGCCGTCAATCCAAGGATGTCACCGATCTTGGCGCCGGTTTCAGGCATGAAGGGCGTGACGAGTAATCCAATCAATCTGACCGTCTCGAGGAGGTTATACATGACCGTGCCAAGGCGTTCACGTTGTTCTTCGTCTTTAGCCAAGGCCCAGGGGGCTGAGTCATCTATGTACTTGTTTGCAGCGCTAACCAGTTCCCAAATTGATTGCAGGGCCTTGTTGAAAGCTAAGGCATCCATTTGCCCATCAATGACACCAATTTGTTTGGTAACCTTGTTCTGCAACAACTCATCAATTTCATCAGAGTTTCCAGGGGTTGTCAGCTCACCGTTAAAGTATTTACTGAGCATTGCTGTTGAACGACTTACTAAGTTGCCGAGGTCATTGGCAAGGTCAGAATTGATACGATGTACGAGAGCCGTATGGGAAAAGTCACCATCCAGGCCAAAAGGTACTTCGCGCAGCAGGAAGTAGCGAATGGCATCAACACCATACTTGTCAATGAGCATGTTTGGCTCAACGACATTGGCTAAGCTCTTGCTCATCTTTTGGCCTTCTACTGTCCACCACCCGTGAGCAAAAACTTTTTCAGGAAGAGGTAACCCTGCCGCCATCAGAAAGGTCGGCCAGTAAACTGTATGGAAACGTAGAATGTCCTTACCAATCACATGGACATTGCATGGCCAGAACTTAGCAAAGTCACCACCATTGTCGCTCGGATAACCAAGAGCGCTGATATAGTTGGTGAGAGCATCAAACCAGACGTAAATAACGTGTTTGTCGTTGCCTGGTACAGGGATGCCCCAAGAAAAAGTTGTACGAGAGATAGAGAGGTCACGTAAGTCCTCTTTAAGAAAGCTTAAAATCTCGTTACGACGTGTTTTTGGCTGAATAAAGTCAGGGTTGGCTTCTATATGCTCAAGAAGTTGTTCCTGATATTTGCTCATGCGGAAGAAGTAGGACTCTTCCTTGAGCTTGTCTGTTGGTCTGCCGCAGTCAGGACAGTTTCCGTCCATCAGGTTGGTTTCAGTCCAGAAGGTTTCGCAGGGTGTGCAGTACCAGTCTTCATATTCGCCGAGGTAAATATCCCCTTTGGCTTCAATGTTACGGAAGATCTCTTGAACCGCATTTTTATGGCGTTCCTGAGAGGTTCGAATGAAGTCGGTATTCGATATGTTCAGTTTTTCCCAAAGCGATTGAAAGCGTTTAACCACGCGGTCTGCCAACTCTAAAGGTGTTTCTCCTTTAGATTGGGCTGCTTTTTCGACTTTTTGTCCATGTTCGTCGGTACCGGTTAGAAAACTGACTTCATAACCTCGTGCACGTTTATAGCGTGCCAGAACATCGCAGGCCAGAGTCGTATAGGCATGACCAATATGGGGAACGTCATTGACGTAATAAATCGGGGTAGTGAGGTAAAAACGTTTGTCGTCCGACATGACTATTCTCCCTGCTTGCTCGGGTCGGGTTTACGATCGCCACGGGGCCTGCGCCTTCCACGTCTACGGCGTTTGCTTTGTGGCTTGCTTTCAGTTGTCTCATTTGGTTTCGTCTGTTTATCTGTTTGTAGCTCTTCCGGTTTCTGACCTTGCTCGGATTTTTGTGCGTTTGGTTTGTTTTGTCTGTTTGGCCTATCCGATGGTTTCGGTCCTCTTCCAGGCGATTTCCTTGCGGTTTGATCTTGTGCTTTTTGCCCCTGCGAGTCTTGGCTCTTCGTGTTCTGTCCTTGTGGCCTTTGTCCTTGAGTTCGTTGACCCTGTGGCTTTTGGCTTTGAGAGCGTTGTCCCTGAGGTTTTTGTCCCTGAGGTCTCTGCCCTTGAGGTTTGTTTTTGTTCAGGCGAGTCGTATGTGTTTCACCTGTTTTTTCAGCTTCAGCTGGTTTATTAGCCTGACCGGTACGTAATTCTTCCATTGTTACAATGCAGGTTCCCTCGCGATCACGCAAAGTCACCTGTTGGCGAAGAATGTTCTGGTTAATGACTTCGTATTCACGATCTTGCCACATAACCTTCTTGCCACATTTAGGCATGCCCTTTTTTAGCTTGCTGTAGGTTTCAAATTCATAACCGAGACAGCAAAGAAGGCGGCCGCATTGCCCTGAGATTTTAGTTGGGTTGAGAGCCAGTCCTTGCTCTTTAGCCATTTTTACAGAAACCGGGTTGAATTGCGTGAGAAAGCTGCAGCAACAAAGTTCGCGGCCGCAGATACCGAGACCGCCGACAAGCTTAGCCTCATCACGAACGCCGATTTGACGCATTTCAATACGTGTGTGGAAGTGGTGAGCAAGATCTTTGACTAACTCACGAAAATCAATACGACCATCGGCTGTAAAGAAAAAGATTATTTTTGAGCCATCAAAAGCATATTCCGCTCGAACTAGTTTCATCTCCAGGTTGCGAGACTTGATCCGTTCGACACAATATTTATGGGCATCTTTTTCTCTGGCAGTATTGTTGTCTGCCATGGCCATGTCTTCATCGGTGGCGGTCCGCAGAATGCTCTTAAGACCGTCCGGAGCTTCAGATTCAGGAATCTCACGAGGTGGGATGACCACGATTGCCATAGCTCGGCCACGGTCTGTCTCTACGATGACCTTGTCGCCAGGCTTAAGTTCGAGAGTCTGAGCATCAAAGTCATATTGACGACCGGCTTGCTGGAATTTCAGAGGAACGATACGTATCATGATATCTCTATATAAGTTGTGTATAAATCTAATGATGCCGCGTCAGTTCAGGCGGCCAATTTCAGAAGCAGAACCTCCATCGCCAATTGACGATTAACATTTCTGTCCATCTGCCGTCGAACTTCAATTAAAGCATCCAGTTTGGCGAGAATTGTGTCAACACTCTCGCGGTTTGACACCTTGTGGATTTTCTCTCTGAGGTCAAGGTTAACTAACTCTTCGTCACCACGACCTTGTAATGTCATGAGAACGTCTCGATAAAAAGCCTGAAAAATTTCCAGAATATCAGGAAGAATGGTCTTGTCAGAGGCCAATTGCTCGGCAAAATCCAGAGTTGGCAAGATACTTCCTGAGGATAACCCCGTCAAGGTTTTTAGCAGTTCTCGCCTCTGTTCCAGATAAAGGTCTCGATCTTTCCCGAAGGCTTTTTTAAAACTTCCTTCTGAGAGAGCTGCAAGAACATGAGACTCCTCTGATCCGATATCGAGTTGTTTCTCTAACTCTGCTTGAATTCTACTGTTTGGATGGCGAGTAAAGGGAAGTGGCTGACAACGGGAGCGAATCGTTTCAAGGAGACGATTCGGGTGCGCTGATAAAAGAATTAATAGGCTGTCACCCCGTGGCTCTTCGAGTGTCTTGAGCAGGGCATTGGCGGCACCAACAGTCAAGGTGTCGGCCTGTTCAATCAAACAAATCTTGCGTGGTGATTCGAGCGGTTTCAGATTGAGTTCGCGTTGAAAGACCCGGATCTGTTCAATTTTAATAGAATTCCCATCGGGTTCGAGAATGTGCAGGTCCGGGTGGTTTTGATGATCTATCTTTCGGCACGCAAGGCAATTGCCACATCCGCGTTGCTCCAAACAGACGATTGCGCGGGCCAAGGCCATGGCGACAAGTCTCTTGCCAATGCCATCTGGTCCGGAAAAGAGATAGGCGTGCGCAACGCGACCATTGGCCAAAGCTCTGTTTAGAATTTCTTTTTGTCGTTCATGGCCAAGGATCTGGTCAAAAGTCATGCTGATCTCCTGTTGACCAGGAAACTGTCAACGGCGGCTGTAATACGCTCTGCAACGACTTCTTCGTCACCAAGTGCGTCTATAATATGAAAGCGTTTTTCCTTGGCGGCAAGCTCAAGGTAGCCTTTTCGAATGCGTTGGTGAAATGTCAGGGCTTCCAACTCAAAGCGGCCCTCTGATTCCAGATTGTCGGTTACATTGCGACTTCTGGCACGTTGCAGGCCTTCTTCGACAGGGTAGTCGAGAAGGAGTGTCAAGTCCGGAATTAATCCGTTTGCCGCATAATTGTTGATGGTTTCGAGTTGACTCATTTCAAGCCCGCGTCCGGCACCCTGATACACGGTTGTCGCATCTGAGAAGCGATCGCAAAGCACAACTTTTCCAGCTTTGAGGGCCGGTTGAATGATTTCTACGACATGCTGGGCACGTGCTGCGCTGTAGAGCAATAGTTCCGTTCGTGAGGCCATGTTTTCGTTTGCCGGGTCAAGGAGCAGGGTGCGAATAGAATTGGAAATTGCACAACCGCCTGGCTCTCTTGTCGACACAGTCTCATAGCCTAAGCTCTGAAGGTGCTTGAGGAGGCTCAACAGTTGAGTCGTTTTGCCGCTTCCTTCAATGCCTTCAAAAGTAATAAAAAATGACATATAACAGATAGTTAGATTAAGATTAATGTTTGGGGTTCGAAGATGTAAAATGAATCGACATACTATAATGAATTACGGCTCTGGTGCAATTGATATATGTGTTTATCTAGTGTACTATGACACGCTTTTCGACTGAGAAATAGGGTCGCTGAAAACCCTTTGATTAATATCCTGGTAAGGTTTGTCTCTGGTCGATGCAAGTCAAACCGATTGAGCTCTAATATATAGACACAAAAGTGAATACCTTGATGAAATCTTTTGATAATGAGGTTATGAAAAACTGGCAGCCTTTGGAAGTTGCTTTAGGCTATTCTTTTGCGAAAAAAAACCTCCTTGCTGAAGCCCTTACTCATCGATCATACGCCAATGAATATCATTCTGACAGCCTGCCGGATAACGAGCGTCTCGAATTTCTTGGTGATGCGGTTCTTGATCTGATTGTCAGTGATTACCTGATGACAAACCTTCCCGACTCTCCCGAGGGTGAACTGACTCGTATAAGAGCCGATGTTGTTTCTATGCCCGGACTGGCACGTTTGGCAAAGTCTCTTGATGTTGGTGCTGCTTTGTTGCTGGGAAAAGGCGAAGAGCGAAGCGGTGGGCGAGAAAAAGCGAGTTTAATGGCTGATGCTGTTGAGGCTCTGATTGGCGCTGTTTTTACCGATGGTGGCTTTGATGCCGTAAAAGATGTGGTTTTACCTCTTTTTCTGCCTTTTATAAGAGAAGCTTCGCGTGTAGAAGGGCTGGATTTTAAAAGCCGTCTGCAAGAGCTTTTACAAGGATCGAAGCGTGATTTGCCAATCTATAAAATGGTAGAGACAACCGGTCCGGCACATGAACGTACTTATTGTGTTGATGTCCTTGTTGGAGATCGTGTCTTCGGTACAGGAAAGGGTCGAACAAAAAAGAGTGCTGAGCAGGCCGCTGCTGAAGAGGCCTTGGCGTTATTGGAAAGCCCTTCGTGAAAATTTATCCCGTTTTCATCCCACATGCAGGATGTCCGCATCGTTGTCTCTTTTGTGCACAAGACCGCTCCACCAGTCACGAAACGGTTCCGTCTCCTGAAAAAGTTAATGAGTGGCTGGATCTTACTTTACCAGAACAGGGTGATGGCGAAATTGCTTTTTACGGTGGAACCTTCACGTTACTTCCTGTCGATCAGCAGTCGCTTTACCTTGCCACCGCGGGTCATTATCTTGCTAATGGCCGTGTTTCAGGAATACGTCTCTCAACCAGGCCGGATGCTCTCGATTCTCAATGCTTGAAGCGATTGAAAGATGCAGGCGTCACAACGGTAGAAATTGGTTGTCAGAGTTTCGATGACAGGGTCCTGTCTCTGTCAGGTCGAGGCCATAAGTCTTTAGATAATTTTGACGCGGTTATCGCATGTCAAAAGGCCGATTTAAAGGTTGGTGTGCAATTGATGCCCGGCTTGCCTGGCGCAGGTAAGGCCGAAGCTTTAATGTCACTACGACAGGCCTTAAAGTGCAAACCATCTTTTTTGAGAATTTATCCGACTGTTGTTGTTGATGGTACGGGGTTAGCAGAGCTTTGGAAAGAAGGACGTTACGACCCTTTTTCGTTGGACGAAGCCGTTAATGTCTGTGCGGATATGTTTTCGCTTTGTCGACAACATGATATGCCTGTGATTCGACTCGGGTTGCAAAGTGATCCCCAGTTGGAGGACAATTGTCTTGCGGGTCCTTATCATCCTGCTTTTGGGCAACTGGTGCGCTCTCGTCTCTGGCGTAGAGCTTTGCATCGTGTCAGTACAATAAGTGAAGAAGTTATAGTCAATCCTGCTGATCTGAGTGATGTTCTTGGCCATCGCGGTGAAAATCGAACCTGGCTAAAAGCGATTGACCCAGAGATGGCAATAAAAACTGATCAAAGTGTTAAAAGAGAATCTATAAGATCGGGTGGCCGCGATTGGCAACTTTTCGATCTCTGTGCCCAAGGAGGGCAAAATGTCTGAAAATACAAAATTTCACTCCGGGTTCGTTGCCATTATCGGACGACCAAATGTTGGTAAATCAACGTTGTTGAATCATATCGTTGGACAAAAGATAGCGATTACCTCACCTAAACCACAAACAACACGTAACCGGATTCTTGGTATTCAGAATCTGGATAATGCACAAGTCCTGTTTGTTGACACCCCGGGGATTCACGATGCCCATTCTCCTCTGAATCGTTACATGGTTGACCAAGCCCGTTCTGCTGCTCTTGATGTTGACGTGGTGCTCTGGCTTGTTGAAGCCGATCGACCTGTTGATACGGATCCAATGATTCCCAAGCTCCTTGAGAAAAGCAAACGTCCTGTGTTGCTTGTTATTAACAAAATAGACACGGTCTCCAAAGACAAGCTGTTGCCGCTGATTGCAACTTACAGCCAGATCTGTCCCTTTGCTTCGATCGTTCCCATCTCGGCACTGAAAGGGGACGGGGTTGAGGCTCTTCTCAGCGAGATTCCGCAACTGCTTCCTGAAGGACCACGCTATTATCCTGAAGATCAGCTGACCGATGTTCCCGAACGTTTTATTGTTGCTGAAATGATTCGCGAGCAAGTCCTTATGAGGACTAAGGATGAAGTTCCTTACGGTGTTGCGATCCTTGTCGAGCGCTTTCAGGAAAACCCGGTTAAGAATATGGTTGGCATTGATGCTGTGATTAATGTTGAGCGTGACTCACAAAAAGGCATTCTGGTTGGTAAGGGTGGTACGATGATCCGTCAAATTGGCCAGGGCGCACGTAAAGATATCGAACGTATGCTAGGCATTAAAGTCCACCTTCAACTCTTTGTGCGAGTGCAGAAAAACTGGACAAGCTCTAGCCGCATGATGAAAGAGTTTGGTTACGAGTAGTCAGATTTTGACGGCTCTTGAACAAAATGAAACTTATGGAGGGTTCTACATTGCAAAAAACAGATCAGGCTAAACGTGTACTGGTAACAGGCGGCGCAGGATATATCGGCAGTCATGTTGTTCTTGCCCTTGGTGAGGCCGGCTACGATGTGTTGACCTACGATAATCTGTCGACGGGTAATCGTGATTCAGTTCTGTACGGTGAGCTGGTTGTCGGTGATTTATCTGATAAAGAGCTACTGATTCAAACTTTGAAAGACTTTCAGCCAGACGCCGTGATGCATTTTGCAGCGTCAATCGAGGTTGGTGAGAGTGTCACCAATCCTCTCAAATATTATCGAAATAATTCAGCCAACGCCCTGAACCTTTTGGAAGCACTTCGCATCACCGGTGTTGGTCAGATGATTTTTTCTTCAACGGCTGCGGTTTATGGAAACCCATCGGAATTGCCGGTTGTCGAAGAAACGCCTTTGCAGCCAATCAATCCTTATGGTGCTTCTAAAATGATGACGGAGCATTTCCTTGCTGACTTGTCTGCGGCGGAGAGTGGCTTTCGCTACGTTGCTCTACGTTATTTCAATGTAGCCGGTGCCGATCCTGAGACGCGTCTTGGTCAGGATTACACGAACCCGACCCATTTGATTACCCGGGCGTTAAAAACTGCTCTAGGAATCTTTCCCAAGCTACAGGTCTTCGGTACCGATTATCCGACAGACGATGGGACTTGTATCCGTGATTATATTCATGTCGCCGATTTAGCTCAGGCGCATCTGGATGCCTTAACATATCTCTTTGATGAGGGATCGTCTGCCATCTTTAACTGTGGCTATGGTCACGGTTTCTCGGTAACGGACGTGGTGGCTATGGCGAAGAAAGTTACCGGTGTAGATTTTCTCGTTGAAGAGACTGCGCGACGCGAAGGGGATCCCGCTGAATTGATTGCCGGATGTGATAAAATTCGTATTACGCTCGACTGGAAACCTCGCTTTGATAATCTTGAAACCATTCTTCAAACAGCTTGGGCCTGGGAGCAAAAGCTTATAGAGCGTAATCAGTCGTAACTTTTACATTTATCGATATGAAATTTAACCTTTACTGTCTCGCGTTACGAGAAACACGCTGCGCACGACGGAGTTTATGATGAAACTTGCTGTTGTTGGAACGGGTTATGTCGGATTAGTCACTGGAGCCTGCTTTGCTGAAATGGGTCATAAGGTGACATGTGTTGATATTGATGCTGAAAAAGTTGAAAAGCTCAAAGAAGGGTGGATGCCTATTTATGAACCGGGCTTGAAACCTATTGTCTTGCGAAATCATGAAGAAGGTCGCTTACTTTTCACAACCTCACTTACCGAGGCGATGGTGGATACTGAGATTGTCTTTATTGCCGTTGGCACGCCTCCTGGTGAAGATGGCTCTGCAGATTTAAAGCACGTTCTCGCTGTTGCTTCTGAAATAGGCACCAATCTCAACGATTATGCTGTCGTTGTTACGAAATCGACTGTTCCTGTAGGAACCGCAGAGAAGGTTCACGCTGCGGTGAAGCAGGCTCTTGAAAAGCGTGGCGATTCAATTGCCTTTGATGTTGTCAGTAATCCTGAATTTCTTAAAGAGGGAGCCGCCGTTGACGACTTCATGAAACCTGACCGCATTGTGGTTGGTGTAGATTCTGACCGCTCGCGCGAGGTCATGCGTGAGCTTTACAAGGATTTCAGTCGCAATCACGATCGCATCCTTTTTATGGGCGTTAAAGACGCAGAAATGACCAAGTATGCCGGCAATGCCATGCTGGCAACCAAGATCTCATTTATGAATGAAGTGGCCAACCTCTGTGACAAGCTTGGCGTTGATGTTGAGAATGTCCGTTTGGGGATCGGTTCTGATAGCCGTATCGGCTATTCCTTCATCTATCCGGGCTGTGGTTATGGTGGGTCTTGTTTTCCCAAAGATGTTCGTGCCCTCATTCATACTGCTGGTGAGAATGGTTATGATTCAATGGTTCTGCAGGCTGTTCATGAACGCAATGAGGACCAGAAGCATGTGCTTTTTCGTAAAATTCAAGCACGCTTTGGTGAAGATCTGACCGGACTGACTTTTGGTGTTTGGGGCCTGGCTTTCAAACCGGGCACCGATGATATTCGCGAGGCACCAGCGATCGTCCTCATGGGAGAGTTGCTCTCTGCAGGCGCGATGGTTAAAGCATACGACCCAGAAGCTCTCGATGCCGCACGCGCTGAACTACCCTCTCAGTGGTTTGATGATGGGAGAGTGTCTCTTGTCAGACATCAATACGAAGCGTTGGAAGGTGTTGATGCTCTGGCGTTGGTGACTGAATGGAAGCCTTTTCGTCATCCTGATTTCAAGGCGATGAAAGGCATGATGAAGCAACAGGTTATCTTTGATGGTCGAAACCAGTACGAACCCCTCAATCTCAAAGAAGAAGGTTTTGAATATTTTGGTATTGGCCGTAGGTAGTTTCTGGGAACTAAACTCTGGTACGTTTGTCAACAATACGTTATAACCTGTTAGTATTAATCTGTTTTTTACTGACCAGGAGGTTGCATTGGCCAAAAATCTTAGGCTTGGTGAAATCCTTAAACAAGCAGGGATCATCGACGATTTTCAGTTGAACTCGGCATTGTCTTATCAACGCCACTGGGGAGGGCGTTTTGGCGAGTCACTGATCAAATTGGGATATCTCACTGAAGATAAACTGCAGAATTTTCTAGCTCGACAATTCGATTTACCTCAAATAGAGCTCTTTGGTCGTAAGATACCTGAAGACGTCCTTGCTTATATCCCTCTTGAAAAAGCTCGAGAATTTCATGTTCTTCCCGTTGAAAGAAAAGAAGTCAGCGGCACAATGCATCTGGTTGTCGCAATGACAGATCCGACCAACTTGATGATTACTGATTCTCTTCAGTTCTTGACCGGGTGCCGCATCAGAGCCGCTCTTGCTTCCGATGAGGCTATAAACGCTGCTATTGAGAAAAATTATGGTCCACAAGTTGATGAACAGGAAGAATTGGATCTGGCGTTGGAAGATCTTATTGAACCCCCTAAAGCTGTTCCAACTCCAGCACCACCTGTCTTGGCACCAGAGCCTGTACCGGCACCCGAGCCCGTACCGGCACCTGAGCCTGTCGCAGCACCTGTTGTTGCTCCAGTAGCTGCCGCCCCTGATAATGGCCATTACTTCGCGGCGCTGAAGCAGTTGGAATCTCGTTATGAGAACCTCGTTCGTATCCTGCTTGATCGAGACCTGATCGATCATAAAGACCTGGATGAGTTGATGTGAGGATGTTCTGCGTTACGTGTAATTGACAACTAGAGGTTGTAATGTCCGCTTTTTTCCGTGAAGTACTCTGGGTCCGTTTAAGACGTAACCGCATGGCCATGGCCGGTGCCGCAATCGTCTTTGCCATGTTCTTGCTCGCCATGTTGGCACCGGTGATTGGACGGGATCCTGGGGCCATCGACATTGCTCACAGGTTGCAACCCCCTGGTTTTGCCTACCCCCTTGGAACCGATGACCTTGGTCGTGATGTCCTTGTCAGAATTCTTTATGGCGCAAGAATCTC
Organism: uncultured bacterium; assembly: GCA_965366475.1. Lineage (GTDB taxonomy): Bacteria > Desulfobacterota > Desulfuromonadia > Desulfuromonadales > BM103 > M0040. The sequence continues at coordinate 16,088 of CBDUFN010000004.1, read as the reverse complement.
ATTGCTGGTTGGTTTTGTTGCTGTCGGTATAGCGACGTTTATAGGTATAATTCTTGGCGCTCTCGCTGGATATTATGGCCGATGGATCGATTCTTTGATCATGCGGTTTGTCGATATTATGCTTTGTTTTCCTGCTTTCTTCCTGATTCTCGCTGTTATTGCATTCCTGAATCCCTCTATCTGGAACATCATGATTATCATTGGTCTCACAAGCTGGATGGGGGTCGCTAGATTGGTTCGTGCAGAATTTCTCTCTCTTCGGGAGCGGGATTTTGTCCTCTCTGCGCAGGCTATCGGTGCTCATGATGCCCGGATTATTTTTCGACATATTCTACCCAATGCAATTTCACCTGTGCTTGTTTCCGCAACTCTTGGAGTTGCCGGTGCGATTTTAACAGAAAGTGCACTATCCTTTCTTGGTATTGGTGTACAGCCGCCGACACCATCGTGGGGCAATATGTTGATCGCCGGTAAACAGACCCTTGGGACAGCGTGGTGGCTCTCGGTCTTTCCCGGCCTGGCTATTTTGATTACGGTCCTTGGGTATAATTTACTTGGTGAAGGTATCCGAGACGCAATGGACCCCCGCATTAAAGACTGACAATTATTCTTTATTATCAGCAACCTGATCTTTCTTTGCAATATTTTACATGAACTTTATTCTCCGTAAGACAGGCCCCTTAAATGAGTCTAAAACCACTTTTATCATACTCACCAGATGAACTTATTGTCGCCCGTAGTGAAGCTTTCTCGCGAGGTGACTTTGGTTTTATTTTTGATACTTATCATTCCGAGTCCAACTTTCGGCGACAGTTTGTCGAGCGTGAAGACTATCTAGCCTTTGGTCGTTCGACTCTTGGCCAGGATTACCAGATAACCTACTGTGAAGTTTTGGACTGTCGAGAAAAAGACGGTGAAGCTCAGGTTATTTTCCTTATGGAAATGACTGTTCACGGCTCTATGCAAAATTTTGCTGAGTTAACCTGGTTGCGTTTGGAAAACAATAGGTGGTGCTATCATCGTGGTTTGAAAATTTCTAACGAAGATCTTCCTGGAAATCCTCAAAATTTGACATTTGACGACTTCGCCAAGCTCGACCAATCAACAATTTTTTAAGAGTTATATCTATGAAAGTTATCAACAATAAAGTCCTTGATCGATTGAGCCTTGAAGCGGCAGAATCTCCACGTTTACGAAAAAATCTTAATATGCATGACGAGTACACGGATGTCTGTCAACGCCTCTTTAATGCCATGGAACCAGGCACTTATATTCGACCACACCGTCATGTTGACCCGCCTAAGGCAGAGTGTTTTATGGCTGTTCGTGGCAAGATGGCGTTGGTTGTATTTGACGATCTTGGCGAGATTAAACATGTTGTACCCTTTGGTGATGGATATGATGTGACAGCGATTGATCTGCCCTCAGGTCAATGGCACACATTGATTGTTCTCAAGCCAGGAAGTATCTTTTTCGAAACCAAGCCTGGCCCTTATGCTCCTCTATCAGACAAAGATTTTGCCCCTTGGTCTCCAGCGGAAAATTCACCGGAGGTTGCCCAATATCTTTTAGAACTGACTGAGGCGATCTCAGAAGATTGCTAATCTTCTGATCTTTCCATTCAAAGCCACATATTGCGGACCCTATGCCTGAACTTCCTGAAGTAGAAACGACCCGCCGTGGCATTGAGCCACTGGTCATCAATAAAGTTGTCGATCAAGTTTTGATCCACAATGCTTCATTACGTTGGCCCGTCCCTCATGAGCTGACCTCTATATTACCTGGACAGACCTTCGGTGTTGTCAATCGTCGATCGAAATACTTGCTCTTTTCCCTGGACAAGGGAACCCTGATTCTCCATCTCGGCATGACGGGACATTTGCGGGTCGATGCGAAACCTTCTGTAAAGCGTAAGCATGATCATGTCGAGATAGTCTTTACTGACGGTTCCGCTTTGCGCTACAACGATTCACGCCGTTTCGGCTCTATACTGTGGACCGAAGATGATCCCGCGCAACATGTTCGTCTTGCGGCTCTTGGCCCAGAGCCATTCAATAGTGAATTCAATGCTGCTTATCTTTACAAACTCTCCCGCGAGCGTAAAGTTGCTGTAAAACCCTTTCTCATGAATGCTCATATTGTTGTTGGCGTAGGCAACATCTATGCGAGCGAGGCTCTATTTCGTTCTCGAATTTCCCCCGTTCGTCCAGCTGGAAAAGTAAGTAAAGCCTCGTATGAGCGTCTGGTAAAGGCGGTCAGAATCATTCTTGCTGATGCAATCACTGCTGGTGGTACAACGATTCGGGATTTTGCAAACAGTGACGGACAGCCCGGCTATTTTTCGCAAGAGCTGAAAGTGTACGGGCGGGCAGGGCAGAAGTGTTCATCCTGTGATACGCTCATCAAGCAGATCAAACTTGGCCAACGCTCAACATTCTATTGCCCCAGTTGCCAAAAATAGTTACGGAGCCTCTATGGACGGATATAATTTTACCATCCCTTACACGGTGCGGATTGTTGACGTTAATTACGGAGCCCATGTGGCCAACTCCGCAGTTTTAAACTTCTTTCAAGATGCCAGAATTGCTTATCTTAAGAATCTTGGTGGTTACTCCGAGATGGATATCGGCAATGATTGCGGCATTATCCTCCCTGAAGCTCACGTTAAATATCTATCCGAAATGTTTCATGGTGATGAATTGATCCTCGGGGCAAGAATTACAAAAGTAAGTCGTTCCTCCTTTGTTATGGACTATCGTATTGAACGCGATGGCGAGGCAACGGCAGAAGGCGAAACAGTGTTGATTTGTTTTGATTACACAACACGTAAGCCAAGACGGATTGCTGGAGAATTTCGCGATAAAATTGAAACGTTTGAGACCCTATGAATAGGCCGTCTTATTTTGTTCCTTATATGCGTACCGTTCTATCTGGGAGGATTTATGGCAGTTCGTAAGATAAAGCGTGTCACCTCGAGTGTTCCAACAATGGAAGGTGCCGGAGTTCACCTACATCGTGCTTTTGGCCATAGTGATGTTCCTTTGTTTGATCCCTTTCTCCTTTTTGACGACTTCCGATCTAACAATCCAGAGCATTATGAGAAAGGTTTCCCCTGGCACCCGCATCGCGGTATTGAAACCATCACTTATGTTCTAAACGGCGAAGTAGAGCATGGTGACAGCCTTGGTAATAAAGGTCATGTCAGTCGCGGCGATATTCAGTGGATGTCAGCGGGGAGCGGTATTCTCCATCAGGAGATGCCGAAAGGTGACAAAGAAGGAAGGATGGAAGGCTTCCAACTCTGGGCGAATTTACGAGCGGAAGACAAGATGATGCCGCCGCGCTACCGCGATATCTGTGCCGCAGAAATTCCAAGTATCACCCTTGAGAGTGGTGTCACGATTAAAGTCATTTGTGGACAAATTGGTGATGTGCTCGGACCAGTAAAAGATGTTGCGATTCAACCTGAGTACCTCGATGTTAAACTGCCGGCAAATACAACGTTTACTCATACGACCCCAGAAGGTCTTACCGTTTTTGCGTATGTACACAAAGGAGAGGGCAGGTTTGACGATCTCTCTACGGATACGCATGGCAACCGTTCCCTTATTCTCTTTGAACCGGGTGAAAAAGTCTCTATTACTGCAGGTGAGGAAGGGGTGAGCTTTCTACTGGTCAGCGGAAAGCCATTGGGTGAACCGATCGCATGGGGTGGGCCGATCGTTATGAATACTCAGGAAGAGTTACAGCATGCTTTTGATGAATTTAAAAACGGAACCTTCATAAAGCACGATTAATGTGGTGACAGTTACCTCATTTATAACAACGACGCTTAAATGAGGTAACTGTCACCGCTTTTGTCACCACTTTTTAGTTAGTGAGGATAGAGGGAAGGGAGTTTGCCTACCTTATCTTTTTTACCAGCCTCTTCTTCCACCTGTTGCATGGCCTCGATCAAACCGCGGCTATCCCAAGGCTCAGCTCCGCGGCTGTAAGCGCTTCTGTTGAGTGTCTCCACTTGACGTCTCATTGGTTCTCCGCAGAGCCTTGCTAACTCCTCCAAATTTTTTGGTTTCTGCTCTGGGAAAATGATTAGTCCCCAATCGAGTAACGCTTTGCGTATTAGAGCTTGATCATTTGATCTGAGGGCTTGTTTTAACTCTCGATTGACTGCCCTCAGAGTTACGGCCTTGTCTTCCTGTTTCTCTTTGTCCTTCGCCTTCAGAGGTGAGCCATTCTTTTTGAACAACAAGATCAAGGTAACAAGCCAGGCACATCCAAGCGCCAGAGTTGTCCATCGCCAAAGTTGCCCATCCTCTTTTAGCGTTGTTTGTGTCTCAATTGTGTGAGGTTCCTTCATTGTTGCTGGCGTCTCTGACTCAACGTTAGATGCAATCTTGTTTGTCTCAGGTTGACGCACTGCAGCTTTAACGTCCAACTCGATCTCAGGTAAAATCTCTTGTCTCCAGCGTTCAGATTCAATATCCCACCAGTCAACTTTGACTTCAGGCAAGAGAAGTGTGCCCGCGCTGGTCGGTACCAATGCTAACTTTTGTTGTAGAGTTCCGATAATACCGTTTTCATTGAACTGATCGTCTCGACTCGGTTGATCTGGATAGCTTTTGACTCCTTCAGGAAGGCTGATGTTAAGAGCCGGTATTTGGGCGGCTGGTAAGCCAAATGCACGCAAGCTCATCGTACGTGTTGCAGGCTCACCGACTGTTAACACCGGCTTTTGGTTTTGCCAGTCATCATTTAACTGCACGTTGCTGGCTGGTAGCCAATTTCTGCCATTTACAGCCGTTGCCGGAAGAACTTCTATTGTGATCTCTTCAGAATGTTTACGAAGTTGTCTGGTGCGCTGATTGAATGGATCAAACGATCCTCGTCCTCCCTCTGAAATTTGAGCTGCAAAGCGTATCGGTGGGATCGTCATCATGCCACTTTGCTGAGGAAAGAGAGCATAGGTTCTCTCAATGACACGATATCTTAGACCGTTCCTCTCAGTTTCATAACTGCGGTCTTCCCCGAGCTTTTGAACGACAGTTTCTACTCCAGAGGGTTCAGGGTCTGTAAGGCTTGCTTGCAAGAAGTTAAGTCGTGTCAGGAGGCTGACTTTATAAAGTAACTGCGATTGCACACGTACTTTGTCCGGTGAAAGGTCAACTTCAAGGCGTATCTCATTGGCGTTGTTTGTTGCACTGCTCGACTGTCCCGCGGCAAGGACTTCAATCGTTAACGGCTGGCTACAGTCGCTTCCTACACAGAGAGAGGGAATTTGTTTCTTTCCTTCAGTGCGAGGCAATAACGAAAGACTCCAGGTTGTTGTACGATTGAACTCACCGTTGACAATCTGGAGCTGAGAAGATTGCGAACGGCCGAGAATTTCGAAGTCTTTCTCTAGAGCGCTCAGCTCTGGTTCTCCATCTACAGAACCGTTCGCTCGAAGCTCCAGAGTAAAGCTCTCTTCCATGCTTGTTCGTGTGCGATCAGTAACCGCTTTGAGTTGTGCGGCCTGACTCACAACTGTACAGAGGAGCAGCAGCAGGACCAGAAGTGGATATTTGAATGTTTTTACCATGGTTTATCGCTCGTCTGCCGCCCATCACGTTGGCGGTACTGGTGAAGGAATTTACGCCGCAACAAGCCTCCCGGATCATCTGGAATTCGTTGCAGCCACTGTTGAGTGGCACGTTGTTCCTCTGTTGCCGGTTGTTCATTCGATGCTTCTGAACGTGCATTCCTGGTTTGCTCATTGTTTTCTTTAGACGTCTCTGAGTCCTCCCGTGAATTAGGTTTAGACTCCTCCAGTTGCTCCTCTTGCGAAGGAGCTTCACTGTTTTCCTGTGACGCTTCTGTTGATTTTTGTTGTTTCTTTTCTGCCTCGTCAGCTGTTGATTGATTCTCTTGTGACGGCTCTCCATTCTCTTGCGACGATTGGTCTTCTTGAGAAGAGGAGTCTTCCTTGTTGGTGGAGTTCTTCTCTTCAGAGGAATCACTCTCATCCCCTGATTCTCCGTCTTGTGACGATTGCTCTTGTTGCTTGAGGGCTTCTTCAACTAACGCCTTGTTGGTTTGTGCATCAAGGTCCTCTGGATTGAGTTTTAGGGCTTCATTGTACGCGCTGATTGCTTCTTGAAAACGGCCACTTTTAGCCAGTGAATTTGCTTGGTTGTACCAGTCGTCAGCAGATTCTGCTTGTTCCAGAAGTTTCGCTGCTTCGTCATAGTTACCGTTACGATAATGTGCGCTTGATTGCCATCTTTTGTCTTCAAACTCCTGAGCTGCGGCAGCATAATCTTCTTGTGCAAAGGTTTTTGCGGCGCGCTGATCGGGCCGTTGCCAGAGCTCTTTCCAGTCCATCGCCTGCGCTGGTTGGTTTAATAATGCGCAAAATATGAATATTGTCAGCCAACCGCGACGAAAAGCACACGCTGCCAGGAGCGACAACGGCCAAAGCAGCCAGACACCAGCTTCACGCCAATGATCTCCCAATAAATCACTTTGTTGCGTTTCGCTGTTGATCTTTTCACGAAGCTCTGCGGAGAGTAATGATTGAATATCTCGATCATCAATTCTGATGGTCTTATAATTTCCTCCACCAACCTGCGCCAACTGTTGAAGAGCGTTGGGGTTAAGTCGTGGCAAGACAACTTGCCCGGCATTGTCTTTAAAGAATCCCCCCTCTGGAAGAGGAATGGGTGCCCCGTCAGTTGTGCCGACACCCATTATGGACAATCGATATCCATCCTGTTTGAGTTTGACAGCGTTTGGTGCAGCTTGTTCTGGTTGATCATCATCAGTAATCAGGAGCAGATCTCCGTGAGTGAGTCCTGCTTGTTGCAGTAAACGTCTGCCTTGCTCAATAGCAAGGTCGGGGCGACTTCCCAAGACTGGCATCAACCCGGGTTCTAAACTTTCAAGAAGGGCTTCAATGGTTTGGCTGTCATCAGTGAGAGGGGTCACTGTGAAAGCATCTCCGGCAAAAACAACCAGAGCTGTTTGTCCTTCCCGTCGCTGGTGCAGGATATCTGCTATTTTCAGCCGGGCTCGCACCAATCTGCTTGGTTTGAGATCGGTTGCGTTCATTGAGGCAGAGAGGTCGAGAAGAAGAATCAAGGCTGATTGTTGCCGGAACAACGGTTGTGGTCGTTGCTCCCAAGTTGGTCCTGCCAGAGCAAGGGTTGACAAGAGAAGGGCCACAAGGATCATGTGTAGAGGCCAATTGCGACGTCTCTGAGAGCGTCCGAGTAATAGAAAGGGGAGAAGCTTTGGGTCGCATACGGCTTGCCAACTACGGCCCCGAAGTTGATGACGCCACAACCAGAATAATAATAAAGCGAGTGGTGGCAAGAGCCAGAACCAGTCGGGTCTTAAGAAATGAAATTGATTCATCTCCACCCCCAACGCTGACGTCCTTGATCAATTAATAAAAGCAGCAGCACGCCGCAAAGAGCCAGCCCGAGAGGCCAATAGTAGAGTGTGGTGACAGGTCGAAAAACTTCCTGATCTTTTTCAACCGGTTCCAGTTCGTCGAGCATGGCATAAATCTGTTCTAACTCATCTGTGTCTCTGGCACGAAAATATCGACCTCCAGTCGATTCAGCAATCGTCCTTAAGCTTTTTTCGTCAAGATCAGCAGAAGGGTTGACTTTACGCTCAAAGAAAAAGGATCCAACGATCATCTCGTCAGCACCTATACCGATGGTGTAAATCTTCAAGCCTTCCTGGGCTGCCAGCTCTGCAGCCTTTAAAGGAGTGACCTGACCCGCTGTATTTGCACCGTCGGTTAGAAGAATCAGAATCCTGTCTTTGGAGTCTCCTTGCTGTAACCGTTTAACCGCCAGTCCGATCACATCACCTATCGCAGTTTTATCTCCGGCCAAGCCAAGCACCGCTTCGTTTAAGAGCTGGGCAACGGTCTGCCGATCAAACGTTAAAGGTGTTTGTATGTAAGCTTGGTCACCAAATAGAATCAGTCCCAATCGGTCGCCTTGCCGGCGACGAATGAACTCAGTTGCCACATTTTTGAGCGCCGTTAATCGATCGACAGTTTCTCCTTCAACGAGGAAATCTCTGGTCTTCATACTACCGGAGAGATCGACTGCTAATACCAGATCACGGCCATTAACTGGTAGCTCCAAAGGTTCACCTAGCCACTGTGGCTGGGCTGTCGCTGTAACCAGGAAGAGCCAGCAAAGTATGGCCGGGAGGAGCAGCCACCAGGGCCAGCGGAGTCGACTACCTTGGTGACGAATGTCAGAAAAAGGTTGTAGTGAAGGAACCCAGAGAGCGGCTTCTTCAGCGGCCAACGCTGGCGGGAAAAAACGATGTACCAGATAGGGCAGGGGGAGCAGTATAAAGGCCCAGGGACAGGCGAACTCGATCATTGCCGCCTCCTTTTTGCATGTGGAGCAGGAGGCAGACGATGCAACCACCTTCGGCAGAGTAAAATGAGCTCTGTCGCGTTTAGGTTGTCACTCTTATCGCAAGCTGTCGTGTAAGGCCCTGAAATGATTTGTCGACCGATCCCATCTGAGAAAGATTTATCACCAAGCTTTTGATCAAGAAAGGTGAGCCATGTTTCTCCGACCAGACCGGCACAACTCTCCTTTGGGAAATGCAGCAGTGCAGCTTGGCGCAGAAGACGCGAGAGCGCCTGATACAGCTGCCTGCAATCGTCTTGCAATTGATACTGTTGTTCCAGTTCCTGCAGTTGTTTCAACGCTAATCGTTTGTAACGACGCCGGTACCAGTCATTGTGCAGAAAATAAATTGCAGCCAGAAATATAACAATAGTCACCAACAAGAGCCACCATCCCGGAGCAGGTGGCCACCATGAAACAGGTGGCGGCAGATGAATATCGTGTAGAGGCAGGTTCTCAGCTGTTAATGGTGTAGAGGGCATTTTAACGTCCACTTCGTTTGGGCAAACTCAAGCGGAGAGAATCAAGAGGGTCTTGATCTGTGGCGCATGTGAGGAAAAGCCCACGTTGTTGACGACAGAATTGTTCGATTTGTAAGCGATGTTGCTTGAAACGGGTTTGGTAACTATCACGACGGTATCGGTCAAGAGTGTTCATCGTGAGATCATTCTCGCCATCACTGATTCGGTAGCTTCCCGCAGGTGGCAGATCTGCTTCAAGAGGGTCGTAGCAGAAGATCAGGCTAAGATCGTTATGACGGCTTAGTAAACTCAGCTGTTTCTCTACGTGTTCATCCCATTGGGCAAAATCACTGAGTATCATGATCAAGCTCCCCGGACGTGCCACACGGCGTAATCGCATCAGGGTCCGGGCGAGTCGTTGTTGTGGTTCAAAGGGCTGATGTAGTGGTCGCTGCCAGGAGGGATCTGCAACCATTTGTCGCAAAACATTGAGAACGCCAGCTTTACCTAGCTGCGGTCGGAGTTCGCACTGTCGTTCTTCTGAGAAAAGAAACGCTCCGACGCGATCTCCCTGCTCAAGAGATCTCCAGGCCAGCATCGCTGCCAGCTTTGAGGCTTGTACTGCTTTGAAAGATCCGCGCGTGGCAAAAAACATCGGACGTCTGTAATCAATGGCGAGAAGCACTACGCGTTCACGCTCTTCTTGAAATATCTTCGTGTGAGGTTTTCCCTGACGAGCTGTAACCCTCCAGTCAATGCTGCGCACGTCGTCCCCAGGTAGATAACTGCGAACTTCCGCGAATTCCATGCCGCGACCACGTATACGGCTGAGGTAGCTACCACTCTGGGCTGCACGAATTTGCCCCGGACGCAACGAAAAGCCACGACTTTTGGCGCGCAGTGAGATCAAGTCGGACAGTGTAATACTGACTTCCGGTGGAAGAGATGTTGGTGCTGAAATCTTTTGGGTCATGAGTTTTTAGGGGACCGGCACCCTTGCAATGAGTTCACTGACCAAACGATCCACATTAACGCCCTCAGCTTCTGCTTCGTACGTTAAAAGAACCCTGTGGCGCAAGACGTCAAAAGCAATCGATTGAATATCTTCGGGGCTGACGTAATCTCGTCCGGCAAGCCAGGCCCGGGCTCGCGTGCAACGATCAAGGGCTATACTTGCGCGTGGGCTCGCACCATACTGAATCCATCCGGCCAAATCTTCGCCGTATGGTTGCGGTTGTCGGGTCGCCAGAACCAGCTGCAGAAGGTATTCTTCGAGGTTTTCTGCAAGGTAGAGGTCGAGCACTTCGTTGCGCGCAGATTTGAGTTGTGCTGTCGTGAGCTGTAAGGTGGTTTCCTTCTCAAACTGACCGTTTGACTTTGCTTCGTCTCTGGCGAGTTGAAGAATTTCTCTTTCAACTTCGACGTGTGGGTAATCCACTTTTACATGCATTAAAAAACGATCAAGTTGTGCTTCGGGAAGAGGGTAGGTTCCTTCTTGTTCGATTGGATTTTGGGTCGCCATAACCAGAAACGGATCTTCAAGTGGATAACTCTTTTGTCCAACCGTTATCTGTCGTTCAGCCATAGCTTCAAGTAGAGCCGATTGAACTTTGGCCGGTGCGCGGTTAATCTCGTCGGCGAGAATCAGGTTGTGAAAAAGTGGCCCCTGTTGAAAAATAAAGCTGCTGTCTTGTGGCCTGAAAATGTCTGTGCCTGTTAAATCTGCAGGAAGCAGGTCAGGTGTGAATTGAACTCTGTGGTAGCTTCCCTGTAATTGCTCTCCGAGCTTCTGTATAGCCCGCGTTTTAGCAAGGCCTGGAGCGCCTTCAACAAGCAAATGACCGTCAGCCAGAAGGGCAATCAGTAATCGTTCAATCAAGTGAGGTTGACCGAGAACTTGTGTACTCAAAGTTTTTGACAGACACGCAAAGACTGTCTGTAACTCATTCATATTAACCCCTATCTTTTCAGTGGTTTGTTGGTTGATTTGTCGTCCATTTTATAGTCAGTTTTTATCTAAAAATCAAGAGTGTGAAAGAAACGGCAAAGGTCTATTTTTTCGTTTTACTCGGTACCGGTTGTAAATCCACGGTACGATGACTATAGTGACTAACACATAAAAAATTTATTGTTTAATTTATCTTTAAAAGGAGCTTCCCACCATGTTGAAACGTACCATCCTATTAATGATTGTTGCTCTTGTTGCTGTGTCTAGCCTCAGTGGCTGTGGTTACAACCAGATACAGAAAAACGAGGAAGGTGTTTTTGCAGCCTGGGCGGATGTAGAAGCAACCTATCAACGCCGTGCAGACCTTATTCCAAACCTGGTTGAAACGGTTAAGGCTTACGCTTCACACGAGAAGGAAACTCTTCAGGCTGTTACCGAAGCCCGAGCGAGTGTAGGCAAAGCACAAATCAACACGGGTGACCTTGGCGATCCTGCAGCCATGCAGAAATTTCAACAGGCACAAGGCGCTCTTTCCGGTGCCCTTTCTCGTTTGTTGGTCACTGTTGAACGCTATCCTGACTTGAAGGCGAATCAGAATTTCCTCGACTTACAACATCAACTCGAAGGAACTGAAAACCGTATCAATGTTGCTCGTCAGCGCTACAATAAAGCAGTACAGACTTTTAATAGCTCTTTACGGACTTTCCCCAATAATCTGACCAATAAATACCTGCTTAACCTAGAGCGTAAAGAACCTTTTAAAGCCGAAGCAGGTGCTGATAAAGCTCCAAAGGTACAATTTTAATGATGTCTATGCGCTCATCTCTGCTCTACGTTCTTCTGTTTTTTATGCTGCCGTTCACCGCAGCAGCTCTTGATGTTCCCAAGATCACCGGTTATGTCAATGATCATGCGGGACTGGTTTCGCCGACAACGGAATTGAAGATAGAGAGCTTCCTCCGCAGCTTCGAGGGGAGTGATTCGACTCAACTCGTGCTTTTGACCATCGACTCGCTGCAAGGCGAATCCCTGGAAGAATACAGTCTGAGAGTTGCTGAGAACTGGAAAATTGGTCAAAAAGGCAAAGACAACGGTGCGCTGTTGTTGATTGCAAAAGAGGAAAGAAAAATACGTATCGAGGTTGGCTATGGTCTTGAGGGAAAATTGACGGACCTTCTGTCTGGCCGCATCATAGATAATGAAATAACCCCACGATTCAAAGCGGGTGATTATGAAGGTGGTATTATCGCGGGCATATCATCAATGGCTGAAGCTGTCCGTGGTGAATACCAGGGGAATGGTTCGACGACCAGTAAGAAGAAACGAAATCCTCTCGGCTCACTGGCTCTTCTGCTTTTTCTCGGCCCTGGCCTCATGCTTCTTGGCCGAGGTGGCGGACGAAGTGGTCGTCATCGTCGCGGAGGTTTCTGGATCGGAGGCATGGGCGGCGGTGGCTTTGGTGGCGGGGGCGGCTTCGGTGGAGGCGGCGGCGGTTTTGGCGGCGGCGGCTCATCCGGTGGCTGGTAAAAGTTCACCGTAATTTTGCCTCTTCAGACTTATGACCTCGATGATAATCTCTTGAATTGATAGAAATAAAGGTTTCGAATGATAGCGAAAGAACTTTTCAGCGATGAAGAAATTCAACGTATCGAATCGGCAGTGCAGCAGGCTGAAAAACGGACGAGTGGTGAAATTGTGCCGATGGTGGTTGATGAGTCTTACGACTATCCACGTGCTGAAATCCTTGGTGCCGGATTTTTCTCTTTAGCGACTGCAGTCACTCTAAGTTGGGCTTTTCTGGGGGAATCCCTCTGGCATTTTCTTTGGATCTTTGCTCTCACTTACTTACCTTTCAAAAAACTGATCCGCATTCTACCTGGCTTGCGACGCCTTCTTATTCGTCCAGATGAAATAGATGCTGAAGTAGAAGAGAAGGCGATGGTCTCTTTTCTCGAACAGGGCCTCCATCACACACGTGATGAAACCGGCATCCTGATTCTCATCTCACTCTTTGAGCATCGGGTCTATGTTCTTGCTGACCGAGGTATTAACGATGTTGTCCCTACCGGCACATGGGATGGAGTGGTTCAAACTATTACAGAAGGGCTGCATAAAGGCGAGACTTGTCAGGCTCTCTGTAATGCTGTTGATCAATGTGGCAAACTTCTCGAAGATTATTTCCCCGTTAAGGATGATGATACAAACGAACTGCCTAACCTGATTATCGAATGATGCAAATCCTCTGACTTGTTTAAACGTCTTGGGGCTGTTTGGTCAGTCTTTGCGATTGTTCTTACTTCCATGAAAGTCTAAGTGTAAATGGATAGAACCGCTCCACCAAGAGCGGTCACTGCGACCACAATCCAGATAGGAATCTTCCAGTAAGTCAGTGATGTAAAGGCTGCGAGGGCAAGAATAAAATCTCCAGTCGAAAGAACTCCGCTGGTCCACACCGGATCGTAGAAAGCTCCCATCAACAACCCAACAACAGACGCATTAACGCCGACCAGAGCTTTCCTGATCAGAGGGTTTGTTCTGAGCCCATTCCAGAAGGGAAGGACTCCGTTTACCAGTAAGAAGGATGGTAAAAAAATTGCTAGAAGGCAAAGGATGCCACCGATCAGGCCGTTGGGTGCGGATTCTAATGCGGTCCCAAGATAGGCAGAAAATGTAAAGAGCGGGCCAGGTACCGCCTGTGTCGCACCGTAGCCAGCCAGGAACATGTCGTTACTGATCCAGCCCGTATTAACCACCTCTGCTTTTAAAAGGGGGAGTACAACGTGACCTCCGCCAAACACAAGTGCTCCGGATCGGTAGAAACTGTCAATCACTGACCATGTTTGAGATCCACTCTGTGCAAGGATTGGTAAAAAGATGAGCAGACTGAAGAAGAGGGCGAGACTGATGATCGCGTTTTTCTTGCCTGAAGTAAAAAGATGAGACTCTTCTCTTTTTGGCTGATCGTAATTGAGCCAGAAAAGCCCCACGGCAGCTCCACCAATAATCGCTGCCATCTGTCCGATGACCCCTGTGTATAACAGAGTCAGCACCGCAGCCATCACTGCCAGAATGCGTCGTGGCCAATCGGGGCATAGCGACTTCGCCATTCCCCAGATAGCTTGAGCAACGACGGCGACAGCGACAACTTTAAGACCATGTAACCAACCTGTTTGAACAACAGAGCTATCCAGTGCGGTCAGTCCGTAAGCAAACGCAATCAACGCCATTGCCGAGGGGAGGGTGAATCCACTCCATGCGGCTAACCCGCCCCGTAACCCTGCTTGAGAGATCCCGATCCCTATGCCGACTTGACTGCTTGCTGGGCCAGGTAAAAACTGGCAGAGAGCAACAAGATCTGCGTAGGTGTCTTCTTCGAGGAGCTGTCTCCTAACGACAAATTCATCTCGAAAATAGCCAAGATGGGCTACCGGCCCTCCGAATGAAGTTAAGCCTAGCTTGAGGAAGGCTAAAAAAACTTGTCGTGCGGTCATTGTTTGCATGGATGAATTCTACACGATAATCGGCGCTTAGGTGGAATAGATCGATCCCTTGCTACGAACTACAGGAAAGCATTGAGCAGCCAGCACGATGGCGAGCCCACTCTGGACGTTTACCAGCAAATTCTTCGTGCTCGGGTTGTTCATCATAGGGCTTCTGTAGGACCTGTAGCAGCTCATTGACCAGACTGTGGTCTCCGGTCTCCGATTTGTCGATAGCAAGTTGTGCAAGATAGTTTCTTAAGACGTATTTGGGATTTACGGCATTCATTCTATTCTTTCGCTCTCTGCGGTCAAGACCGTCTTGTTCAATCCTGTGACAATATAAGCGTAACCAGTCACCGATATATCTCTTGTTTTCCACGGTCAATTCTTCCGGTTTGTAGTAAGCGTCGAGAAGCGGAACAAGTAGACTGTCGTCATCCATTTCTTGCTCCGGAGAAACGTCTGCTAACTTACGGTAGAAAATCGTCATATCCGTTTCCACTCGTTGCAGAACTTTCTCCAGTTCCGTCACTAAAAACTTGTCAGTATCGAGCTTGAATGTCTTTAACCCCAGTTTTTGCGCCATCATCTCCTGCCAACCTTGCTTGTAACAGTCACCGTAAATTTGCAAGGCCGCTTCCAAAGGCTCCGCTTGTGCAATTAATGGATATATTGCGTTGGCCAGTTGGGCGAGGTTCCAAAGAGCGATATGAGACTGGTTGCCGAAGCGGTATCGCCCTCCTTGAGCATCCGTTGTGTTTGGTGTCCAGTCTGGATCGTAATTTTCCAACCAACCATAGGGGCCGTAGTCAATGGTCAGGCCAAGAATTGACATATTGTCTGTATTCATAACGCCGTGAACAAAGCCGACCCGCATCCAATGTATGACCATCTCTGCAGTGCTACGACAGATTTCTTCGAACCAGCTTAAATAAACAGCAACGGAGGGTTCGCCAAGGTGAGGAAAGTCCGTACGAATCGTGTAATCAACCAGCTTACGTAATGTTTCAATGTCGTTTCTGGATGTGAAAATTTGAAAACTACCAAAGCGAGTGAATGATGGACTCACCCGGCAGACGACAGCCCCGGGTTCATGTTTTGGGTGCCCATCATAAAACATGTCGCGCACAACCTGTTCGCCGGTAAGTATCAAGCTTAAGGCCCGGGTTGTCGGAACGCCGAGGTGGTACATCGCTTCACTACAGAGAAACTCCCGTACCGATGAACGTAATACCGCCAAACCGTCTCCACGACGAGAGTAGGGCGTAAGACCCGAACCTTTGAGCTGCAACGCCCAACGCTGCCCCTGCTGGTTGATCACCTCGCCGAGATTGATTGCTCGTCCGTCACCCAATTGACCGGCCCAATTACCAAACTGATGTCCGCCGTAACAACATGCGTAAGGATCCATTCCTGGCAACATTTGGTTGCCTACGAAAACTTGGGAGAACTCATCACTTTCACAAGTCGTTGAATCAAGGTCCAGGAGATCAGCAACATCTTTTGCATAAGCGACGCTTTGAGGTTTTGTAACCTGCGCTGGTTGCACGCGGGAATAACATGCGTTGTGCACTAGTCGCAGGCTGTTGTTGCTCTCTGGGTCAGCGGGTAGCTCTCGAACAAAAGTATTGTCGAATTTCATAGAAGAAAGGGTACTTTTGGTCAGTTTTGTCGATGTGTCTGTTTTCATTATCCAATTGTCTCATGGCTTTCACTATCAGAGCAAGACGCCCTCGTACATTGAGTCTCTGAGTGAATGTGAAAGTTTATA
>CBDUFN010000003.1:0-31489 GCA_965366475.1 uncultured bacterium | reverse complement strand
CTCTATCTTGAGCTGTTGAGACTTTTGTCTAAATTACGGGATAGATAAGATTACAATTTATAAGACTTAGAGTGAGTCTTTGTATCCGTTGTCGAAGGTCTTGTTTTGATCTTGGTTGCCGACAACCACTCAACTGAATCGTTTTTTTGCAGCGCCCTTCTAGAGACTTAGAAGGGCGCTGTTGCTATTTCCACGTGGCAAGGTAAAGTTTGGAACGGGTTCTTCTAAAATTGTTTGTATAGAAAAGATGTCACACGCTTTAAACAGGAGGAAAATATGAAACTGTGTGTTCGTTTATGCCTCGTTCTGATTATTAGTCTCGGCCTTGCCGTGCCTGCTTTGGCAACCGATTACGTCGGCTCCGACAAATGCTTCGCCTGTCATGCTGATCAGTTCAACTTGTGGCAGGCAAGCGGCCACCCCTGGAAATTGCGTAAAGTGGAAAAGGCTCGCTACGCCAAGCTACCTCTGCCTCCTGGTTACAGCTGGGACGATGTCAGTTACGTCATTGGCGGGGCCAACAAGAAAGCACGATTTATCGATAAAAATGGTTATATCATCACCACAGCGAAGGATGGCTCTGAGGCCAAAACTCAGTACAATCTTCAGGATGGTAGCTGGTCCTTCTATCACAAGGGCGAGAAGAAACCTTATAAGTGCGGCCCTTGTCACATGACTGCTTATAGTAAAGAAGGCAACCAGGATGGTCTGGAAGGGATGATCGGGACTTGGGCTGAGGATGGTATCGGTTGTGAAGAGTGTCATGGCGCGGGCGGCGAGCACATCAAGAAACCAGGTAAAATGACGATTGCAATCGATCGTTCAGCTGATGCCTGCGGTAAATGTCACCAGCGTGGCGGTATGGATCCACAACCACCAGCGAAAGGTGGCTTTATCAAACATCACGAGCAGATCAACGAGTTAAAAGCTGGCGTTCATAAGGATCTGTCCTGTGTCGAATGCCATAATCCGCATGATCGAGCGATTAATGCCAAAGATAACTGTGCTGAATGCCACAGTGTGATTGCGGCAGGTTACGCCAAAAGCCGTCACGGTATGCAGGGCACCCGGTGCATCGAATGCCATATGCCGAAGGCAAGTAAGTCGGCGATCAGCGTTGCGAGCTATATTGGTGACGTGCGTACGCATATTTTCAAGATTAACACCGACGCTAAAGCAGATATGTTTAAGACAATTGAAGAAAAGGGCAAGAAATCAACCTTTGCTAAAAACTTTGTCACTGTTGAGTATGCCTGTTTGAGCTGTCATGCAAGCCGTGATAAGACCTGGGCTGCAAAAAGTGCGAAAGGTTTTCATAAATAACCTGTCGTAGAACTGATGTCAGAAAAAAGCAGGGCTGGATGTTCTCTCCAGTCCTGCTTTCGTCTGTCTACTGTTACAAATCTGCTGCATTATATTTTGCGTCTTTTGGTTTTGTTGGACTACTCAAAGTAGTCTTCCACTCCTTTAAGGCCTTCAACAGTGCCGCAAGGTAGAGAGATATGCCCTCCTGAGATATGCGCTTCTCTAGGGTTGATTCGTACCACTGTCGCGCCGGGCCGTTGCCCGATCCGTTCACTCATAGAGCGAATCGTTGGGATCGCGGTTCCTGCCCCCATTTCAATGACGACAACCTGAGCACGCTGGTGTTGTGAAATAAAGCTGTCAAAGCGCATTTCCTGACCTCTGGTGCGGTCTGAGAGCCATGAATAGTCGCCAAACATGAGAATGTTCGGGCGGGCTGGTCGGTCACAATGACGACATTGCGGAACTTGTTGAGCACGCATGCTGTTAAAGTCCACAGGGATCATCTCATCATTTTTCCAGATGGCATGGCTACATGGGGTGAGACATTGAAGGTGGTGAATCGAGCCGTGGACCTCTAGAATCTGGTCCTCGAGATAGCCTGCTTTCTGGAACTGCCCATCAACATTAGATGTGACGACAAAACTGTCTTGGCCGAATTCAGTGGCCCAATCCTGCAACATTTGAAAACCGTGATGTGGCTCTGTTTCACGGTAAAGATTGGTGCGATGGCCGTAGAACCCCCAACCGAAGGCAGGCTCTTCTTCAAAGTTAGCAGGGTTTGCCGCATCGATGAAGTTGAGGCCAAGATGCTTGTACATCGGGTAGGCGTTCCAAAAGCCCTGGTCTCCACGAAAATCAGGCAGGCCTGAATCTACACCCATACCGGCGCCAGAAGTTATGATCATAGCGTCTGCCGATTTGATGGCTTCGGCCGCTTTTTTAAAACGTTCAGACAGGCTCATGGCAGCCTCCATTTGCGGGACGAGTTGCGCGGCACGAGGGACGAAAGGTCTTCACTTGCCACGTCACGTTTTCTTGATTCCAATTTGCACCATTATCGGTGCGAGTACGTCGATTAAACTGTGGGGGCTCATACTCACCAGAAAACCTCGTTTGCCGCCATTGATATAGAGACGAGGCAAGACGGCAATTGAATCTTCCATATAGACAGGCATTGTCTTTTTGGTTGCAAAGGGGGACGTTCCTCCAACCTGATAGCCCGTGTGTTTAAAAGCGATATCTGGGTTGCAGGGGGTCACAGATTTGACACCAATTTTTCTTGCGAGTTCTTTCGTCGAAACCTCCAGGTCGCCATGCATCAGCACAATCAAAGGTTTACGAAGTTCATCTTCCATCACCAGTGTTTTGATGACTTGATGCTCGTCGACATCAAGTTCGCGTGCAGACACCGTTGTTCCTCCCCGCTCTTCGTAGCTGTAAAGGTGAGGGGTGAAATCAATCTTGCTTTGCTTGAGCAGGCGGATCGCTGCAGTGACAGGTGTTTTATCTTTCGCCATTGTTCTTCCTGAATAAAATTCTTACGCTTAGAATATCCAACTTTTAACCATTAGCAAAATACTTGTTATCGTTGCAATGATACATATTGCTCCGAGGCCATTGAAAAAGGGCCGCAAGATCTTTCTGCCACGAATTCCAATTGGTAAAACCAGCCCAAAAAGGGCTCCACCTATAGCGCCACCAAGATGACCTGCGTTGTCCGCACCGACCACCAAGCCGAAGACAAAGGCGATGGCTGCCCAACGCAGCATGTAGTTACGGTAATTGTGCGCCATGGTTCCACCAACACGATGGTAGTAGGAGATGGCAAAACCGATCAGGCCGAAGATGGATCCCGAGGCTCCGACAACGGTTACCCACTGTTTAATATAAATAATCTGCCAGCCGAATCCGGCGAAGGTCGCAGTTAGAGCGGTAAGAATATAGAGAATGATGAAGCGGACCGTTCCAATTTCCTCTTCGATCATTGGGCCAATCTGATAAAGAACCATCATGTTGAAACCGAGATGAATGATTCCACCGTGAGCAAATGCATAGGTGATACAACGCCACCATTCTCCTTCAGAAAGGACCAGTGGCCAGTATTGGGCACCAGAATGTACGAGCAGGTAACTTCCTGGACTCATGATGGTAGAAAGACCCATTCCAGCAGCCATTCCTTGAAAAACCATGAGAATGTAGAGGAGCAGGTTGATGCCGATCAGGATTTTGGCTGTTGACCAGTTCCCACCGGAAGAGTGCCCTTGCATAATGCCACGCAAGTTACGCTCCCATTTCATCATGCGCCATTGCCAGCGTGTTCCATTCATGCCGAGTCGATCGAAGAAGCTTTTCCAGTCCATATATAGAGTCCTGAGCTATCTAGGTTGATTTGTTATGTTCAAGTTCTGGTCTTCTGAGGTCATTGCAGGCTTTATGTCAAGTAACGGTGTTCCGTTAAGACAATCCAGGCCGCGCACCGTGATGACACCCTCTTCGATAAACTCTATGGGTAATACAGCTGCACCAATGGGGTTCTTACGGTTCGGGGTTCGCAATGCGAAGATTCCCGCAAGTTTCTGGGTTCGGCGTGAATTCTGACGGGTGACCGATCGATCAGCGTGTTCAAGCCAGTACAGGATCAGGATTCTTTGCCCTGCCTGCAAACCGAGAAGCCCTTCTCGCAAATGATCTCTGATGATGAGCTTACAAAGAGGGCCTGTTGGGTCAATATTCCTTGGACAATCTGCAATACTTTTGTATGGCGTTATGATCTCACCGATAAAGTCGAGGGTTGCTTGCTCTGTCATTTTATCTCTCAGATGTTACAAGTTTCAGCGCGAGCCCGATAAAGACAGTCCCTGCCATCCAGTTCATGGCTCTCTGTGCACTTGCAGAACGGTTGAGCCACTCTCCAAGGGTTCCACCAATGAGAGCAATTGCACTGAATACAAGGATCGTGGCGACAATAAAAACACCGCCAAGTGCGACCATTTGCAGACTGATTGATCCTCGGTCTGGATCTGCAAATTGCGGTAGAAATGCGAGGAAAAAGATTGAAACCTTCGGGTTGGTGACGTTCATGATAATGCCGCGCCTATAGAGTGTCCCCATACTTTTCTGCAGGCCCCCTTGCATGCGGATATGTTCTGGTTTGGAGCGAAAGATCTGAAAGGCCAAGTAGATCAGGTAGCCGGCGCCAACGATCTTCAAAAGGGTAAAGGCAATAGCGGACGCCTGAAAGATGACCGCCACTCCGAAGGCCACAGCACCGGTATGAACAAGTAACCCTGTACATAAACCTAAGACAACAATCAATCCAGACAACTTGCCATGCAAGGCTGATTGGGTGAGGACGAAAACATTGTCTGGTCCTGGAACTATAGCTAATAAAGCAGAGGCGAAAAAGAACGCTGAAAATGTTTCTGGAGAGAGCATAGCTACCTACAAAAAGTTATTTGCTTGAGTAAAGGACTTGTAGTCCTAGGGCAAGCATGGTTGCTCCGAAAGCCCGGTCGATCCAGTGTCCAAGTTTGATTATTTGGCCACGAATAACGGTATTTGTAAAAAAGCAGGTCAGGGTGGTGAACCAGAACATCTGTAATAACATAATCCAAGCACCATAAACGGCTAGGTACGGCAGTGGAATGTCTGGAGAGAGTACCACAGTAAAGAGTGAGAGGAACTATACTGGAGATTTTGGATTCAGGGCGTTACAAAAAAAACCGGTTGAAATTAGTCGTGTAGAGGAACTTGTTGTGAGTTTGTCGTTTCCTTGCTCTTCTTCCTCTGTATGTGGCTTGGCACGTAAGCCTTTGACACCGAGGTAAATCAGGTATGATCCACCTACGAGTTTGATAATGACCATCCATTGAACGGAATGGGCGATGATTGCAGCCATCCCTGCGGTAGAATAAAGAATGTGGATCGACAGACCCAGAGAAATACCCAAGCTTGTAAGGATGCCCGCTTTCCGGCCGTGGCGAAGGGATTGTTTTGTGACCAGAGCAAAATCTGGCCCTGGTGAAGCTGCCGCAAGTAAATGAACAAAGGTGACAATTATAAATCCTTGCCAGAATTCCATGTGATCTCTTCTTTAAAATGGTTTGAGTCTGGAGTGCTTTCTGTTTACCCATAAAAGTATATTTAATAAGAGCATCATATCTCCGGGATAATTTGTATGCAAGAAGCCATATCGTTGTAGGGAAACGACTGGAATTATTTAGAAACACCCTCAGGCGTATTGAACTGTAAGGGCATTTTGAAAAGACTTTCTTTGGATAAACACTTTTAATTTTGAATAGATATCGCAATAAATTTGCTAAATGGTCTTCTCTTGTCTAACATTAGATATATAGGTGTCTCCGGGGGGACCACCATCATGGCAATACTGAAAACCACAATTTTTCTGTTTGTATTTGTCCTGACATTCTCTGTCAGTCACGCCTCAGGTATTAATGCGCTTTTTGATCAGGAAACCAAAGAGCGCATTGAACATCTTCTTGACAATAAAAGCTCATCAACACCTCCATTGGTCAGCGTTTCGCGTTTACTCTCTCACGAGCAGATAGTTTCTCTTTATCAGCAGAGAGAGTTTCGACCCGTTTGGTTTGATGGCTGGAAATTAAAGCTTGAAGCTCAGACCTTGTTGGAATATCTGCGTAACGCAGGGTTGCATGGTCTATGTGGAGATGATTACCTTTTGACAGAGTTGGAAGGCTTGTTGCGCATTCAAAGGGATTTTGCGAAACACAATCTTCCTCTGGCATCCGACAATCGGGCCGTGCTCGATCTTTTCTTATCTCAATCTTTTCTCACTTATGCAACGCATATGGTTGAAGGTCAGGTCGACCCTGCCTTAACTCACGTTGACTGGCGTGCTCGTCGACGTAAGGCTGATTTGATAAAGTTGCTGGGTTACGCGACAGATAACCATCGTATGTCGCAGGTTCTTGAAGACCTGACTCCTCCACACGAAGAATATCGTCAACTGATTGCAACCCTTAAGAATTATCAGGTCATTTCTGCTCTCGGTGGGTGGCCAGAAATTCTTCCGGGGCCTCCGATTCGTCCGGACGGGCATGATGAAAGACTTCCCAATTTGAGGACGCTATTACGGAAAACTGGCGATCTCCCCTCCAGTATTGATTCAGTGATCTCCCCTGCTACAGGCGCTGATTACGATTTTGAGACTGAAGAGGCAATCCGCCTTTTCCAGAGAAGGCACGGTCTGAAAGTTGATGGTGTGGTTGGGGCGAAAACTCTAGAGGCCTTGAATGTCACAGTTGATGAACGGATTCGCCAGATTGAATTGAATCTAGAACGTTGGCGATGGATGCCTAAAAGTTTCGGTGATCGTCATCTCCGGGTCAATGTTGCGGACTTCTCTTTAGATGTTATTGAAGAAGGTGAGTCTGTCCTGACTATGCCGGTCATCGTTGGTACCCGCTACCGTAAGACACCTGTTTTCTCTGCTCGGATGAGTTACCTGGAGTTCGCACCTTACTGGACGGTTCCTCCAACCATTCTTCGAGAAGACAAACTGCCTAAAATAAAGAATAACCCCGATTATCTTGAGGAAAAACATTTTCGGGTTTTGTCACGGGATGTCGATGGTGGATTTGTCGATACTCAGGGGATAGATTGGAATGCAGTGTCGGCAAGTAGCTTTCCCGGACTTCTTCGCATGGAGCCTGGGCCATGGAATCCTTTAGGCCGAGTCAAGTTCATGTTTCCAAACAAGTTTAATGTCTATTTGCATGATACCAACGAAACGTACTTATTCAGTAATAATGTTCGTTCCTTCAGCTCGGGTTGTATCCGTGTGAAACGTCCGCGTGAACTTGCCAATTATCTCGTTGGGAAAAAACTTGGGCAGAAAAAACTCGATGAACTGTTCGAGGCAACGGCTCCGGAACGGGTGTCGATCAAGTCATTGCCGGTACATATCCAATATTGGACAGCATGGGTAGATAAAGAAGGGTTGGTTCACTTTCGCCGCGACGTTTACTCGCGGGATGTGGATCTTGATGTCGCTCTGACAGATCCGGCTTATCGGGTGATGGATCAATTGGAAGTGAGTATCGGAACTCACCTGGCTCAAAGGTAACCTAGAAAAGATCTTTGAGCCAGCCGAAGGCAACCATGGTGCCTATTGCTGAGCCGACCGATGAAAACAAGAACACCAGCAGAACTCTGGTCAGACGATTTTTCCACCAACCGCTTAAAGCTGAAATGTCCTCAGCGACGTGTTCCATGTCTTTCACCTGTGGTGGAGCAACAAAGGCTTGCACCAGACCGGTGACGAATCCAGCGCCTATCGTAGGATTAAGCGAAGTGATCGGAGCGGCAATAAAGGCGGCCAGAATTGTCAGTGGGTGACCAAGGGCAATTAAGGCTCCAATGGCTGAGAGAATACCGTTGGCGAGAATCCACGCCACGGCCGCATCTGCCAGTTGCTGAGTATTGCCGGTCATGAAGCCTGCAACAAAAAGTCCTAGAACGATTGCAGGGATCAACCAAGGCAAGACCTTTGAGAACGCCGCCTTGGGAGGGATGGTCGAGAGTTCACGAATTTCTTCGTCGGAAAAATCCTGCTCTAATTTCTTAAGAATTCCCGGCATATGTGCAGCACCAACAATAGCAACCACTTTTTCACCGGGTGCTTTAGCTATGTTGTGAGCCATAAAGGTGTCACGTTCGTCGACCAGAATTGTTTTTACCGTGGGAAGGACATCAGACATTTCATCCAGCATGGCAGATAGAGTGTCAGTTTGACGCAGTTTAGCCAACTCTTCTTCGTCGAGTTCCTGTGAGTCAAACATGCTGACCAGTAATGTAGACAGCAATGTCATTTTTTTCCAGAAGCCAGCCTTGCGCCAGGCACGTAACAAAGTCGTTCGAATTTCCCGGTCAACGAGTCGGATGTCCTTGCCGAGATCTTTAGCCAATTCTGCTGCTGCTGCCAACTCTGCTCCAGGCTTAACGCCTGTTTGCAGGCCCATGCGCTTTTGGAAGGAGGCTAAAGCCAGGTTTGCCAAGAGAAAGGGCGCCTGCCCCTGTTTAAGAACCTGAATCAGGTTCAGAGATTCCCAATGGCGGGGATTGCTTAAAGCCTTGTGGCGTTGCTCGTCCAACTCAATACAAACAGTATCTGGATTTTCATCATTTATAACCGCTTTGACTGTTTCTACAGATTCCTGAGAGATGTGTGCGGTACCAACAAGTACAAACTCTCTGTTGTCAATTGTTACGCGGTGTATGTCAGTGTTTTCAACGGTATTCATAGTTACCTTCCGAAAAAAAATCGGGGCTAAAATAGCATAAGACGAAGTTGGGGCAGAAAGGGTCTTAAATGTTCTGCTCTGATGGAAAGAAAAAGACGCCGGGATTCCCGACGTCTTTTCTTTTGCCCTCCACACCTGCCGTGGGTTCGTGACCTCACGACGACGGTCAACTAGGTGGGTGGAACTGTGATCGCTTCAGGCGTCCTGCTTCGAGGCAGGCTTGCACACCACTTTCACAAGAACCTTCCCGATTGAAAAATATTCCGCGTGGGTATAGCAACCACACATACAGGGCAGAGAGCAGAATTGATAGCCCATTGATAATCAGTATAGAAAATATGGTCCCGCAACTCAAGGAGAAACCCAACCACGACAAGATAATCTGCTTAAAAAGCTGGCAGGAAATGCACGTGTAAGGTCAGTCTTTTTGACTCAAGCCTTCAGCATGTTTTGAAACACCCCAATATTACAGAGAATTTTTACTGAATGTAACTGGCATGAGTTGTGCGTTAGTCTTTAATATATGATTCCTTTCAATCTTTCAAATATCTCTGAACAGAAATCTGAGCGTTTGCTCAGTGCTCTGGTTGAAATTGGTCAAGAACTCGCCTCTACGACTGATATCGAAGAACTCCTTGATTCTTTATTACGGGTTGCTCGAGATGTCTTTCGTTTTGAGAACGCAATTATTCGTCTCCTTGATGAGGATGGCTTTCATCTTAATACGGCCGCGGCTTTTGGTTACACCGAAGAGGCTATGGCACCGATCACGATCGGTCAAGGCGTTATGGGTCGTACTGCTGAAGTACAGAAACCGATTCTGGTTGAAGATGTGCGAAAACTGCCAGACTATGTTCCTGGTATTCCGGGCGCCCAGTGCGAACTGGCTGTACCGCTCATTAGTAAAAAGAAGTTGGTGGGTGTACTTAACGTCGAGAGCCCGCTGCCTGGAGCTTTTTCTGCCGGGGATATTGAGCCTTTGATGATATTAGGTCGTCAGGCTGCTATCGCCATAGAGAATGCCATGCTCTATGATCGTCTTAGAAAGATGACCGATCGTTATCGGCACCTTCATCAATTCAATGATCGTATTCTGAAAAGCGTTAATCTCGGCGTTTATACAGTTGATACAGATTTGGTGATAACTTCCTGGAACCGAAGAATTGAAGAAATGAGTGGTGTCTCAGCGGAGGACGCACTCGGTGCGCAGCTTGAAGAGCTCTTTCCGAATCTGGTCAAAGAGGGCGTTATAGAGCGTTTGAATCAGGTCTTACAAAGTGGGACTAAAGCAAAGTTGAGAATTTTGCACCGGCAACTGGATGGAACCAATCGTTTCCAGAAACGGCGATTGACTCCTTTGAGTGAAGGAGAAGACATTTCCGGTGTAGTTGTCATTGTTGAAGATATTACAGAATTCAAGCGTCTATTGGATCAAACGATTCAAAGTGAAAAGCTGGCCGAAGTTGGTCGCCTCACAGCGGGAATCGCACATGAGATAAACAACCCTCTGGCCATGGTTGCCTATGCGACTGAGTTGCTCAAGCGTGAAAAACCACTCTCAAGTTTTCAGGAAGAGATGCTTGAAAAAATTGAGATGGAAGTAGAACGGTTGAAAAATCTCACAGGTGGGCTGCTATCTTTTTCCAGTAGTCGTGATACTCAGAACAGGATCTCTAATCTGAACGACCTGATCGTTGAAGTACTAAAACTCCTCCGTTTTGAATTACAACGTAAGCCGATCGAGTTCAACACTGACTATGGTGAAATCCCCGTTGTTACGATTGACCCCAATAAGATTAAGCAGGTTATTATCAACTTGGTGATGAATGCTGCTCATGCGATG
Source organism: uncultured bacterium (assembly GCA_965366475.1). Taxonomy (GTDB): domain Bacteria; phylum Desulfobacterota; class Desulfuromonadia; order Desulfuromonadales; family BM103; genus M0040. The sequence goes on along the minus strand of CBDUFN010000003.1, from coordinate 21,055 downwards.
CAAGGGCAAGGCAAGATTACGGTTAAAACCTTTGTTAACGATAAAGGCTTGCTCGAGCTGCAAGTTCGAGATAATGGTCCAGGGATTGCTCCGGAGCTTCAGGAACAGGTTTTTGCTCCATTCTTTACTACCAAGCCGGAAGGGGAAGGCACAGGCCTGGGACTATATATCTGTCAGAATATCATTCGAGAGCATGGCGGTACGATCTTGTTGGAAAGTGCTCCAGAAACAGGAACCTTATTCCGTATCTGTTTTCCCTTGGAGTGAGCTTTTAATCTGGGCAGAACTGTTTATTAATTGTGCAAAAAAACATCATCGGTGTTAGCCTGGTTTTGTAAGTATCTGTAATTAAAGTAAAATATTTTTTGGCACGGCAGATGCTATAGAAGAGATAGACTCGAAACACAATAAAACATATTCAGCATAAACGCCGGGACAACGAAGTCTCGATAATAATTGCTAGGCAATGGCGCCTTAAACTTCCGCAAGTGGAAGCTTAAGGCGCTTTTTTATTTTTACTCTGGAAAGGAGAAACAAAGATGATGAAAAAAGTTGAGTGTATCGTCAAGCCGTTCAAATTGGACGATGTCAAAAACGCAATTACTGATTTAGGCATCAACGGCATGACAGTGAGCGAGGTTCGTGGCTTCGGTCGTCAGAAAGGTCACACCGAACTGTATCGCGGTGCAGAATACCAGGTGGATTTCCTGCCCAAAATCAAGATCGATCTGGTTGTTGCTGACGATCAGGTTGCTTCCATCGTGGAGGCTGTACAAAAGGAGGCCTGCACCGGTCGCATTGGCGACGGCAAGATTTTTGTTTCCGACGTTGAGCAGTCGATCCGGATTCGTACCGGTGAAAATGGCCCTGAATCACTTTAAACCAATTGAACGCTGATAAAGATAAAGGAGAAATTATTATGAAGAAGTCGTGTATTGCTCTGATCACCGGTTTAATGCTCACACTGCCGGCACTTGCCCTGGCTGAGGATGCTCCAGTCTCTGAAATGACCTACATTCTGAACACCTTTTCCTTCCTGATTATGGGGATTTTGGTTATGTGGATGGCCGCTGGTTTCGGCATGCTTGAAGCGGGTCTGGTTCGCTCCAAGAACGTTGCGACCATTTGTCTGAAAAACATTTCATTGTTCGGAATCGCCGGTATTCTGTTTTACCTCTGTGGTTACAACCTGATGTACGCAGGTGTTGATGGTGGCTACATTGGTTCTTTAGGCCTCTGGGCTGCTGATGACGCTGCTGCTCTGGCTGGCGACTACTCTGCTGGCTACTCTGCTTCCTCTGACTGGTTCTTCCAGATGGTCTTCTGCGGCGCTGCTTGTTCGATCGTTTCAGGTTGCGTGGCAGAGCGCATCAAGCTCTGGTCCTTCTTGCTCTTCTGCGCCATTCTCTGTGGCGTCATCTATCCGATTCAAGGTTCATGGGGTTGGGGCGGCGGTTGGCTCTCAGAAATGGGTTTTGCTGATTATGCCGGTTCGACAATCGTTCACTCTGTTGGTGGTTGGGCAGCCCTGACCGGTGCCATCATCCTTGGCGCTCGTAAAGGTAAGTACGGTAAGGATGGTCGTGTGAATCCGATGCCTGGTTCCAATATCCCTATGGCAACTCTTGGTACCTTCATCCTCTGGATGGGCTGGTACGGATTTAACGGTGGTTCGGTGCTTGCTCTTGGTGATGCTGCTTCCGCAATTGAAATGGGTAATGTTATTGCCAACACTAACTTGGCTGCCTGCGGTGGCATGATCGCTGCCATGGCTATGGTGCAAATTCTCTACAAAAAAGTTGACGTCACCATGGGTCTCAACGGTGCGTTGGCTGGTCTGGTTTCGATTACTGCTGGCCCTGCAACTCCGTCGCTCGGTGCTGCTATTTTGATCGGTGCTGTCGGTGGTGTCTTGGTTGTTCTGGCCGTACCTTTCTTCGACAAGCTCAAAATTGACGACGTGGTTGGTGCTCTCTCGGTTCACCTTGTCTGTGGTATCTGGGGAACCATGGCTGTTCCTTTTACCGATGGTGAGGCCAGCTTCCTGACGCAGTTCATCGGTGTTGCCGCAACGGCCGCTTTCGTAGTGGTCGCTTCTTCGATTGTCTGGTTGGTCATCAAGTACACGATCGGTATCCGTTGTAGCGAAGAAGACGAGTACCGTGGCCTCGATGTCTCTGAAATCGGTATGGAAGCTTATCCTGACTTCCAAACTGTTCATCTCGGTGGCATGGGCTCTCCTTCTGCAGGTTTTGGTGATGCTCCTGCTGCAGCACGAGTTGCTACATCCCCGGTTCGTCAGAACTAAACTGTCTATTCTTCCTGCGGGGCAATCTGCCTCGCGGGTTTTTTTTGAGTTTTTTTAAAATACCCTAAGGAGAAAAAAATGAAAAAAATGGTATCTGTTGCAATTGTCCTGATTCTTGCTGCTCTTACGGTCAGCACCCCTGTTATGGCTTTCGAGGCCAGTGCTGATGCTTATGTCGGTGTTTACAGCACCTACCTCTGGCGTGGGTTCGATCTGAATGAAGACGATGATGATTATGTTATTCAGCCTGGCGCAGATGTTTCAGTTGGAAATTTCACTTTCAGCTGGTGGGGTAACGTCAGTGAAAGTTCTGGAAACATGAATGAAGTCGATTTGGTTATTGATTACTCGACGGATCTGGGTGAACTCGTCTCGGTTAGCGTGGGTAACATCCTGTACAATGTTGATGGTTTCGATGACACAAATGAGCTCTATCTCGGTATGACTCTCAATACGATTCTTGAGCCTACTCTGACTGTCTATTACGATTACGATGAATTTGAAGCTGTTTATACGACTCTGGGTGTCAGTCACGGTTTTGACATTGCTGACAAAACCAGTCTCGGCCTTGGTGTTACGGCTAGCTATGTAAGCAATGATGATGGAGACGTTTTTGATGATGACACCAGCTGGCTTCATAACCTCGAAGTGAGCGCTGGAGTTGATTATGCTCTGACTGACAGCATTACTCTGAGTGGATCCGTACTCTACTCTGAGCCTTTGAGTGATGATGCTGAAGATATCGCCTTAATCGATGACGAATATACCGCTGGCGTTTCTGTCAGCTACGCTTTCTGATCCTAATTATCATAACTGTCAGGTTGCCTCCTGACAAAAAGCCGCCATGTCTTATGGACATGGCGGCTTTTTATTGATCGGAGAAGGTAACTTGTTTTTTTAATCTTATTCGATTTCCCACATAATCATAAGTATCTCTTCAAAAATTACTTTACATGACAACCTTTACATCCAGTTGGTCCCGCACCTTCATCTTTGTGGCAGCCTTTACAGAGTTTGTGCGCGATCTCTTTATTGATACCAAACGCTTCTGGCGACGCTTCTTTATGGCAGATGCTACACTCATAAGCCTCTGCATGTGTTGCGTGTGGAAAGGTGACCTTGCCGTAGCTGGCGTCTAAAACAATTTCTTGTGGAGGCGAGACTTGTGCAACCGAACTCTCCTCCTCTTTTACTGTATTTACAGCTTCAGCTACAGCAGTAGTGCTTGCTTCCGTGATTGAGTTGCTTACGTCTTTCTTGACAACGGCAACTGTCTCGAGTGCCTCTTCAGTTTTTTCTTTTACTGTAGAAATAACCTCTTCCGCCGTTGACTTTGTCTGTTCTGCATTCTTCTCTGCCATGTTTGTAACTTCTTGAGCGGCAACTGTGGACTGCGTTGCAGAGACAGCCTCTTTCACTTCAGCTTTCTGTTCGGTTTTAACCGCCGGTTGTGGTGTTGTCTCTTGTTTCTTTACTGGCGTCTCCGAAGAGTCACAGCCGAAAACGATCAGACTCACTGCTAAAAATGTTAACCATAGAACTCTACGCATTGTAATCCCCTTTCACCCAAAATTTAGTTGTTATTAATGTAACACTTTATTTATATCTTGCAGCCTGATTTATAGAAGAAAATCATCGTGTAACAGTTATATGATGTTTGTGAATAAAGGATAAGTCCTCGAAGACCACTGGTAGAATCTCTATGAGCTGTTATCATAATTACCATTCATTGAGTTATTTCAAGGAGAGGTGATTATGAAAAGGTTCTTGTTTCTATCTTTATCTGTTCTGATGTTTTTATCGTTGGTTGGATGCTTGTCTCCGCGAGGAGCAACTCTTGATGAAAAACGCATGGTCATTCAAGACATGCATAATGAAACGTTATCGCAACTTTATGCGCAGCGTGTTCAGGCTGAAGATATTGTTAATAAGGCGGCAGGTTATGCTGTTTTCAGTAACGTGAATGCACAATATTTCCTCCTCGGTGGCGGCGGCGGTTATGGCCTCGCGGTTGATCAATCTTCCAGTGAAAAAATTTATATGCAGATGGCGCAATTGGATGTCGGCATTGGCCTGGGGATTCAAGATATTCGGGTCGTGTTTGTTTTTCATAGCTCTCGCGCTTTAAATAATTTTATTAATAGCGGCTGGGAATTTGGTGCACAAGCTGATGCGTCGGCTAAGGCGAGAGGTAAGGGTGGGGCAATTACGGGTGAAATTTCACTCGATTCAGAAACAACCATGTATACGATGTCTGAGTCAGGATTGATGGCTAAAGTTAATCTTGCTGGAACCCGTTATTGGAAAGATAAGAAGCTGAATTAAAACAAAAGGCCGGCAAGTATGCCGGCCTTTTGTTTATTATTGTTTTATCTGAAAGGTTATACAGTCCCTTTTATCCAGTGGACATCAATTTGGAAAGGGCCTTCCTGTTGGTCGGCAATAAAAAAACCGAAACTTTTAATACTGCTTATATTCATAGGAGCAACGGTTGACAGCTTAATGCCATGATGGGTCGGGATGAAGTCTGCAAATGGCAAGTAGATCTCTTGCCAGGTGTCAGTTTGGGTTGTGAATGTAATCTGGTAGCTGACACCGTCGAAGAAAAGGTCTGTGCGTAAACTGAATTTATAACTCTTTCCGTCACCACGCAGGCGAAGAGTCAATCCTGAATATTGAGACAGGTCGTAATGTGAGTCTTTGGAACGAATAGAGGCAAAACCGCCATTATTGTCTAGTGCGACTGTACCTGAGAAACGTAAACCGGTATCTTTGTTAATGTCCGGTTGACTTTGTGACGATCCTCCCATGATCTGATCGTCAACAGAGTCCCATTGACACGGAATCTGTGTATTGAAGTTAAGAATGACATTGTCCGTAAAATTGTTCATTGTCTCTCTCCGTAAAATAACAAGAAATAGTCTTTGCCATGGCTTTTATCGCGGCTAAGGGTCTTCTGTCAACTTCTGATGTCCTATTTCTCCGAGTAAATAGATAATCACTTTATTGGTCAGATCGCTTCTTCTGGAAGTTGGATGACTGTCATGATAAGTTGTTCCGTCAAATTAACCACTGGAGACATTTTTACTTAATTATGCAATTGTTGAGATCTCTTCTTTTACTGCTTGTTCCTGGAGTCATATTCTCTGCAGCTTTTTATCTGCAGACTGAAGCCGTTATCCCTGCAACGTGGTTACCCCTGTTAGCTCTCTTCCCTTATCTGGCTGTTATCGCTTGTTTATTCCTTGGCTGGCGGTTCAATAGAACCCGCGTGTTGTGGGTTGTTGCTGCTCTCATTATTGTTGAGCGTGCTTTGGTGATGACCACACCTTTTGGGCGTGAGTATCTTTTACAGGTTGTGCCTGTTCTTCTGCCGCTCAACCTTGCGCTTTACAGTTGGTGGTCTGAGCGTGGACTGTTCACATTGCATGGATTATTACGTTTAGTCCTGATGCTGATGCAAATAGGCGTTGTCTGCTGGCTTTTCTTCAGCATGGCTGGTGACGTTATCGCCTGGCTCGGTCGTCCATTCTTGACCGATACTTTTTTGGATCAAATTCCTTTATCGCAATTTTCTCTTCTGGTTGTTTTTGCTAGCCTTGTTATTTTGCTGGTGCGTTTCTGCAAAAAGCCAGAAGCACTTGAAGCAAGCTTCTGTTGGATTCTTGGGCCGATTGTTTCAGGGCTTTGGACACCTGAATCTTTTGCCTATTGGGGTGGCGTGGCCGCGTTTATTCTGGTGATTGCGCTCATTGAAAGTAGTTTTAAAATGGCTTTCAACGATGAACTTACTGGTCTACCCGCTCGACGGGCCATGAATGAGTTCCTGCTCAAAGTAGGACGTCGTTATACTGTTGCCATGGTTGATGTTGATCACTTTAAAAAGGTCAATGATACGCATGGTCATGATGTCGGTGATCAGGTTCTGCGTATGGTTTCAACCTGCTTAAGGAGGGTTTCAGGGGGCGGAAGAGCTTATCGTTATGGCGGTGAGGAGTTCGCTGTTATCTTTCCAAATAAAGACCTGGAAAGAGCACTTCCGCATCTGGAGGCTTTACGTGAAACGATCTCTCGGGCTGGATTTGTTGTGAGAGGCCGAAAACGACCAAAGCAAAAGCCTGAGAAATCGAGTGGCAAGGCAAACGGAAAATCAATGTTACAGGTGACCGTCAGTATCGGTGTCGCTGTCCGCGATGATAAAAACACGACTCCGGATCAGCTGTTAAAGGCCGCTGATCAAGCTTTATATAAGGCAAAAAAAGGTGGCAGAAACCAAGTTTGCTCTGCATGAAGTCTAACTCTGACGTATTCTTTGATCTTTGAGGGAGGGATAGGTGAAAGTTTCAGAATTTTGTATAGCTCTCAATGAAAAGCTCAAAAAAACAGCTGAAAGCCAAACTCTAGCATTGTCCGCCCTGGCATTAAAGCAGGCATTTAAAGTCGCAGATGATGAAGTTGCCTTTATTAAACTCGATGCTTCTACAGAAATGCTCCATTTTGTCTGGCCCCTTAAAATGGTTGATTCTGGGATGATTCCTTTGAAAAACAGAGATTCCCTGGTTGCAAGAACTGTTCGTGAAAACAGGTCAGAGTTATATAACCACTTCAGTGTAGAACGACATGCTTCATTCTTTGAGTTGGTCAACCTCGCAAGCGCGGACGGTGCAAAGAGTAAAGATAAGAACTCCAGAAGATCAAAGTCCATTCAAAAAATAATGAGTGTTCCTCTGCTCTGTGGTGAAAGAATCATTGGCGCAGTACAAGTGAGTAGAAAAGCTGATGATGTTAGTCTGGCCGGACCGGATTTTACCGATGCTGAACTTGATGCTCTTGCTAAAATCGCAGCAGTGGTTGGTTCTTATATTTAAACTGGGAATTTGTCGTAATCTCGATTCTACTTCTTTAAGCGCTGAAGTCGTCTTTTCTATGAATGGTGATCGTGTAATCAAAGCTAGGCCATTCGTTAGTCAGGTGGCTTTTTTATTTGTTATATAGACTTAGGCATTGATCATGGGAACGCGGAAGGTGACGGTTGTCCCTTTTCCTGGGGTACTTTCAACCTCTATCTGGCCTTTATGCGCATCGATTATTGACTTGGTTATGTACAGGCCAAGACCGGTGCCAGATGGGGCTGTGTTAGACGTGTCAACACGATAGTATTTTTCGAAAATCTTGTCTTTTTGCTGTTCTGTCATGCCGATGCCCTGGTCGGCAACTTGTACTTGGCAGTGGTTACTTTGTTTGGTAACGCTTACTTTGATTTTACTTTGTCGTGCAGAATACTTTACCGCATTACTCAGGAGGTTTTCCATGACCTGTCCCATGCGAACCTTGTCGGCCGAAACGAGAACGTCTTCTTTTGGAAGTTCCAATGAAAATTGATGGCTTTCTGTGCGTTTTTCAAAGTTGTCTATGAGCTCTGCCAAAACTTCGTTGGTGTTGCAGGGTTCGAGGTGGATCTTCAAACCCTCGCCGGTTTCAATGCGAGCCAAGTCTAGAAGCTCATCCACCATTTCAGAAAGATCTTCAGCTTTTTTGGTGATCATATTGAAGGCTTCATTCTGATCTTTATCTTTTAGTACTCCTTCTTGGAGAAGTTCTACAAATCCCAAAATTGTGGCGAGTGGCGTTTGGAACTCGTGAGCGACTGTCGAGACAAATTCGTTTTTCATGCGGTCAGAGCGGCGTTGCTCTGTCACATCCTGAATGACCCCGATAATACCTGCCGGGCCGCCTGTAACGTCACAGTACAATGCCTTATTGAAGAGAACGTGACGAGTTTGCCCTTTCGCATCGACAACAGAGTGTTCGTAGCAAAGGGGAGCTAATTTGCCGATGACTTCCTGATCTTTGCTGAGATGCAATTGAGCTTCTTCTTCAGTGTATATTGACCTCGTGTGACATCCGACAATCTCTTGTTTTGGTTTTCCCCAGAAAGTACTGTACGCGTGATTACATCCCAGCATTGTTCCATGTAAGTCCTTATAAAAAACCGGAAGAGGTATGTCATCAATAAGTACTTGAAGGAAGTTTGCGTGGGCCGCCAATTTCTTTTCCGCAAGTCTGATGTCATTGATCATATGATTAAAAGACTCTGTCAACGTGCCCAGTTCATCATTGCTATTGACTGGAAGTTTGTGGTCCCAGTTGCCCTCTGATATCGCTTTTGCCGCGTGAGTTAAGTCTGTTATAGGTTTGATGATTGTCTGTAGAGCCGGGAGAGACAAAAGAAGTGCGAGTATTCCCAGTGACACAATTGCACCAATAATCTGGCCAGTCATGGTGCTGACAGCATGGTAGACAGGAACAGCTGAAATGCCGACTCTGACAGATCCTATCCTTTTGTCCAGAACAGGCGTGGCAATATCGTAAAGGGGCATCTCGCCGAAGTTAATCTGTTGCACAGAGACTCTTTTTCCATTAATGGAATGAACAATTTTTTCAAGATCAAGAGGGTGCCCATCAGTAAAAGTGTGGGCAACGATTTTGTTGTCCCGATTGAGGATAAGAATATAGACGATGTCTTCTTCTGCAGCTTTATGTTCCCTGGCTAAAGTTTCCAACTCGATATAATCACGCTCGATAAAAGCATTGGCGCACACTTCGGCAACGTGGCTGGCAATAGAGACGCCTCTCTTTAGCAATTCTTTTGATAGAACCTCTGAAAAATGCGTTTTTAAATAGATACTCAGAGATAAACAGAAACTCACCATTACGAATATGGTCAAGTAGAGAAGCTTAGCCCTCAGGGTCAGATGCCTATTCATTTGGCCGATGTCTGTTGCACTTGAGCTCGGGTGAACTCGCGAATTTGGCGTATCGAGTCATAGGCTGGATCGCCACTCTCAACAAACCTTTTGATTTTCATCCCTTGTAAAATCGACAGTCCTTTGGGGTCTTTGTCCATTTGAAGTAGAACTTCTTTCAGTTGTACACGTAACTTCTCCGGAATATCAGGACGCACGACAACAGGTGGAATGCCATAGGGATCTGATTTAGATATGATCTTTGTTTTTATAGCTACTTCTGGATCTTTATCTGCCAAATAATCGTAGATGAGACTGTCGACAGAGGCTCCATCAACGCTCTTGTCCATAACCGCTTGAACAGATTTGTCATGAGCATAGGTATAGATGATTTCACCAAAAAAAGTTTCGGGTGTTTTATTCTCTTTTGCCAGCAAGTAAGTCGGAACCAGCTTGCCACTATTAGATTGAGGGTCTGTAAAAGCAAAGCGCTTGCCTTTTAAATCTTCAATCGATTTGAATAAACTCTCTTTAGCGACTATCAGATTAGAGTAGTAAACGATTTCACCGCTTGGTGTTTCCGGTACAACCAGTAACTCGAGATTGAAAGCTTCATGCCCTTCGACGTAGGGCCCACCACAGACGAAAGCAACGTCAAGCCCCCCATCGGCAAGAAGTTCGTTGAACTCCTGATACGTCCCTCGGTCGATAACAGTAACCGGCATCGACAATTTTTCTTCTATGTAATCCACGAGGCGTTGATAGTAAATAAATCCCTCTTTGGGTGTGATAATAGACCCGATGCCAAGACGGATTTCTGCTTTAGAAGCCTCGGGTGGATCAATTTTCTCTATAGGGGCTTTTTTAACAGGGTCGACATAGATAACCGAGCTCTGCTCATCACACGCGGTTAAAAAGAAGTGTAGTGACAGAAGTAGGATTAACGAGAAAAAACGGTAACGGTATCTCATAGAGTTTGCCCGTATTAAAAAGGGGAAATTGATTGCTAATTTATAATAAATGAATTGTAACCGTTGTGCCACAGCAAATCTCAGTTTGATAACCATAAGGAGAAGATCTTTAGGGGCCTGCGTAAAATTATACGCATTAATAGAAAAGGTGAAGGTGGCGCTCTTTTTAAAGTGATAATATGTCTGCAGATATTTATATGTACGAGATCATAGCGTTTGTCGACATAAAAGAAACGGCCACTGGATATCCCAGCAGCCGTTTATCATTGTCCTTTGAGTTGTAAATAACTAACTCACTTTGTCTTCAGGGTAAGCGGTTATGTGATGGATTGAGAGGTCTGATCCCCGGAATTCATCTTCATCTTCCAAGCGAAGCCCAAAAACTTTAACGATGACGCCATATACAGCAAAGCCGGTGGCCAGTGCATAAAGGATCGCGAGCAGGCTTCCTGCCAACTGTGACATAAAACTGACGCCGCCCAGACCTCCCATACTTGTATAACCAAAAATACCAGCTGAAATACCACCCCAAGTGCCGATGATTCCATGTAGAGGCCATACGCCAAGGACATCGTCAATTTTGAGAGTCTCTTGCTCCCATTGGAAACCGTAAACAAAAATCAAAGCCCCGATGCCGCCGATCAAGAAAGCTGCGAAGGGATGAACCAGATCTGAACCGGCACAGATAGCTATCAATCCAGCCAGTGCACCGTTGTGCGCGAAGCCTGGGTCACATTTTGTTGCGACGACCGCAAAGATAACACCGCCGACCATCGCCATCAGGGAATTAACTGCCACCAGACCTGAAATACCATTGAGGTTCTGTGCACTCATGACGTTGAAACCAAACCAACCAACGGCCAGGATCCAACTTCCTAGGGCGAGAAAAGGAATGTTGCTGACGGGGATTGCGTGACTTTTGCCACGAACCCAACGACCCATACGAGGTCCGAGTAGGAGGACTGCGGGAAGGGCGAGCCAGCCTCCCATGGAGTGAACGACCACACTTCCTGCAAAATCATGAAAGGGAGCGCCAAAAGTGCCTTCAAACCAGGCTTGCAAACCAGAGCTGTTTTGACCCCAGATGAGTGATTCAAAGAAAGGGTAGGTAAGTCCCGCAAAAATTCCACCTGCAAGCACCTGAGGCCAGAAGCGGGTTCTTTCAGCAATTCCACCAGAAATAATCGCCGGGATACACGCGGCAAAACAGAGCAGGAAAAAGAATCGAACTAATTCATAGCCCTGGTTGGCGCCAATGAGTCCTTCTGCAGACATGAAAAAGTGAATACCGTAAGCGATTGGGTATCCAATTAAAAAATAGACAACAGTCGAAACAGACCAGTCAGTAAGAATCTTTACCAGTGCATTGGTTTGGTTTTTTTTTCGGACGGTACCGACTTCAAGAAAAGCAAAACCTGCGTGCATGGCAAAAACCATGACAGCGCCAAGCATGAGAAATAGCACATCACCGGAATTGGTAAGAGATTGGACTGCAGAATCCATAGGGAAAGACCTCCTCGTCTGATATTTCTGGCCATGGACATCATTGTCCGAAGCACACCAGAGCCTAATTCAATACTTGTGCCGTATTTAATCGTATATATTTAAGCTACTTACGTGGTAAAGCAGGTTGGTGTCTGAGAAATATGCTTATTTGTGAGGCATCAGTGGCCTGTATATTAGGCAAAAGTTGATTCTTATTGTGTTGTCATGAAAGGCCCTTGTAACTGTATTTCCGAAAAGATGTCCACTGGTTGTCAATAAACAGATGTGGTAGCTTAATACAAATAAACTGGGTCTTGATTTGCTTCGTGAAGATGTTTAAAGGCAATGGAAAATCTCTAAGAAGGTAGGTAAGGTGAGTTTATGACTGCGCAGCCAAAAAAAAGTTTTGTTGTTAATTTTTCGCGAGGGTTTTTCGCCCCTTTTCGTAGTGTCCGGATTCTGCGACAAAATCCTCGACTGATTCTATATATTTTAATTCCTTTTTTGATTAATACGCTCGTGTTCTCAGGGGCCGTTTATCTAGGATTGGATTTCTTTGGGTCTACGGTCGTGGAGTACATCCCCCAAGGAGAAGCCTGGTACTGGTCGGTTCTCTATTGGTTCCTCTGGGTTGTGGCCGTTCTTTTGACGGCTGTTTTGGTCTTCTTTACTTTTACCGTTGTCGGAAATCTTCTGGCGTCGCCTTTTAATGATTTGCTTTCCGAGAGAACTGAAGAATTCTTAAGTGGAAATTTTAATGACGAAACATTCTCTGCCGGACGTTTCTTAAGAGATGCTTTGAATACAGTTCTCATGGAAGCAAAAAAAATGTGGATATTTGTCGTTGTCATGATTTTGATACTACCTCTTAATTTACTGCCTGGTGTCGGTAATTCTATCTATACCGTGTTGGCAATAAGTCTGACCCTGTTCTTTCTTAGCTTTGAATATCTTGGTTTTGTGTTGGTGCGCAAACGTCAGTTCTTTCGTGAACAAAAGAGTTATATCTTCGCGCGCAAATTCCTGATGTTCGGCTTTTCTTGTGGTGTGATGGCTCTCCTTGCGATTCCCCTTTTTCAGCTGTTTTGTATTCCACTGGCAGTGATCGGTGTCACCAGACTCTGGTGCGAGGAAGAGGGACTGATTACATATGATTCCGACAGCGTTAAGTTGACCGGTTCTGGACAAAATTAAGAGGTTTTAGATGAAGACTTTAATCATACAGGCTGCGCGTGAGGCCGGGAAACTGCTCATGGATAAATTTGAGAGCGGTATCCGGGTTGAATTTAAAGGTAAATACGATTTGGTGACCGAGGCGGATCGGCAATCCGAGGCGCTTATCGTGAAGCTGATTAAGGACCTGTATCCTGAACACGATATTCTGGCAGAGGAGGGTGATTATGGTCATTCCGGTTCAGACTATCGCTGGATTATAGACCCTCTGGATGGTACGACGAACTATGCACATGGCTTTCCCTGGTTTGCCGTTTCTATAGCGTTGGAAGTACGTGGCTGTTTGCAACTTGGCGTTGTTTTTAATCCTTATGTCGGTGAATTCTATTTTGCTGAACGAGGGCATGGAGCGTTTCTTAATGATCGGCGTTTGAAGGTGTCAGCGATTACTACTCTGGAGCATTCATTGTTGGCAACAGGCTTTGCTTACGATCACAAGAAGTGTAAGGCGAATAATTATGATTACTTCACCCGTTTTCAAAAAGATGCTCAGGCGTGTCGACGTCCAGGGGCTGCGAGCCTTGATCTGGCAAGTGTCGCTGCAGGACGTTTTGACGGATTTTGGGAGTTGAAGTTGAAGCCGTGGGACCTCGCTGCCGGGATCTTGTTGATTGAAGAGGCTGGTGGTCTGGTCAGTGATTTTGATGGACAGCCTATGACTCTTGATTCATTGGAATGTATGGCCAGTAATCGCTTGATACACGAAGAAATGCAGTCAATCCTTCACCTTGGATGTCGTCCCTAATGAAATCCTACTTCGTCACTGCTGTTGTCTTTCTTCTCCTCAGCATTCTGCTACCCACTTCTGGCTTTTCTGCTTCGGAAAATCAACTACAGAAATCTATCGTTTTATTGGAAGAGAAAAACTATGTGCAAGCCTTGGAGGTTCTTCATGGCCTTGAACGAAGTGCTCTAAACCCATCCGAATACTCTCATCTTATTGCTATTGCTTATCTGGGGCGCGGTTATCAATTATTGTCCTCTGGTAATTTATCCGATGCTGGTACCATTTTTCAGGAAGGGCTTCGTTATAACGCAGAAGATATACGCCTTTGGCAGGGTGAGGCGATGGTGCGATTCAAGCAGGGCTCCTATGCTGAGGCTGCGTATCTTCTTAATCAGGCCATAGGGCTTGCCCCTCAGAACACCGGTCTTTACCATTTGCTTGGCAAAGCACACTATGCCGATGGACGTATGCAGGAGGCAATAGACGTACTAACGGCAGCGAGCCAACTCGACGGTGGGCCAGAAGTTGATGCTCTACTCGAAAAGGTCATTCGAGAGTGGCAGGTTGAACAGAATATGGGACAAGACGTTCGTGGTCTTTTTCAACTCTCTTTTGTTGATTCGAAAAACGCTGCTGAACTGGCCTCTTTGATTTTGGATGTGTTAGAGGAAGCTTACGCAGAATTAGGTTCTGATTTGGCTTATTATCCGAATGTTACCGTTCCTGTGCTTCTTTACTTAAAGAGCGATTTTTCTGCAATGACTAACTCTCCTGATTGGGCCGCTGGGGTCTATGACGGTAAAATTCGTTTGCCACTTGGCGGCTTACACCAAATGTCAGATCAATTAAAGGCTGTTCTTTACCACGAGTATATGCACGTTATCGTCCATTTCATGGCCAATCGTTACGCCCCTGTATGGCTCAATGAAGGATTGGCCGAATTGTCTGGTCGCCGAATGTATTCGTCTTCTTCTCTTTCATTCATGCAGGCAGTGCAAGAGAAAAGGACGCTTGATTGGGAGTCCCTTTCACATTCATTTATTACTCTTGAGAGTGAGAAGGTTCCACTTGCGTATGAACAAAGTTATTCTCTCGTCGCCTTCATGGTCGAGCGTTACGGTTGGCATAAAATGACAGAATTGCTAAAAAAAATCGGTAAAAAAGTTGATTGGAAGGATGCAATAGAGTTTGTTTATCAGGATTACGGGTTAGGTTGGGAAGAGATACTGAAAGAGTGGCACAATAGTTTGGCCCGTTAAGTGACCTTTTACCGCTTTAAATTTTCATGTGAAAAAATACCGCTAGGAACAATGATACTCGAGACCTCTCTTTGGCAATAAAAATGGATCAGTAACGATGTCACGTTCCTGATCCATTTGTCTGCTTCCTATGATGTTATAATTAGAATCTTACACCTCAGGTTTCTTCGGGCTTTTCTTCTGTTTGCCCATCCTCTTGAGGGAGTTCCTCAACTCGAATTTGTTCAATTTCTTCTTCAAGTCTTATAGCATCGGCTTTTAGGTCATCAATCCTTGCTAAAATATCTTTGACCTCCACCTGCGTCATGATTGCCTTTTTGCCCTCTTCACGTAAATCATCTATCATTTTTCCTAGCTCCGCATGGGCTGCATTGATTTTCTTGTGTAATGCGGATTGATCAATTTTCTTCTGGACCAATTTCTTGTATTGAGTTGCTTTGAAAGTTGCAGTACTCCAAGCGTGTCTGGTGCTGCCCCAAATCTTCTCAGTGGTTTCCTTCAGACGATCAGGATGCTCTTCTGTTTGATCTTGATGAGTTTCATCAACTTGATTGGTCTCAGCTTCGGTTTGTTTTTCAACTTTTTCCTCTTCGGTCATGGCTAGCTCCCATTCCTAAGGTAATAGTATTGTTAAGTATTTATACTAGCAGTTATAAAGCTATCGTCAAGCCCTTGCTTCATATATCAGGTGAACTGCTTGCTCCATGAATGAAATTAGTCTAGACTGACCCGGTTTGCTTAATTAACTTTTTAATCAGGAGGCGTAAACGTGAGTGATACAGGCTCAACCCCCATACATATTGACCTACGTCGTCATTTACGAGAACAGCAGGAAGATCGTGATCTGACAAGGTTGATCTGTGAAATTGCAGAGGCGTCAAAGTATATTATTAATGCGATCCGCACAGGTGAGCTAGGTATGGCCGGGACGTCAAACCTTTATGGCGAGGAGCAATTAGCTCTTGATGTGCTCTCAGACAGAATCATCACCAAGCGCCTTATGCACTCTGAAGTTGTCGCTAATCTCGTATCAGAAGAAAGTGGTGAAATCGTACCTGTAGACCCTGAAAATGAGGAAAAGTACTCGGTTGCATTCGATCCATTGGATGGTTCTTCGCTTGTAGATGTCAATCTTGCCGTTGGCACGATTGTTTCAATCTTCAAGGGCAGTAACTTGCTACAGGCAGGCCGTAATCAGGTCGCAGCTATGTACATTCTTTATGGCCCACGGACCACTTTAGTTTATTCTACAGGTAAAGGTGTTCATGAGTTTGGCATGAATAGTTTAATGGAATACACCCTCAACTATCAGAATATTCGTATGACTGGCCCTGCAAAGATTTACTCTCCAGGTGGTTTACGTAGCAAGTATACGGCCGGGACAGAAAAATTTACTCGAGAACTAGAAGAGTCAGGTACCAAGCTTAGATATTCCGGAGGCTTTGTTCCCGATATTAATCAGATTTTGATAAAACGAGGCGGAGTCTTTATGTATCCTCATCTGAGTGATGCTCCTGCAGGAAAGTTGCGTTTGCTATTTGAGCTTAACCCAATGGCTTATCTTATTGAACAGGCTGGTGGAGCGGCTTCAGATGGTCGTCAGAGGATTCTGGATATTGAGCCGGACAGCGTTGATTTGCGTGCGCCCGTATTTATCGGCACACCGGAAGCCGTTGCCATGGCAGAAAAATATATTCGCGAAGAAGAAGGCTAGACAAGCGAGTTCTTTTGAATATATGGGGAAGTCATCGTTGGCTTCCCCTTTTTAGTTGTGATTGATAAAGAAAAGGCCCGGCAGATATTTCTGCCGGGCCTTGGTGTTACTAAGCTCACTGACAACTATTTAGCCAGTTCTTGACCTTTTTCGTAGCCCAAAGCGTAAGCTTTTTTGTTTAGTTCCTTGAACGCTGCAGGCACTTTACGAAGCACGGCTTCTTCACCGGATTCTCTGGCAACGACACCGGTCAAACCGATAACCGCACCAAGTGCAACAACATTTGCAACGATCTCACGGCCGATATCTTCTTTGGCCATGCGAGTGATTGGCAGACGAAGCACCTTGAAGTCACCTTCTGGAGCTGTATGTACAAAGTCCTCATCGAGAAGAAGCAATCCACCTTCTTTGATGCCATTTGCGTATTTGTCAGCTGCTTCCTGGGTCATCGCCAGACATGCATCAACAATAGTTGCTTTAGGATAGTCAATTGGTGCATCAGAGATGATGACCTCAGACTTGGATGCGCCACCGCGGGCTTCTGGACCGTAACTTTGAGACTGTACGGCACTTTTGCCTTCAATGATGGACGCAGCTTCCGCGAGGATAATTCCAGCTGTGATCAGACCCTGACCACCAGCACCGGAAAAGCGAAGCTCATAACGTTCAGCCATGGTTCTTTCTCCTTTTCGTAGTGATCAGGCGCCTTGCGCCTTTTTGATTACGTTCGCGTACTGAACTGTATACTCAGGCTTCTCAGTGTCTTCAAAGAGCACGCCTGTCAGGAACTTGCCTTCAAGTTGCTCAGCTGTCATCTTGGCAGCAGCCTTGACAGGAACAGCATCAGCTTTGAGGCGCTTCATCATGTCAATAACCGAACGGAACTTGTTGCGACGGCCGTATGTTGTAGGGCAGTCGTCAACAACTTCAATGATTGACATACCTTTGTGCTTAATGCCGAGTGTGATCAATTTGTCGATCTCACGAGGATGAGCAGCGGTGGTCCTTGCCACAAATGTAGCGCCGGCACCGATAGCTAATTTGGAGATGTCAAAAATTGGATCGGGGTTACCATAAGGAGTTGTAGAAGCCATGTCACCCGTAGGTGTGCAAGGCGAGAACTGACCACCGGTCATACCGTAGATGTAGTTGTTCATCAACACGTAAGTCATGTCGATGTTACGACGGCAGGCATGGATGAAGTGGTTACCGCCGATAGCAGTTCCGTCACCGTCACCACCACAAAGAATAACATTCATCTCAGGCTTAGCCATCTTAACGCCTGTTGCAAATGCTGCTGCACGTCCGTGAGCCGTATGCAGTGTGCATGCGTCAAGATAACCTGGGAGACGACTTGCGCAACCGATACCGGAAACGACAGCTGTGTTCTTGCGATCTAGTTCGCAAGTATCCATGGCCCGGATCAGGCCTTTCATGACAATGCCGTGACCGCAACCGGGGCACCAGATATGTGGCAGTTTGCCGGGGCGGATCGACTTTTCGTAATCGTAAGCCATTAGAGTACCTCCTTAACCTTGTCCATGATCTGACCAGGATTGATCGGATCGCCGTCAACCCGGCCCTCATGGACCACAACGCACTTGCCTTGAGCAACACGTTCTACTTCGAGAACCATCTGACCGAGGTTCATCTCGGCGACGACGATCGCTTTAGCTTGCTCTGCAAGTTCAGCAGTACGTTTTTCAGGGAAAGGCCATAGAGTGATCGGGCGGAACATACCAGCCTTGATTCCCTCTTTGCGCAATTCATTCACTGCGTAACGAGCAGAACGGGAGGTTGAACCATAAGCCCAGATTACAACGTCTGCATCTTCAGTCATGTACTCTTCGTACGACTCGATGTCGGCGATGTTGTCCATGACTTTATCGATCTGACGACGTTCTTCAGCGTCAACAAGGCTGGCTTTTGTGGTCGGGAAGCCGTCATCAGCTTTATTCAAACCTGTGACATGGTACTTGTACTCAGAACCAAAAGACGCAAGTGGTGGAACTTGGCCCTTAGTCGAGTCGTAAGGCTTGTAGTCTTCCGGGCTTACGCTAGGAGCTTCACGATCGATGATTTCAAGCTCACCTGGCTCAGGGAACTCAATACGCTCACGCATGTGACCGACGATCTCATCGAAGAGAACCTGAACTGGCATACGATATTTCTCTGCCAAGTTAAAGGCACGTACCGTTTCAGTGAAGATCTCTTGGCAAGAGTCAGGAACCAGAGCGATTGCAGCATGGTCACCGTGTGTGCCCCACATGGCCTGCATAACATCTGATTGACCAGGGCCAGTTGGCATGCCGGTAGAAGGACCACCGCGCATAACGTTAATGATAACGCAGGGAACTTCAGCAATGCACGCATAGCCGATCAGTTCCTGCTTCAATGAGACACCTGGTCCTGAGGTCGCAGTAATCGACTTGGAGCCAGTTAAAGAAGCGCCAATGACCGAAGCCATAGCAGCAATCTCGTCTTCCATTTGGATAAATTTTCCACCGACCTTGGGAAGTTCTTTTGAAAGGACTTCAGCGACCTCGGTCGAGGGTGTGATGGGGTAACCTCCGAAAAACTTGGCTCCGGCATAAACTGCGCCATGAGCACAAGCTTCATTCCCCTGTAACAGAGCAACTTTTTTAGCCACGTCTACTCTCCTCTATTGAAATAGTTGTTTACTCGTCATGGACCTTGATGGCGAAGTCCGGGCAAAGCAGTTCGCATTGCATGCACTTGATGCAATCTTCTGGTCGTGGGGCTGTGACCAAAAAGACATCCATCTCCAGGACATTCTTCGGGCAGAATTCGACGCAGATACTGCAACCTTTGCAGTTACGCTCGATGATTTCGAGTCTGGCACCACTCATTCTGGTTTGTCTCCTTTGTTCTTGGATTTTCGCTTGTTATTAGCGAATTTTGCGGCGGAAGATAGCATGATTGCTTATCTCGTTCCACCATAAATTTGGTATACGCTATACTTTTTTCCACATATTTAATGTGGTTTAAAAAAAGCAGTAAAACAGCGCAAAATTACAGTCTGATAAAAAAGAAGGGCAATGTCGCCATTGCCCTTCTTTGGGGTTGGCTTTAATCAATTGGAGCTTACAGCAGACCCATTTTCTCGAGGTCAGCAATCAGGCCTTTAACTGCGTTTGCAGAGTTGTCCATGAGAGCTTGCTCTGTTGCATCAAGTTTGAACTCGACGATTTTCTCAACACCGGCGGAACCCAGAACACAAGGAACACCTACGTAGTAACCGTCAACACCGAACTCGCCGTTGAGCAGAGCACAAGTTGGCAGAACGCGTTTCTGGTCTTTGAGGATCGACTCGGTCATTGCGATGGCTGCAGAAGCAGGGCTGTAGAAAGCACTTCCAGTTTTGAGAAGGGCAACAACTTCGCCACCAGCAGCTTTAGTGCGCTCGACCATAGCAGTCATGACTTCTTCAGCTTTAGCAGCACTGCCATACTTTTGCTCGAGGAGTTCCATTACTGGAATCCCTTGAACACTTGCGTAGCGGATCAGAGGAACCATGGTGTCGCCGTGACCACCAAGAGTCATTGCAGTAACGTCTTTAACTGATACACCTAGTTCCCAAGCGATGAATGCTGCGAAACGTGCAGAGTCGAGAACTCCAGCTTGACCGATGACGCGCTCAGCAGGGAATCCAGTAACTTTACGGCACAGGGTAACCATAGCGTCAAGAGGGTTAGAGATAACGATGACGACTGCGTTAGGAGCATTGTCACGAATACCTTCAGCAACGGATGTCATGATCTTTGAGTTGACTTCGATCAAGTCATCACGGCTCATGCCTGGCTTACGAGGAAGGCCAGCTGTAACGATAACAACGTCGGAACCGGCAATGTCTGTGTAGCTGTTGGTGCCTGTGCAGGAAACGTCAAAACCGTCAATTGGTGAAGCTTCAGCAAGGTCAAGAGTTTTGCCCTGAGGCATATCCTCAACGATGTCGAACAAAACTACGTCACCTAATTCACGCAGGCACGCTAGTTGAGCCAACACGCCACCAATCTGTCCACCACCGATCAATGAAATTTTTGATCTCGCCATTTTCTCTCTCCTTGATAGTTTGGAATAAAGAATTGGGACGAAGCCAGTTGGCTCCGTCCCATCCATGTTTATTTACATGTTGTCAATGATTGCGTTTAGTGTTGCGCTTGGGCGCATAGCTGCAGCAGCTTTTGCCGGATCGAATTTGAAGTAACCACCGACGTCAACCGGAGAACCTTGACAATCGATAAACTCAGCATCGATCTTGGCAACGTTCGCTTCGATCTCTGCAGCAACCTTGGCAAAACGTGCTTTCAACTCAGCATCTTTGTCCTGAGCGGCAAGAGCCTGTGCCCAGTAGAAACCGAGGTAAAAGCTACCACCACGGTTGTCAATTTCTTTGACTTTACGGGAAGGCAGTTTTTGGTTTTCCAGATACTGACCGATGGCAACATCGAGAGTCTCGGCCAGAATCGCAGCCTTAGGATTGTTGTCAGCAGTTGCTGCCTGCTCAAGAGATGGAACCAGAGCGCAGAACTCACCGAGGGAATCCCAACGGATGTGACCTTCTTTGAGGAACTGCTCAACGTGCTTCGGA
>CBDUFN010000002.1:0-35445 GCA_965366475.1 uncultured bacterium | reverse complement strand
GCCGCATGACTTCATCCAAGACAGGCTTATCCGCAGGACTACCGAGGAGGACTGTCGGCAAAGGTAATATAGCGGCGAGCTGACCAAACCGTTCTGCCGGCCATCGATTCGCCGACTTCCCTGCTGAGGGCACCATCACGCAAAATTCGGCAGGCAATTCTCGACAAATCGGCGGGGCAGGATCAAAAGGAGCCAGAGGGTAAGCGACCTCACTGCTATCGCAATCCATAAACGCAGCAACACTCAGCAAACGCTCAATAGCATGAATCGTCATATCCGCCGGGACTTTGTGGCTAAAGAAAAAGGTGCTTCCTTCAGCACCATTGTCAAAACCCACGCAACACTCGGCACGGCTGAGCCATGAGATAAAACCACTACGGAACAAACCAGACAGGTCAACAGCAACGTCGAAGCCGACAGCGCGTAACCCCCGGTAAAAAGCTTTAATAGCAGGCCAGTTTTTCGCCAGGTCACCAGGCCGTTTCCAGGCTTCTTTATCGAAGAGCCAGAATTTGTCAACCATGGGGTGACCTTCAAGAAACGGGTATAACCCCTTGGCGACGACCCAATGAACTTCCGAATCAGGATAGCGTTTCTTGACCGCATTCAGGAAAGGCAGGGTATGTACAATATCACCCAGAGCACTCGGCTTGATAATGAGAATCTTACATTTATGTGATAGCTGTAACGACATGTAACGAAAACCCTTTATTTGTCATTCTATACGAGATAAAACTAACCAAAATCGCCAGAGAAATCCAGAATTAAGGTGTGTCTGGCAAAATTCTCAGGTGATGCACTTTGCTCTCACTGTCACGCAACGAATGTTACCCTGACTGATTCATTTCGCCAAGACATTTGCCCAAAAGTCCAACCTGGATTACTATTCACAACATGATTTCTTTGATTATCAGTGCAGATGATCTCGGCTGTAACCTGGATCGTGATCGAGGCATCCTGGAAGCCTACCAACAAGGCCTCGTTACAAGTGCCTCAGTGCTTGCGAACGGAGCATCCTTTAACAAAGCTGTCGACTTGATCAAAAGTTCCGGGATGCCGGTTGGTGTCCATCTTAATTTAGCTGACGGTATAACTTTATCTGGCCAAATTAAAGGCCTGACTGATGCCAGCGGGCAGCTTCCCGGCAAAGCAAAATTACGCCAATGCTTAACTGCTGGAGCATGCGACCGCAATGCAATCAGAACTGAACTTTCAGCCCAGATTCAGAATCTTTTTGACAACGGGTTAAGACCAGACCATCTCGACAGCCACCAACATTGCCAGCTTTTCCCTTGCCTGACAACAATGGTGATTGAGTTAGCAAAAGAGTACGGAATCCCTTCCATACGGACAGCACTACCCGCGGAACCGGAGAATCAAGATCCTGATGGACAATTGGGATATGAATTATCTCTCTACCGTCAACTCGGACACGCCGCTCACACAACAATCATTGAGAGTGGACTTAGAACCACAAATGGACTCATGGGTATGCCTCTCTTAGACCGATTGGACAGAACCAGTCTCTGCCAACTTCTTGAAAGCCTGCCTGCAGGCTGTTGGGAGTTGATGACGCACCCTGGCTACCCATGCACGACAGGAAATCCTTTTGACAGCCCTCAACGGCACAAGGAACTACAGGCCTTACTTTCAATCGAAGCCCGGGACATCATTACTCGTCGCAAGATCAAGTTGTGTCATTTCGGGGAGTTACCATGCGCATCCTGATCGTTGTTCCAGGTCAAGACCAGGTGAGCGGAAACTGGGTGACTGCTCGACGGTTTCAGCATGGGCTTGAAACCTGTGGACATCAGGTCGTCGTAGAAGAGACACCTCTTCAACCTGAGTCAAGCTTCAAAGAGAAAATTCTTGTTTTCAGTCCAGACGTCGCAATTTTGCTTCACGCCTACCGTTCAGGAAAACCATGGCTCGAAGCAACTCGCAACTCGCCAGTCCCCTACGTCGTTCTTCTTACCGGCACCGATGTCAATTCTGGTCTAGAAGACCCTGTGCAGAGTACAATTATTCGTGAATGTATTCATCATGCAACATTCGCCTTGTTGCAGAATCCATTAATCGCCAAAGAACTCTCTAGTATCCATCCGGAATTAACCGAGAACCTTTATGTGCTACCTCCTGGCATCATCCTCGGGAGAACCCCTTACAAACTACGTGAGGAGCACAAACTGGCAAAGGACAAGCCCCTCTTCCTCTGTCCGGCAGGGCTGCGCCCCATTAAAGGCGGACTTCAGTTACTGGAAATGTTCGACCTGGTCGTAGCAGAAAGCCCAGACTGTCAGATCGCCTTCTGCGGACCACTCCTTGATAAAAACTATAGTGAGCGTTTTCTGAACGCGTTAAAGAATCGGCCTTGGGCTCGATATCTAGGCGCCATTCCTACACAAGCGATGGCAAGTGCTATGCACGAGGCTGACATCATCCTCAACAATTCTGACACTGAAGGCCTGGCTAACGCCTTACTGGAGGCCGCCACCATAGGTATTCCAATTCTGGCTCGCAAGATTCCAGGAAACTCTGCGGTTGTCGAACATGCGAAGAATGGATTGCTTTACTCAAACCAGAAGGAGTTTCTTAGCTGTTGCCTGCAGCTGCTCGACAAAGAATACCGACAGAAGCTATCCAACCCTGACCCAAATCGTTACAATCCGGAACAGGAGACGATCTCTCTGAATACGATTCTCCTGAAAACAGTGGAGTAAATCTGTTGATTTTGCACAGATAAAAAACAAAAGTTAAGCGTCTCAGCTTGAACCAAGACAGAGATATCGCATAATATTGACGACAAGCAGTACGCACCCGCACAGCAAGGAGCTCCTTTTGCGGAATCATTTCGGCGAGACATTGTCACCCGCAGCCAAATACTGGATTTTTCTGACCGGCATTACCGTTGTTATCTTCACGGTAATTTTCGGCAGCTTTGCAGCCTCCTATATCAACCTGTCTGCAGAAGAACAGGCTGTTATTGAGACCCTTTTTGACAAATTGATTCCCTTTCCCTTTATCGGCTCAATTGTCCTTGTCGCCTTCATCGGCACCATGGTCAGTCTGCTCTTTCGCTACTACGTCATACCAGCCTTGCGTATGGCCGAACAAACACGACTGATCACTTCCGCCAATCCGGACTATCGAATCTCCATTGAAGGTGCCCGGGAGATGATCATGCTGGCGAATATTATCAATGAATCGGCAGACGCTTTTCAAAAATTACAGCACGACGTTGATGGCATGATCAGTCACTCTAACCGTACTCTCAAAGAAGAACGGAATCGACTTGCAGCTCTGATGTCAGAATTGCCCTACGGAGTCATAGTCTGCAACAGAGATGGCAAAGTCCTCCTCTACAGCCGGCAGGCTCAGGAGATGATGCAACCTGCTGATAAAAAACGAAAGAGTGGAGGTTCCATCGGCCTGGGCCGATCGATCTTCAGTATCCTTGAAAGAGATCCTCTGGTTCATGCTCTGGAAGTGATGAACCACGCATTTATCCAGGGGAAGGCAAAACCAGCCCTCGGTTTAATGACCAAACTCTTTGGAACACGTTTCATTCGTGTCAACATGGCACCAGTTACCAATGATAGTGAAGAGAAACGGTATATTTCTGGATTCGTGCTCTCTCTGGAAGATATTACTGGCGAAATCGACGCGGACGGTGAGCGAGACAAAGTTCTGCAAGGCATGGTTGACGCGGTGCAGCATTCTCTCGGCAAACTTCACAGAGGCATCAACTCTATCTGCAAAATGCCCGGGGTCGGTGATGAGGCTTGTGATCATCACAGACTCGCGATTAACCAGGTCGTCGATGATCTTGAGGAGCACTTGGCCCTTGCCAGAAAGCTTTACAGCGAACATCGTCGTGCTTACGGCAATCGTGAGAACGTCGTCGCGGACACCCTGATGAAGCTGATCGCGAAAAATCTCTATGAACGTTTTGCCATGCAAACGGAGATTTATGCAGAGAAAGCCATCTGGCTGAAGATCGACAGCTACGCTATTGTACAAGCAATATCGACCCTTGCAGGATTGATCAATGCCGAGCATGGCATTTCCAGTATACAGTTAAGAGTAGATGACCATGACAGCCAAATGGCAAGACTCAGTTTAAAATGGCCAGAAAAAACCGTTCCTACCCAAACAGTTCAAAATTGGCAAAAAGCGCCCCTCTTCATGGATAACGACGGAATGTCAGACTCCCCGGACACGATTATCACGGAGCACGAGGGCGCCATCACAATATCAGACGACAACGAGGCTTTCTGTAATGGCCTCAAGGTAACTTTACCAACGGCACTGGCAGAAGAGCCCGCAGACTTGCAATCTTCTGTGACACCACGTCCTATGAGTTCGACCTCTTTCAACAGCCAGGACAAAATGCTCTGGGGAAAATTTCGTTACGAAAGCTCTCTTACGTGGCTTTTGATACCGAAACAACGGGCCTCAACCCTTCCACGGGAGACGAAATTATTCAACTCGGTGCGGTAAGGATTGTCAATGGTCGATTATTGCACCACGAATGCATTGACCAACTCGTCAACCCACTGCGTCCGGTACCAGAATCATCCGTCAAAATTCACGGCATCGATCCCGAGTTATTATTGTCCCAACCTGACATTACTCAAGTTTTGCCTGAGTTTCATGCCTTTGCTGTTGATTCTGTGCTGGTGGCACATAATGCCGCTTTTGATATGCGCTTTTTGCAACTGAAAGAAGAGATTTCCGGTCTACATTTCGACAACCCAGTTCTCGACACTCTCCTCTTGTCATCAATTGTCCATCCAAATCAGGAGGGGCACTCCCTCGATGCGATTGCAGAACGCTTCAACCTCACCATTGTCGGACGTCATACAGCTCTTGGTGACGCGTTGGTGACTGCAGAGATTTTATTGAAACTCATCCCGTTACTTAAAGCACAGGGTATCAATACGCTCGAAGAAGCCCTCGAAGCCTCGCGTCAATCTCCTTTTGCCAAGATCAAGTACTGACCAGTAGAATCATTTTCACAAGATGATGGAGGCCCACAAAAAAACGTCAAAGGTGCTTGACAAACAGACCTTGTACTGGTGTACTTAAATGTCTGGTTTTACAGAACAAATGATATTCGTAACCGTAGATGTTCCACATCGCGTGGCACATAACATTTGCTGTTCATTTTTACACATGGAGGAGACAAATGAAAAAGATGAGATTCCTTGTTGTTATGGCTCTAGTGGTTCTGCTGGCAGCACCAGCAATGGCTGCAGACACCATCAAGATTGGCTTCAACATCCCGATGACTGGTGACATCCCGGAAGTTGGGGAAGGCTCCAAAAACGCCGCTGAAATGTACCTCGCAGATATCAACGGCGCCGGTGGCCTCGAGGTCGGCGGCAAAAAGTACATGCTAGAGTTCATCTACATGGACAACGAGTCTAAAGCCGACTCGGCAGTCAACGCTGCCCTCAAACTGATCGAGCAGGAAGAAGTCGTTGCGATTATCGGTCCCAACTCCTCGAAGCAGGCCGTTCCTGGTGGCGGAACCGCTAACGAAAACCGCGTACCAATGATCAGCCCCTGGTCAACCAATCCCAATACCACACTGGACCGTCCCTGGGTTTTCCGCGCGGCCTTCCTCGACCCCTTCCAGGGGCCAGTCGTAGCTGACTTTGCGGCCAAGAAGTTCGGTGCCAAAACAGCAGCAGTACTCTTCGACGTCGCCAATGACTATTCTGTTGGTTTGGCAGAAGTATTTAAAGCGGCCTGGGAAGCCAAAGGACTCGGCCCTGTCGTTGCCTACGAATCGAATGGCACCAAGGATCAGGATTTCTCCGCTCAGTTGACCACCATCATTGCCGCCAAACCTGATTTCATTTTTGTACCGGAAAACTACAACCAGGTCGCTCTGATCATCCCGCAGGCGCGTGATCTTGGTTACAAGGGTCCCTTCATGGGGTCCGATGCCTGGGGCACCCCGGATCTGGTCAAGCTCTGTGGCGAGCAGTGCAACGGTCAATACTTCTCAACCCATTACGCTGCAGCCGGTGCCAAAGGTGCGACCAAGGTTTTCATCGATCGCTACACCGAAAAGTACGGCGCAGAACCGGCTGACTACGCTGCTCTGACCTGGGACTCCATCGGTCTGATGGTCGAAGGGATCAAGAACGCCGGCATGGTCGACTCCAACCCACGCAAGATGCGCAAAGCCATCCGTGATGGCCTGGCCGCCATCAAGTCTTTTGACGGCGTTACCGGTTCATCCAAGTTTAATGAGCAGGGCGACCCGATCAAGTGCGCTGTTGTGGTTAAAATCTCCGACGAAGGAACCTTTGTCTTTGAAGAGTCTGTCTGCCCATAACGAGCAAAACACATGAAGTATGAAAAAGGACGGGGATCCACGGACCCCCGTCCTTTTTTGTCTGATCCCGACTGAGAGCCTATCCGAGAATAGGGGCCAAGGCGAAAACCCAGAAGTTTGAGAACAGATTGATGTGTTTGCAGCTGGTCAGTCATTGTCGGACAGGCTTCTGGGTAATCAAAACCAGAAAATCAACGATTGATGCATTCACAAAAAAAGATTAAAGTAGAGCGCTGAACAAAACAGCTGCAAAGCTAACGAGCTTTGCAACACCCTCAATAATTATTCCAAGGAAGTCGTGTCTCGTGGATTTTATTATTCAAAATATTTTAAACGCCCTGCAGTGGGGGAGCTTTTATGCTCTCATCGCCCTGGGTTACACCCTGGTATATGGGGTGTTGCGCCTGATCAACTTCGCCCATGGCGATATCTTCATGGTCGGAGCCTACATCTCCTTTTTCGTGGCCACTTTCCTTATTGGCCCGATCGTCGGGCTCTCCCCGGCGATAGCCTTTGTCATCACTGTGCCCCTGACCATGGTTCTGACCTCGCTCGTCGGCGTGACCCTGGAGCGGATCGCCTATCGGCCCCTGCGGCGCAAGGGCGCACACCGGCTCTACGTGGTTATCACGGCGCTGATGTGCGGCCTGGTCCTCGAGTACTCGAACCTGGCCTTGCTCGGCGCCAGCCGTTTGAAGTTTCCAGAGTTAATTGAAAAGCAGATCTGGAGCCTGGGCGGCGTCACCCTGACCAACCTCAAGGTCATGGTGGTCGTGACCGCCATTGTGGTCTTCCTGTTTCTGCAGTGGGTGGTGACCCGTACGCGGGTCGGGATGGCAATGCGGGCCATCTCTTATGACAAATTCGCAATACCACTGATGGGTATCCCCATCGACAACATCATCGTCGTCACCTTTGTTCTCGGCTCAGGGTTTGCCGGTCTGGCCGGACTGCTGTTCGCCATGAGCTATCCGGTCCTGGAACCGTTTATGGGCATGCTGATCGGTTGGAAGGCTTTTATCGCCGCAGTAGTTGGCGGCATCGGTGACATCAAAGGGGCGTTTGTCGGCGGCTTTCTGCTCGGCTTCATTGAGGTGGGCGTGGTCACGGTCTTCCCTTCGACCTACCGAGACCTGTTTGCCTTCACCATCCTGCTGCTGATTCTGTGGATGAAGCCCTCCGGGCTGTTCGGCATTCCTCAGTCGACCAAGATATAGATTGGGAGATAAAGCTATGAAACAATATTCTCTCAACATACTGCTGGTCGTCTTCGCTATCGGCCTACTCTTCGCCGCACATTTCCGCGTTATCGACGGCTACATCCAGATTGTCTTCATGACCATCGGCATCAACATCATGATGTCCACCAGCTTGAATCTGGTCAATGGCAACATGGGCGAATTCACCTGTGGCCACGCGGCCTTCATGTGCGTGGGAGCCTATATCTCGTCACTCCTCTCAGTGTTCTGTTTCGGTACCAAGTTTGGCGAACCGCTTCTGCCCGCTGCCTCAGTGGTGGTTGTTTTCCCCATCATCGTACTGATCGGCGGGGCTTTTGCTGCCGTCTCCTCGCTGCTCGTTTCGATTCCATCCTTCAAAACCCGTGACGACTACCTGGCGATCATTTCCATTGCCGTCAACTACATGATCATCTCGGCCATAGAGAACATGGACTTCGTCGGCGGATCACGCGGTTTTCAGGGAATGAAGGATACGGTCTGGGCAATGGTCGATCTCTTTGATGGTCCCTGGATGCTTTTCTGGGTCATCAACTTCACCGTCTTTACGGTATGGGTCATCCGACGCTTCATCTCCTCCACCTATGGCAAAGGCGTCAACGCCATCTGTCAGGATGAGGTGGCGGCCGAGATCATGAGTGTCAACACCAACAAGATCAAGATCATCAACTTCATGGTCGCCGCCGGTCTGGCCGGGTGCGCGGGCGGTCTATACGCCCACATCATTGGTTACGTCAACCCGCAATCCTTCAATATTCTTAAATCAACTGAGGCTCTGGTCATGGTTTATCTCGGCGGCATGGGCTCTCTGTCCGGCGCCGTCATTTCCGCGATTCTTTTTACCGGGCTGTTGGAAGTGCTCCGTTCCCAGTCTATCGTCGATGGACTGCTCTCACCGATCACCTTTATGTTTCCCGACTGGGAACCTTCAGCAGGCGTCATCAAGTGGGTCATGATCCCGCTGCTACTGGTCATTGTGATGCAGTTCCGTTCCGAAGGAATCATGGGCAATCGGGAATTGGGAGATGTCTTCCCCAAACTGAAGAAATTTTACAGGTTTAAATGATGGTACAGACACAAGTACAAACAGAATCGACGCCAGTCCTTGAAGTACGCGGCTTGTCCCAGCGCTTCGGCGGTCTGACAGCGGTCAACGACTTCAATGTCAAACTCATGCCCGGAGAACTCTCCGGACTGATCGGCCCCAACGGAGCTGGTAAAACAACGGTCTTTAACCTGGTCAGTGGCTTCTATCAGCCGACCGAAGGCGAAATCCTGATCTGTGGTGTCAAAACCGCCGGGCTCAAGCCGCACAAAGTCACCGCTCTCGGAGTCGCCCGAACTTTCCAGAACATTCGTCTTTGGAACGACATGACCGTATTGGACAACATCAAGGTCGCCCAGCACTCGCAACTCGGCTACGGCTTCTTCCATAGCGTCGTCCGCAGCAAAACCTATATGAAGCGCGAAGCAGAAATTGAGCAGGAAGCATTCGAACTTCTCGAAGTGTTTGATCTCAAAGATTTCGCTTATGATTTCCCGAAAAACCTGCCGTATGGAACCCAACGTAAGCTGGAGATCGCCCGCGCCTTGTCGGTCCATCCGCAACTCTTGCTCCTCGATGAGCCGGCCGCCGGTCTCAACTCCAATGACGCTCAAGATCTGATTCGACTGATACGCTGGATCCACGACACCTTTGACGTGACAATTTGGATGATCGAGCACCACATGGACGTTATGATGGAACTCGCCACGCAGATCAAGGTGATCGACTTCGGTGAAACCATAGCCGATGGCAACCCGGAACATATCCGCAACCATCCCGCGGTCATCACCGCCTACCTGGGAGATGATAATATCTGATGCTTTTGCAAGTCGAAAATCTCGAAGTTAAATACGGTAATATCCAGGCTTTGCACGGGATCAGCTTTCATGTAAATGAGGGCGAAATCGTGACCCTGATCGGTGCCAACGGTGCCGGAAAAACCACCAGTCTTCACACCATTACCCGCTTGCCACCGCCTGAAGCTCCGCGTGTTATAGCCGGGGATATCAAATTTCAGGGTAAATCGATCCTTAAGACCAAGCCAAGCGATGTGGTCAAAGAGCATCATCTGGCTCTCTCTCCTGAAGGGCGGCGGATCTTCGGCAACCTGACGGTTATGGAAAATTTGAAGATAGCGACTTATGCCCGCGAGAAAGAAGCCGATCTGGATGCAGAATATGAGCGGATTTTTGATTTATTTCCGCGCTTGAAAGAACGTCGTAAACAGCGTAGTGAATCGCTCTCCGGTGGTGAGCAACAAATGCTCGCTGTTGGCCGTGCCTTGATGACCGGTTGCAAGATTCTGCTCCTCGATGAACCCTCGATGGGACTGGCGCCAGTGCTTAAGTACGAGTTGTTCCGTAAGCTCAAGCAGTTGAATGAAGAGGGCATGACCATTCTTCTCGTTGAGCAAAATGCAAATCTGGCCCTCCACTTAGCGCACCGGGGCTATGTTCTTGATACTGGCAATATTGTTGCCGAGGGAACCAGTGAAGAATTATTGGGGAATCCTGAGGTTAAGAAAGCTTATCTGGGCGGCTAAAGTCTCATCGTACGAACACATCCCAAGCAACGACCAAACTGGCATTTCACCTCTCAGCTTAGAGGGTGCTTACTAGCACCCTTATCTACGTCACCTGAAGCCCCCTCCTTTCACGCGTCAAAAAGAAAACATGAGAAACTTGATGTTTATGGTACTTCGGCTAACATTGAGTTATCTAGTGCGTTTTCAACAGAAAGGAGAACACATGAATAAAGATATGAACAAAAAACCGAGCAAGCCTCAAATCCAGAAAAAAGCCCCAAACTTCACGAAACCTGTCTGGGGCGACATGGAAATGTCATGTGGAGAATGTAGCTACAACGGGCAGGATATCGACACATTCCCCTGTGCAAAGTGCCACACTCGACACTAAACACCTGGCAACGAAAATGACCTTCTCTGACTATAGATGAAGGTCATTTCTGTTTATATCGTTATCCTTTTGTCACAGACAAGTCAGTTTGAGGCTCACACCATGCCATATTCACACAATTCTCCGTTGTTTACCTCCTTAATGACATTTATTCTTGACTGATTCACTGCTTGTTTGTATTGTTTACCCATATACTCCTTTTACTGTTACATGTTTATTTTAGGAGAAGATGGTCCGTTTCAAAACTTTATAACAAAATTAATGCTCACACTCTGAACAAGATGATTATTTATAGAAAATGGTTAGTCTGACAGACAAACACTTTCACCAAGATTAAGGAGTTTGCAATGAGCCAGGTTTATGCAGACAACTCACTATCGATCGGGCGCACACCGCTAGTGCACCTGAATCGTATTGGCGCAGAATACGGTGCAACGATTCTTGGCAAAATAGAAGGTCGAAACCCTGCCTATTCTGTCAAGTGCCGTATTGGTGCTTCCATGATATGGGATGCTGAAGAAAAAGGACTTCTCGGCCCCGGCAAAGAACTCATTGAACCAACGAGTGGAAACACAGGTATTGCACTTGCTTTTGTCGCCGCTGCGCGTGGCATACCGATCACTTTGACCATGCCGGAAAGCATGAGCATGGAGCGCCGCAAAGTCCTCAAAGCACTGGGTGCCAATCTGGCGTTAACGCCTGCAGCAAAAGGAATGAGTGGCGCCATTGCTGAAGCAGAGGAACTTGCCGCAAGCGACCCGGACCGCTACGTCCTCTTGCACCAATTCAAGAATCCGGCAAACCCGGAGATTCACGTAAAAACCACGGGTCCGGAGATCTGGAACGATACGGAGGGAAATGTCGACGTCATCGTATCAGGAGTTGGTACCGGTGGCACAATAACTGGAATTTCAAGATACTTCAAAGAGGTTCGCGGAAAGCAAATCATTTCAGTCGCAGTGGAACCAGAGGACAGCGCAGTGATCAGCCAACAACTGGCAGGAGAAATGCTTCAACCTGGGCCACACAAAATACAGGGCATCGGGGCCGGCTTCATTCCTGACATCCTTGATCTTGACCTTATTGATCGCGTAGAAAAAGTCAGTAACGATGAAGCTATCGAATATGCACGGCGCTTAGCGCGTGAAGAAGGAATTCTTGCGGGTATTTCCTGTGGTGCCGCAGCAGCAGTTGCGGCCAGATTAGCAGCGCTCCCGGAGTTTAAAGGAAAAACTATCGTAGCGATCTTACCTGATTCAGGCGAGCGCTACCTTTCAAGCATTTTATATGAGGGGATCGTTTGATTCCTTTACAGGTAAGGTATAGATACTCAACGGCTATATATGAGCTTTTCGGTTGACATTTATTTTATAAATCTTTATCTCTGTTACTACATAGTTGCTTAACAGCAGCGTCTTTATCAAGAGTGGTGGAGGGACAGGCCCTTTGAAACCACAGCAACCGACCTACCAAGCTTCTACAAAGGTAAGTGGCAGGTGCTAATTCCTGCCCCGGATTTCCGGGGAAAGATGGGGACGGAGCTCAGAGGACATGTTTATTGTCTTTCCAGGCCCCTTCTCAAAACCAGAGGAGGGGCTTTACTATTCCCCTCACATTCGCGAGGAGGAACAATGAAGCGAACAAATCACTCCAGAGAAACCAACCTGATCCAGTTAGGGGTCGGGTTCGATGACAAAACCGGGGCCATCAGCGTTCCGATTCATCCAAGTGCAACCTACCGACACCCAGCGCTCGGCGAGTCAACCGGTTACGACTACACTCGCTCAGGAAACCCGACCAGGCAAGTTCTCGAAGAAGGTTTGGCAGAACTTGAAAATGGCGCTCGAGCCCTCGCCTTCTCTTCCGGAATGGCCGCGCTGACAACTTTTTTCCTCAACTTTTCCCAAGGCGACCATTTCGTGGTCAGCGAAGACCTCTACGGTGGCACCTATCGGGTTCTCGACCAGATCTTTGCCAACTTCGGCATATCAGTCACTTACGTCGACACCACAGATACCAATGAAGTTGCCACAGCACTCACCCCACAAACCAAAGCTCTTCTGGTTGAAACGCCGGGAAACCCACTGCTTGGCATCTCTGATCTTGCGGCACTCGGCAACCTTTGTCGGGAGAACAAAATACTCTTTGCCGTTGATAACACCTTCCTCAGCCCGATATTGCAACGCCCATTCGATTTCGGAGCTGACGTTGTCATCTACAGTGCGACAAAATACCTGGGTGGACATAACGACCTTTGCGCAGGAGTCCTCATTGCACGCGAGAAAAAGCTTGGAGAAAAACTCTATTTTCTGCAAAACTCTACTGGAGCAGTGTTACCACCTTTTGACTGTTGGTTATTATTGCGCAGTTTGAAAACACTGACTCTTCGCATAGAACGTCACTGTCAAAGTGCTGCAACCGTTGCCAAGTGGTTAGCAAAACATCCACAAGTTACAGACATCTATTATCCCGGATTGAAAAAACATCCCGGCCATGAACTTTCAAAGAGACAGAGCAGTGGTTTCGGAGGGATGCTTTCATTCAGAGTCGCTACCACAGAGAAGGCCAAAACGATACTGAAACGTTTGAAGCTGATTTCCTTTGCAGAAAGTCTAGGAGGTGTTGAATCTTTAATGACTCTGCCCGCAGTACAAACGCACGCTGACATACCAGATGCCGAGCGAATGCGCCTTGGAATCTGTGAACGCTTACTACGACTTTCCGTGGGCGCCGAGTCCGTTGAAGACATCATTGCCGACCTTGAACAAGCTTTAGGAGAATAACTATGGTATCTGACAACTATCGTCAGGCAACCCTTCTTGTACATCAGGGCAAAGACCGCGATCCCGCAACGGGTGCCGCGACAGTACCTATATATCAGGCATCGACTTATCATCATGAAGCAGGTGTTTCTGGCGAGTACGACTATGCCCGAAGTGGTAACCCGAGTCGCGAACAAGTTGAAGACGCCATTGCCCTGCTTGAAGGTGGAGTCAGAGGCTTTGCTTATGCATCAGGAATGACAGCTATCGGAAGTAGCCTGGCTCTGCTTAAAAGTGGCGATCACCTGATTGCGTCATCTGACCTCTATGGAGGATCGTGGCGATTCATTACTGGTGTCTTGCCACAACAAGGTGTAACTGTCAGTTTGGTGGACACAACGAACATCGCTGCGGTTAAAGAAGCGATTACACCTCATACTCGAGCGCTTTTTTTAGAGACACCATCCAACCCCCTTTTTCAGATCACAGATTTGCGAGCTATGGTCAAGATCGCCAAAGAACACAATCTGATCACCATGCTCGACAACACATTCATGACCCCCTTGATGCAGCGACCACTCGATTTAGGTATCGATATAACCATACACAGTGCTACCAAGTTTCTTGGTGGTCACAGTGATATTCTTGCCGGGTTGGTTACCACTGCTAATCACGACCTGGCCAAACGTTTAAAATATTTTCAAAACGCTTTTGGAGCGGTTTTGTCGCCCTTTGACAGCTTCTTGCTCTCTCGAGGCATAAAAACCCTCAAGGTCAGGCTTGAAGCGGCACAGAACAGCGCGATTGATCTTGCAGAGAGGATTTCAGCTCATCCTTCGATCTCC
This sequence comes from uncultured bacterium, assembly GCA_965366475.1. Classification (GTDB taxonomy): domain Bacteria; phylum Desulfobacterota; class Desulfuromonadia; order Desulfuromonadales; family BM103; genus M0040. The sequence continues at coordinate 21,290 of CBDUFN010000002.1, read as the reverse complement.
AAAACATGGTTCCCGGGGCTGACTGATTTCCAAAACCGTGAGTTACATTTCACCCAGGCAACAGGACCAGGAGCAATTCTCTCTTTCGAAGTTAAAGAAGAGTCTCAAGTTAAGAAATTGCTCGAAAAAGTAAAATTACCAATTATCGCCCCAAGCCTTGGCGGTGTTGAAACTATTCTCACCCATTGTTGGTCAATGTCGCATGCTGCCATTCCTGCACAAGACAAGCTTAAGCAAGGCATATCAAAGAGGCTGTTGCGGGTGTCTGTCGGTCTTGAAGATATTGAAGATCTCTGGGAGGACTTGGATGCTGGTCTCAAATGATTGTCTTGATATCGACATTCAAAGATTAGAGCTAGAATGATGCGGGACAAAAAGTAAATTTAATTGAAAGAGATAAGGCTTTGTGCTAAATATCTGAGCCTTAAGAAAGTTTGCCGTTGTAGCTCAGCTGGTAGAGCAGCTCACTCGTAATGAGCAGGTCGTCCGTTCAAATCGGATCAACGGCTCCACAAAAAAGCAGGCCCTGTCAATTGACAGGGCCTGCTTTTTTAATTCATATCAAGAAATGGTAGGCTCAGACTTTAACCACTTCAACCATGTAACCATCGGGGTCAACAAGAAAGTAGAAACGAGCCCCCTGCCCGGGCAAGCCTTTGAGGGGTTTTGGTTCAAGCCCCATCTCTTCATGACGCTTATGCGACGCCTCAAGGTCAGTGACACCAACAGCTAAATGCGAGTATCCAGTTCCTAATTCATACGGCTCAACTTGATCTTGATTCCAGGTCAACTCGAGCTCAAAGTCACTCCCGGGTGAACGCAAGTAACTGAGTCTGAATTTGTATTCGGGAAAGTCCTTGCGCCGGGAGATTTCGAAACCTAGCGCCTCCTTGTAAAACTTTTCAGACTTCTCAAGGTCTATAACCCTGATGCAAGAGTGGATCATCGTGTAAGCCATACTTACTCCTTCTCTTCTTTTTTCTTACGACCAAGCACAAAGGGATGAGCTTGACGACTGACGATAAAATCTGCAAAGATTTTCATCCAGAGAGTTACGCCGGCAATGGAACTCCAGGTCTTATAAGGTGAGAAAAAGTTAGGAAGCCCGGCAAAGGTTAACAAAACACCGATGATAGTCACAAGTGCAGCGCCGCCTGCAGCCAGATTAACAATACCGGTCGCAGGAGCCCATTTATCTGGATTTGGTGGTGCCTCACCACCCTTTAAAGCAACTTCCGAATAATCGTGCTTGATAAAAATACGCCAAGCCCGTCTCAGCCAGATAAAAGCCATGGGGAAAAGTGCGAGAAACAACATCAATGAAATAACAATGCTTATATCAAAAACCATTCAAGACTCCCAGTAACCCCAGACATTCAGGGTGAAAATAAACTCGTCTTCTCTTGTACCCGAGGATGCCTGGTCAAGCAATCAAAATCTTGTAAAAAAACCCCGCCAGACTGGCTGGCGGGGTCACTTGATCAGGCCGAAGCCAAACCAGATTTACACTGAAATTTAGTGAGCGTGAGAACCATCAACAGCTTTAGCACCGCGAGGGGTACGCACGTTCTCAACCATGTGCTGACTGTGCTCTGGGCACTCAGGAGTAACTTTGCTGACCACGTAGGCAACTGCAAAGTTGACTACTGCGCCAATAGCGCCGAAAGCGTTAGGCTCAATGCCCAAGAAGAAGTTCGCTTTGCCGCCGAACAGGCCGAGGAAAGAAGTTCCCTTGATGAAGAAGAGACCTTTGTGGGCAAAAACGTAGAGCATGGTAACACCGAGACCAGCAAGCATACCGGCCATGGCGCCTTCTTTGTTCATCTTCTTGTTGAAGATACCCATCATCAGAGCAGGGAAGATCGAACTTGCAGCGAGACCGAAAGCGATGGCAACGGTACCAGCAGCGAAGTCAGGAGGATTGAGACCGAGATAACCAGCAACCATAATCGAACCGGCCATGGCAATCTTACCAGTCATCAGCTCATTTTTCTCGCTCATGTCAGGCATGAAGATGTTCTTGAAAAGGTCATGAGAGATCGCCGAAGAGATCGCCAACAAGAGACCAGCAGCCGTTGAGAGAGCAGCAGCTAGACCACCGGCAGCAACCAGTGCGATAACCCAGTTAGGCAGTTGAGCGATTTCAGGATTCGCGAGAACCATGATGTCGCGGTTAACTTTCAGCTCACTACCATTCCAACCGGCAGCAACTGCACCAGCAGGAGCGTTCTTATCATTGTAGTACTGAATACGACCGTCGCCATTCTTGTCTTCAAACTTCAAGAGACCTGTAACTTCCCAACGCTTCATCCAGTCAGGACGCTCATCATACTTAATGCTGGCATCGGTTGCGAAGAGATCGCCACCGGACTTAACAGCAGTGTTAACAGAAGCGTGCAGGTTCAGGCGAGCCATAGCTGCAACTGCAGGAGCAGTCGTGTAGAGGATAGCGATGAAGATCAGTGCCCAACCGGCTGAGGAACGAGCATCCTTAACCTTAGGAACCGTGAAGAAGCGCATGATAACGTGAGGCAAACCAGCAGTACCGATCATCAGTGACATGGTATAGACGAACATGTTCAGCGTGCTGATACGAGTCATTGTGGTGTACTGAGGGAAACCAAGGTCCATAACAACCTGGTCAAGTTTACCCAGAAGAGTCATGTCGGTACCAACAAAGTCGCCACCAAGACCAAGCTGAGGCAAAGGATTGCCGGTCAATGTCATCGAAATAAAGATTGCAGGAACGGTGTAGGCAAGGATCAGAACGCAGTACTGAGCGACCTGAGTATAGGTGATACCTTTCATACCGCCGAAAACAGCGTACATGAAAACGATACCCATACCGATGAAAACACCAGTGCTGTTCGATACGCCCAAGAAGCGTGAGAAAGCAACACCAACACCTGTCATCTGACCGATGATGTAAGTAAGAGAGGCTGCGAGCAAGCAGAGAACTGCGACGCACGAAGCTGCTTTTGAGTAGAAACGATCACCAACGAACTGAGGCACGGTAAACTTACCGAACTTACGCAGGTAAGGTGCCAGAAGCATCGCCAGGAGAACGTAACCACCGGTCCATCCCATGAGGAAGAGACCGCCACCGTAACCCATGTTTGCAATCAGGCCGGCCATTGAGATAAAGGATGCAGCAGACATCCAGTCAGCGCCAGTAGCCATACCGTTCAAAACAGGATGAACACCACCACCAGCAACATAAAACTCACTAGTACTGCCCGCACGGGCCCAAATAGCGATACCGATGTAAAGAGCAAAGGTAGCGCCGACAACGAGATAAGTCATAGCTTGAAGAGTCATCGATTAGCTCCTTTATTCTTCGTGAACGTCAAATTTTTCATCAAGTTGTCCCATCTTCCATTTGTAAACAAAGATGAGAATGATGAATACATACATAGAACCTTGCTGTGCAAACCAGAAACCCAGAGGATAGCCACCCAGGCTCATCCCATTGAGCGCATCAGCAAACAAGATACCGCAACCGAACGATACAAAAAACCAAACTGCGAGTACTTGCGCTATCAACGTCAGTACTGCTTTCCAATATGCTTCTCCACTCTTTTCCATAATAACCTCCTTCAGGTTAGTTAAAAAAACTTTAATCAGTGACCAACGTGAACCTTTTAACCACCTCCTTAGATCCGCCCGAGCCATCCCGGTGCCGTTGGTGTCTCTAGTCTGAAGCTGTTAAGCAACCGGAATAGAGACAAAGGTTTAATTTTCAGTTACAACGTTTGATATATGTCCTTTATAACGACTTTAAAAACTTACAAAACAAACCTTTTAATTGACACGATGTATCTGATTTTAACCATTGTTCTTTTTGTGCAACAGCAGGAAACCCCTAAAGATAAGGAGGTTTAACGAGAAGATAGCTTGAGTCACAAGAAAGTGTCAACAAAAAAATATAACGTTGTTTCGTTTTTGCGACAAAGGAACTCAAACACACGTAAAATCCACACCTTTCAAGCCCACGTTTTTGATTCATCCCAAGTATAGCAGCAAAACACAGGTTTGGTAGTGAACGTGCTGTTTTGCTCGCGACATTGTCATTCCTAAAGCCATTTACTTCATCAACCAACGGTTGCATCTACAATCAAAAACGTAGACAATAGGCTAATATTTCCCTGTTCTATTCTTGGAGAGCTCATGCCTGACAGCAATTTTTCCGAGGAGAGTTTTTTCTTCCTGCGCATCGACAATGTCTGCCGCAAACCTGCGGAGAGTTGCCCCCCCGACACTGGAGTCATTGAAGCCGCTACGATTATGCGCGAGCAGAACATTGCCGGACTTGTCATCGTGGACAACAATATTCCAAAAGGAATTTTATCCGTTAGAGATTTGCGTGATCTTATTGCAACCGATGGTGGGAACCTTTCATCGTACAAGGTAAGCGACATCATGCATGTCGGCGTGACAACCGTTCGTAATCAGGCCTATGTCTTTGAGGCCATCTTCAAAATGGCCAAGAACAACATTCATCACCTTGCCGTTATCAACGAAGAGCAAGAATTGATTGGCGTTATCAATGCCATCGACTTGTTGAGCATGCAGACCCGCAGCCCCCTATATCTAACCCAGGAGATGGAAGCCGCCGAATCTATTGAAGATCTAAAAGAAATAAACGGTCGGATTCTCGAAATGGTAACCAGAGCCATGAGTGTAGGCTCGGACACAAGAAGTTTGGTTCACCTGATTGCACACTTCAACGATGGCTTCACACAACGAATCATCACCCTGATGGAGACCCTTGAGGGAATCTCCCTCCCCCCCAAGGCGGCCTACCTTGCTCTTGGAAGTGAAGGTAGAGGAGAGCAGACCCTTCGTACCGATCAAGACAGCGCCATGGTTTATGCTGATGATATTTCTGAGTCAGAGCTTGTTGATTGTGCTCGCTTTGCGGACAGACTGATTGACGCTCTCGAGTATGTAGGCATACCTCGCTGTCCTGGCAACACGATGGCAAACAATCCTCAATGGCGTCACAGCATCAGTGAATGGAAACAACTTCTCGAACAGTGGATTTCGGTTCCCAAAGGGGAGCATATGGTCAGCTTCGGTATGTTTCAAGATTTTCGAACCATTCACGGCGACGCAAAGCTAGAAGAGAATCTTCACGACTTTATTTATAAAACGACCCAAAGACATATGATCTTCTTTCCTCACGTAGCCAAGAATATTGTTCGCTTCCCTGCACCACTAGGAATGTTCGGCCGCATTAAAGTCGACCGCAGGGGACCAAACAGAGGAAAGGTAGACCTTAAGAAATCTGGAATCTTTGCCATCACAGAAGGAGTCAGCCTGCTTGCCCTTGAGAATAACGTGGATAAAGGCACAACCTGGGACAAACTCGAAAAGCTTGGGCAGTTGAGTGTTCTGTCCAAGAGAAGCAGCGAAAAAATTAGCGAAGCATTCACCCAGCTCGTCAACTTCCGCCTTCGCCGCCAACTGAGCGACCTCGCCAAAGGCAATCAGCCAAGCAACGCCATCGACCCTCTGCGTCTTCCGGAAAAAGAACAAAAGCAACTTCGGGAAGCGTTACGTGCTGTAAACCAGTTAATGCGAACTATTCGTGACCACTATCAGCTCGACTCCATTTCTCGTTAAGTCATGGATTACAAATTGCAGACACAAACATAAAGAGCGGGCCGGCAAATTTGCCGACCCGCTCTTTATGTTTCTACGTTTCATTCATCCCTACTGACTAGCAGGATCAAAGAACCAGATACTTTGCTTTTTACGCCAACCCTTCTGCCACATACAGCTCTCATAGCTCAAACGTTCCCGATCGGGATCTATCCCCTGGGAAGCGCCACCTGTTTCAGCCTGACAACTCCTGTCATCACCATAAAATTCAGATGTACGTTTAGTCGAATGCTCCCAGCGAGAAGCACAACCACACACAAAGAACACTACCAAACAAGCTAAAACCCAGCGCGCCATCGGTTAACTCCTAATCAGAACGATATTAAACTATCAACACAACGATTACTTCATTAGTAGCGAATTATAACATTCCCTAGGATAATTGAAAGCAGCTTCAGACACACCAAATCAATAAAAAAGACCTTGACCTGCAACGTTAAATTACCTAAATTAGCCAATGTTTATTATTATAACATGCTAACCACAAGGAGAGAGACAGATGAAAAAACTGATTATTGCCGTAATGTTGGTCGCCTTTGCCTTCACCGTAGCCTATGCTGCAGACGTCGTAACTTACGAGAGCAAAAAAGGCACAGTCACTTTTGACCACAAAACTCATGGCGAAAAAATGGACTGCGCGGCCTGCCATGAAGGAACCCCCGCCAAAATTGCTATCGACAAAAAAGCGGCCCACGGCGATTCTTGTAAAGGTTGCCACAAAGCGAAAAGCGGCCCAACCAAGTGCAACGATTGCCATAAGAAATAATTCCGTACAATAGAAAACACAAAAGGCCTCCCTGCTCAGGGAGGCCTTTTGTGTTTTCTGCGGGAAAAGTCTCCCGCAAGATATCTACTTAATAACACTTGACCAAAAGACTGATTTAGTCATAAATTGCAGGTCGTTCACAGTATGCTATAATCGCGACTCATCTTTGGAATTTCATGTCATCTTACAAATATAGTTTAACGGGCAGAGCTACAAACAGGAGGATCTATGTCTTTAAAAGGCACAGAAACTGAAAAAAACATCCTTACCGCCTTCTGCGGTGAAAGCCAGGCACGCAACCGCTACACCTATTTCTCCGCACAAGCCAAGAAAGAAGGCTTGGTGCAGATTTCAACGATCTTCGAAGAAACCGCCAATCAGGAACGTGAGCACGCCAAACGTCTCTTCAAAATATTGGAAGGGGGAGACGTTGAGATAACCGCAAGTTTTCCTGCCGGGGTCGTAGGCACGACGGCTGACAACCTTCAAGAGGCCGCAGGGGGAGAGAACTACGAGCACACCACCATGTACCCGGAATTCGCTGCGACAGCACGGAAAGAAGGCTTTTCAGAAATTTCCGAAGTATTCTTATCGATCGCTGTCGCCGAGAAATATCATGAAGACCGTTACCTTAAACTCCTGAGTAATCTAAAAAACAAACAAGTCTTCTCACGCGAGCAACCAGAGGTATGGCGTTGTCGCAACTGTGGCTACCAACATGAAGGCACATCAGCACCAGACGTCTGTCCCGCCTGTAATCATCCGCAGGCTCATTTCGAAATATCCCCAACCAACTATTAACTCGCAAGGAGAAAAAAAATGCCCAAACTAAATGAAGTCTACAAATGTGAGATGTGTGGCAACATTGTTGAACTCGTCCATGGCGGCCCCGGCGCCCTGTCCTGTTGCAACCAGAAGATGGTACATCTTACCGAGAACACCACAGATGCCGCCCAAGAAAAACACGTGCCTGTCATTGAAATCAACGCTGACAACATTACGGTCAAAGTAGGCAGCGTTGCGCACCCGATGCTCGATGAGCACTCCATCGAGTGGATCGAGCTCATTGCTGACGGCAAAGTTTATCGTCAGAACCTGCAACCAGGAGAAGCCCCAGAGGCAACGTTCCCTGTTATAGCAAAGCAAGTCACTGCTCGCGAATATTGTAATTTGCACGGCCTTTGGGCAGCAAAGAGCTAACTCGACAGAACAATCCAAAATGAATTATGGGGACACCAAAGACCTTCTTTGTGTCCCCATAATTATATTAAACGTAGCCCTCTAGAAACCACACTCCCCCCCGGGGGAAAACCTCTATTAAACCGAAGGTTGACCCCTTAACTGGCAACTGGCACAATGCCAACCAAACGATAACAACCTTCGGAGAAATTTGCGTGAACTCGCCCTCCCCTCTAGATCGATACCAGAAGCCCCAAACCAAGGGCGACCGAAAACCAGCGAACTGGCGACTACGTATCCATGAAATCATTTTCGAGGCCGACACACCAATCGGCAAGTTTTTTGATGTCATCTTGATCCTTGCCATCATCCTGAGCATCATCGCTGTCATGTTCGACAGTGTTGCAGAAGTTCGAAATCGGCACGGGTTGGCACTCTACATTATTGAATGGGGTTTCACCCTACTCTTCACAATTGAATATGCCTTACGGATCGTTTCGCTTGGGCAACCATGGAAATATGTTCGTAGTTTCTACGGCCTCGTCGATCTGATTGCTATTCTACCGACCTATCTCAGTTTACTGATCCCCGGCTCACAATACCTGATGGTTATAAGGGTTCTGCGCCTATTGAGAGTTTTCAGAATACTTAAACTGGCTCAATATATAAATGAAGCGGAATACCTGCTCAAGGCCATGCGTGCCAGCATGCGTAAGATTTCAGTTTTCCTCTTTGCCATCCTGACACTGGTTCTTATTTTTGGTTCCCTTCTCTACATCATGGAAGGAGATGACGGAGGGTTCACATCGATCGGGATCTCATGCTACTGGGCCATAACAACCCTGACAACAGTCGGTTATGGAGACATTTCTCCACAGTCACCTCTTGGGCGTGCCGTCGCCAGTGTCATCATGGTCATGGGTTATGGAGTTATTGCGGTACCAACAGGAATTGTTACTGCAGAACTGGTCGCACCGATCACGGGTAAGGTCTCAACACAAGCGTGCCCAGACTGTGGCGCAGAGAAACATAGTTACGACGCCATTCACTGTAAATATTGTGGAGTAGAACTAAATCCAAACAAGAATTCTGAAGCAGGATGAGAAATTAACTTTCGAACTTCTGACTGTCCAAAAACTCCTTAAAGGCAGCCCTAACAGTTGCACTGGCATCAACAAATTCCACTCCGACACCACAGGGCATGGAATTTTTCTTACGCCATTCCGGATGGTTCACCCAAGCCACACGTACTGAACACTTAAGGGCGGTCTGAAATCCAGGCAAAGTAAAATCAATGGTTAAGGGTGTGTCTACAGGGAAAAGAGTCTCAGTCGCAAGGTACATCCCGCCAGAGTTAAGATTAACGCAACTGCCGACATGCTTCTTTTGTTTGCTATCCATAAAGGCCAATTGAAAGTTAACCGGAAAACGCCGCGCCAGCCGTCGCGAAATCCCTAACAAGCCGCAAGCGGCATCAAGAAAACGGTCTGCAGCTAAAGGCCTGTGGACGACCGCATCGCAACCGGCATCCCAACAAGCATCAGCCAAACCTTCATCAAAGCGATCAGGCAGAACGAGCAAAACAGGCGTAACAGAGAGCAACGGATCTTTTTTAATGGCCCGGCAGCACTCAAGCGCGTGTTCCCCCAAATGAACAAGATCAAAAACCGCGAGAGTCGGCTCCTCAGCTTCAACGGTTTGAAAACCTGTCTGGCCATCCTGTACCAGGACCATGTCGAACCCCTCACGTTGAAAAAAAGAGTTTTGCAAGATCGTCAGCAAAACAGCATCGTTGGAGAGAACTATCTTTTTAGTGGGCATATTTATAACTCCCGAGGAGAAGAATCGTCTTATTGCCTTTCATATTGCAGAGTTCATGCCGTCTACAGTAGAAAAACAGTAAAACTTGCACCAAGGGTGAAACTGTGAGGAAACGCGGGGAAAGGTGTTCAAAAGTGATTTCGGAAGAAAAGCTGCGGAAACAAAATACAGAACAAAAAAGGGCCGCCAAAAGGCGGCCCTCGTCATTTAACAAAAGGTTCAGACAAATCCAAGCAACTCTATCTCAAAATGGAGCTCCTTACCTGCCAGGGGATGATTTCCATCCAGCACCACCAGGTCATCGGAGAGTTCAACCACTTGCACTTCAAGGGACTGACCATCTTCCATACTGACCTCAAGCATACTGCCAAGGACAAGCTTTTCATTGTCAGGGATCTGTTGTCGCTCAACTTCTGCAACCATTTCTGGAACGTGTTCGCCGTAGCCCTCTTCAGGAGAAACAACAGCTTTGCAGCTTTCACCTGCCTTCAGACCAATAACAGCCTGATCAAATCCGACAATGACCTGCTCTCCACCAACGGTAAACTCCAGAGGCTCACGGCCTTCAGAGGAGTCAAAGACTGAACCATCCTCAAAACGGCCTACATAATTGACCTTGATCTGGTCGCCGACAGCTACTTCTCGTTCGTTCTCTCCAGACATCAGTTATCTCCCTTTTCAACGCTAATAAGTTCTACGTCGAAAAGAAGAGTCGCATTAGGACCGATATCCTGACCAGCACCACGCTCGCCATAGGCAAGCTCAGAAGGAATAAACAGCTGCCATTTCGCACCGGGCTTCATCAACTGCAAGGCTTCAGTCCACCCTGCAATAACGCCACCGACAGGAAAGGTTGCCGGTTGGCCACGGTCATAAGAGCTGTCAAACTGGGTACCGTCTATGAGTGTTCCCCGATAATGTACCGTTGCAACATCGGCCGCTTGCGGAGAATCCCCTTCACCTGGCTCAAGGATTTTATATTGAAGGCCGCTCTCTGTAACAACGACGCCTTCCTTGGTAGCGTTATCAGTAAGGAAAGTCTCGCCGGCAGTTTTATTATCACCGGCGGCCGCTTCCATCTCAGCAACCATTTTTTTCTGCATTTCTTCCTGGAAAGCCTGAATTTCACTGATCATTTCTTCATCAGTAAGCTTCAACTCCTTACCTTCCAAACTGTCTTTGAGACCTAACAACAAAATGTCAGTGTCAACATCCATCTTCTGGCTTTTGAAATCCTGGCCAATATTCACACCAATCGTATAACTAATACGACTCTTCGGCGTATCCAAAGCCGCAGGTGCAACTTTAACCTCCTCAGCAGCACAACCAACAACAAACATCAGCAACACCATCACAGCAAATACTCTGAAATACATACAAAATCCTTTCTTGAAATTATTTTTGGGATGAGTTATCACACGAAGCTCCAAAGATAACCATGGCTTTGATCAGTGTCAATACAAAGTAGCGAGAATATATGGCTAGCTAAAGTGAACAGATCAATTTCCACAGGTTTCCGTAAACAAACACTTGCATCTTCAAGCGTTGCGCCTCGCTGAAGCCGACAGGCGAAACAAAGAGATTGAGAGCAACAGCGCAACAGTCAAAACAACAATCAGCACAAGCATAAAACCGCCCCAACCAAAGCCGCGATACACATAACCAGGCAGATAAGAACCTATTGCACCACCACCATAGTAAAAGGCAACATACAGGCCGTTAACGACGCCCTTATATTCTGACAAATAATGATTCAGATAACCGGTTGCCGTAGCATGAGTTAAAAAGGAAGCTCCACAAAGAAGGAACATACCGCCAACCAAAGCCGACACTTGCGGGATCGTCATCACCATGAGTGAGACGATAAAGAACGCAAGAGAAGAGACCATAACCTTTTCAGCGCCACCGAAACGTTTATGAATGCGTACTGCATTCAACGAAACAACGATCCCCATCAAATAACCTGAATATGCCAACCCAATGCGAAATTCGTCCGCATGCTCGCTCAACTCCGTCATTCGGAAGGGCAGGTAATTCATGACGGCTGCAAAGACCAGGAAAAAACAAAACACCATTGCGTATGCGGTTCTTACCACCGGGTCGGAAAGAACCTTGGCAACAACCTTCAGATTAGGCCGCACCATCTTCACAGACCCAGCCTCAGCACTGCGCCCAAGCCAAAACCACGCAAAGAGTAAACCACAACCAAGCAGAAGAAAACTAAAACGCCAGTGGAGAAGCGTAGCAATCAATCCAGACAAGGCACGTCCGGCAAAACCACCCAGAATGGTCGCTGCAATGTACCAGGACATGGCTTTTGCCAGATCGTGCTTTGCCGTCATCTGCGAGGTATAGGTCATCAGAGACGTCAAGATAGCCGGGATCAGGAGGCCCTGTATCAACCGGACCGCCATTAGCCCGGCAAAAGGTTCAACAACAAACATCAATCCCTCAGTGATCGCCAGCAACAAAACAGCCCAGCGTAACATTCGTTTTGCTGAAATCGATTCGAGCAAAGCGCCATAAAAAAGCGGAGCAAGGCTTAATGGGATAAACGCAATTGTCGTTAAAAGCGCTGCAGACTCACGCGTAACGCCAAATTCAGCAGTAAGCACCGGTAACAACGGTTGTGGGACATAAAGCGCCGAGAGCGCAAGGATTGTCGTAAAGAGGATCGCTGCCACGTGCTCAGCCTGACTTCTGTTGACCGGACAATCGTGCTATGCGGTCAATCACAGGAGGGTGAGAGTAATAGAACCAGGCATAAAATGGGTGGGGATGAAGATTACTCAGGTTCTCCTTACAGAGTTTGACCAGAGCCTCCGCCAAGGGTTTGGATTCCCCCGTCAGTTGACAAGCGAACTGGTCTGCTTGCCATTCATGGCGCCGGGAAAGGTGGCTTGAAACTGGGGTAAAAAAGAACCCGGCAAGACTGGCAACAAAACCCAGGAGAAGAAACTGCCCAACAAAACTGACCTGTTCCAGGCCAAACAGATGAGAGAGTCCATTCCAGGCAAGGAACTTCCAACTAAGCCAACAGAGACATAGAGCAATCAATTCCATCTTCAACAGACGTTTCCAGATATGCCCCAGCTTCCAATGACCAGCCTCGTGAGCCAGCACACCGACAATCTCATCATCATTCATCTGCTCGAGCAAAGTATCAAAAAGAACAATCCGTTTCACGCGTCCGATGCCTGTAAAATAAGCGTTGGAGTGCTTACTACGCTTTGATGCATCAACTTGCTGCACGCGATCAACTTGCAGGCCAGCCTGCTCCATAACAGATTTGACCCTTTGAGCCAGAGCCTCATTCTGTAAAGGTTTAAACTTGAAGAAGAGGGGTTCGATAAGCACCGGCGATAGATACATCAAAAGCAAGGTGATAAAAGCAAGAAGAGCCCAGACCCACAGCCACCAGTGATCCGGGCTGTACTGAACCAGAGATAGAGCTCCGGCGGTGAGCAGAGAAAGAAGGATCATGCTGATAACGAAAGATTTCAGCAGGTCAGTAAACCAGATTTTCGGTGTCGATGTATTGAACTGGAAACGTTCTTCGAGAACGAATGTTTTGTAGAGGCTGAACGGAATCCCAAGAACCATCTGAACAGAGGACAAGATAAGAACAAAAAGAACACCCTGGCCAACAAAGGAATCGGCCAGAGAACCAATCCAAGCATCATACCAGCCAAGCAAGCCACCAAAGATAAAGACCAGCAACAGCACACTATCAAAAAGAGATTCAAGCAATCCGAGACGACTGGTGGCAAAGGTATAATCTGAGCTTCTCGCAAGAAGGTCTTGATCGACACTCCCCTCGAAACCCGCAGGCACCTGATGGCCATGTTCTTTCAGATGACGCAGGTTCAGATGACGCAACCACAAGCGACAGGCAAGAACCAGGAGATAAAGGATAAGTAACAGCCATTTCATGGTGCAAAGAATATCAGAATAAAATCTGTTTTAGTTGGGAATGTGAATCGCAAAGTCTTTTTCACCTAAGCATCAAACCTCTCCAGAAAAGCCAAGAGGGCATTATTAAACAGCATGGGTTGTTCCAGGTTCGCCATATGCCCTGCATTTGGAATCATTACCAGTTCGGCATTCGGCAAACCTTTTGCCAATAGCTGTGCATGCTCATGTGGCACAGCCAGGTCATGTTCCGCACCGATCACTAGAGCGGGCATATCAAGTGCCGGCAAACGATGAACAAAATCATCACGATCACGCATTGCAAGCAAGCCTGCGATGACCCCATCCGACGACACAGCCTCCATCCAGGAACGAACTAAAGCAACCAATTGCAGGTTGTGCTCCGCAGTTTCTGGTGCAAACAGCACTTGAGCAAAGGCCTCGGGGACAAGAGCTCTGTTTCCGGACGCCACCTCTTCCATCAAGAGCGATCGTTTCTTTTTACCGGCCTCATCATCTGCCGCAGCACGCGTCACCAGAAACATCGCACCCAGCAACCGATCCGGATATCGTTCAGCCAAGTTGAGTAGCACATAGCCACCCATCGACATCCCGCCAACAACAGCTCTGTCGACACCTAAGGAATCAAGAAGCTCGATAACTGCATCGGCATAAGCAGACATTGAAACAGGTCCATCAATGAGAGGGCTACGACCAAAACCTGGGAGATCTGGACAAATCACCCGATAGCCGGCATCACTCAGAGCTTCAACCTGTGGCTGCCACATTTCCCGATTCAGTGGGAAGCCATGAATTAATACGACAGGGAGGCCTGAACCTTCATCGGTAAAACTCATCATTTCATTCCTCTTTCACCATAAGAATCAAGACACATAACAATCAAACCATTTCATCATGACACCAGGATTACTGGTTGAACATTCTGGACAATTGATTGTAATAAGCTTTCGCCTGAGGGTGCGGCATGGGTGATCGCTGCAAATATTGTCGCAACGCATAAAAAGCTTCTTTATAACGCTTGCGTTTCAGATAAATCTGAGCCATTTCCCACCAGGCCATATAACGACCAGGGTTCACACCAACCATCAAGTGAGCCTCAGACAAGATCGTATCGTCCATGCGCTCTTTCAACATTTTGTACTTGAGAAGCCAATTTGATGAAACACTCTCGTTCCGAACAAAGACGAGAGAAGATTCACTGGTAAAGACAAGAGACCATCCATTATGAACTCTCAAACGATCCAAAAGTGGATATTTCTGACCGGTATCGATCGTTGAGGCCCTGGTTACTATCGTATTAACAGTAAAATCATCAAGGGTTTTTTCCCAATCAGCCTTACCCGCCATAACATTCCAACCCATCTGGAACATCTCAACAGAATTCTGCCGTCCGTCCCAGAAGACGTTATAATCAGGAAAAAGCTCCCAAGCAATGTACCCACCCCAGTCATAAGTGTTGTAAAGATTAGCAGGAAGATTATTTTCCTCTACAAAACGGGTCGCTTCAATGGGGTAGTGCCATTCACGCAAACCTGTATTAAAAGCACCATAAACATTGTAAACAGGCTGATACAAGAACCAAAACAAAGGCAAAACAACACAAAGCAGAAAGACTCGAGAAGTGAGCTGCAGAAAAGCTGGAAGGCGCTCACTGAGAACGACACCAATCAGATCAAAGTAGCGAGGGAGGATTGCGACACAGCCAAAGTAGAAAAAAGGCACATGACGAATAAGGCTTTGGCCCATCAAAGCCAATCCAGCCAAAAGAAACACATCAGAGATTTTCACACGTTTGTAGGTCACGAGGAAAACAGTTGCCACCGCACCCATCATGTAATAGAAAACCGGATCCGTAGCAAAGGACGTGGAGTTCCAATCCATATTAAACATCTGTGCGACAGGACCCGTCACCTGTCCACTCTCATCTATTGTTGTTCCCAACCCGGGCGCGCCAACTAAAGTCTTTAGAAACTGAGTGGTGTTTGGATTCACAAGGCCACCAACGACCACAAGAGCACTACAAAAGACCAGTTTTTTCCAATAGCTAAAGTTGAGTTTCTTTTCCTTCACAATGTCAGTAAAAAACTCTCCCGACAGATATGCAGCTAAAACAGCTAAACCGAGGACTGCGCCCGCATGCACATTGGTCCAAACAACCATTGCGGGGATAAGCAGCATGACGATGTTGTTACGTTTCTTTTTGTAAAGTTCCAGCAAAAGCACAAAGAGAGCAAAGAACAGAAAGGTCCACAATTGAGGTCGTTCCAACCAACCACCAGACGTTAATGTCACCAGAGGCAAAACGTACAAAATCGACAACCAGGAAGAAGACCTAACGCGGGCAGCAAGGATCAACAGAACAACCGTTCCGACAATCATGCAACCTTTCCAAACACTAATGCCCGCGTAACCGGCAACAAGAAAAATTCCGTAGAGAATAATGTCGTGTAACCAGCAATGTTCAGCACGAGGTGCATCTGAGATAAGGGTAAAGGTGTCCTTGTCAATCACCGCACCCGTTTCGACCATATATCGACCACTTTGCAGCTGCCAAAACACGTCAAACGAATGAATGACTGAAACACCAACAGCCAGAAGAGCCGCAAGGCCGAGCACAACCAGCCATGGTTCAAGTTTTCTTATCTTTGTCTCCATGAAAACCTTTTCGAAATCATAATCAAACAGGACGGCCCTTTTACGGACAGCCCTGTTCGACAAAACAATACAGGATTATCTTTTCAAGAGTTCCCTCAGTAAACCTCATCAACAACGATCTCTACATTTTCAAGAGTCTTGCCGGTTTCTATCTTGATCGAATGATCTGGTGATCCTTGGTAACGACCATAAAGTTCTCCGGGAGCAGGAGTACCTCCCAGCTCATTACGGGCGGCGAGGAAGTAATTTCCGCCTTTAGGGAAAGAGAGTTGATAACGTCCCTCCGCATCAGTTTTCTGAGAAACATAGAGAGGGCGGTTCAACATCATTGAATCTTCGTACAAAAGAACCTGGAGGCCTGAAACGGGTTCTCCCTGAGCATCAAGAACTCGGCCGGAGATCAAAGTATTACCAAACAGACTGGCAGCATGACGTTCAACCTTTTCAGGCACCTTAATCAGCGGGATGTGAACACGTGTCAGAGCATCCTCTTCAAGGATCAGTGGGTTACTGCCCAAGTAACCGAACAGGTCCCCTGCTCTAAGCGGTCCGGCCATCTGCCCGCTTTGACGAACCCGAACCACCAGATAGTAAGTACCGGAAGAAAGTGGTAACTCGAAATAGCCCTGAGGACCTGTCGGAGCCGCCATACCCAACCCCATCCCTTTCAGCTGACTGGAGAGGTCTGGATAAACGGTGACGATAGCACCTTGCACAGGCTCGCCATCAAGGCTCACCGTTCCGACAATTCCAGTCTCCAGTGTCGCGGCCTCTACGGGTACGGCAAGATCGTCTGGCGTCAGCAGAAGATTGACCTCTGACAAGCCCTTCTTTGGAACAGTAATGGGATTCCTGCCATAAAAAGCAGAGAGATTCTCACCCTTAGCGAGCAGATAATACTGCCCTACAGGCAACTCCACAGAGAAGAGACCATCTTCCTCCGTACTCTTGGAGAGATAAGGAGTCGGCTCGTTAAATGTCAACGAATCCGAAGGATATGCCACAATCTCTACACCGGCAATGGCCCCTGAGCTCACCGTCGCCTTACCTTTGACGACAGCTGCGAACAATGAAGCGGTCACTATCAAGCTCATTGTAACGATCAGAAAACAGATTCTGGAAAAGTGATTCATAAATAACCCTCAAAAGAAAAATTAGTACAGCTTGATAGTATCCTTCAGAGACACAAGGGGTCAACACTTCTACAGCCTTGCCTCAGGGCGATAACTCATACGCACACAACAACAGGAATAGATAGACTGGATTCAAGAGACCTTGTCATCTATAATGCGAAAAGTTTGCCAACACACAGGAGATCCAATGCGTTTATTTATATTCATCACACTAGGCCTTATTCTGTTAATTGCTTCCGGCTGTCAGGAAGAAGCACAGAAACCTGCTGAAACCGCAGCAGAGTCGACTCAGCAAGAGAATGACAAGGTGACATCTTCCCAAGAGAGTCCCGTACAGCAAGAGTCTGCAACCGAAGATCAAGATCAATCAAATCAACCACCACAAGACCCTCCGACACCACCCATCTTCGAAGACTTTCAAGGTGAGCCGCAACTATCGTTATTCCCTCGCGCCGGAGATTTCCGCCCCGAAGATGACAGCGATCGGCTGCCCTACTGGAACACCTTCATCGAACATCTGATCAAAGTAACGGGCGTTGTCGAGGAAAAGACTACCGGCCGTCGCGGATGGACCTTTCGCAGTATCAACACGATTGACTCCGTCGGATTTTTCTCACCCTTAGGCGTCGAACCAAACACCGAATATCAAGTCTCTTTCAAACTCACAGCAGAATTAATCGAAGGAGCAACCGCCGGCATGGGTGTCCTTGAGTTCAACAAATTCCTCTGGATTCCAAATCAGTACACAGAAGAACTTTTCAAACAGCACTATCGAGGAAGCCACGAAGGGATACGCTTGACCGGTGAAGCAAGCGAATCACAAACCTTTACCTTCAAAACTGGACCAGAGACAAAAATGATTCACCTCGTCCTCTTCCGCGAAGGCACACATGATCGCAACAGCTTGATGTTTGATGACATTGAAATCAAAGCAGCCGCTAAATAACCTGACGTCTAAAACCAATCGAAAACATTGCTTGAGCCATTACGGGGACACATAAGATCATGTGTCCCCGTATTAAAAGAGACTCCGTTATGAACAAAGCAAAAACCCAAAATAAACTCATAGGAATACTTTTATCTCTTTTGCTGCTTTTCCTCTTTGGCTGCGATCAGCAAACAGAAAAAATCACGTCCCACCCTGAAGAACAGAAGCCTGCAACTGTAAAAACATCCCAACCAGAAAAAAAGACGATCTCCAAGGTTGCCACCAACACCATGCAACTTCTTTCTGACCCCGTCGAGTTGAACCGTTTTGAATCGATCAGCAAAGCTCTTCCGATATGGCGAGAATTCGCTGATCAGCAACCGATCCTTCTTTTACTGTCAGACAAACCCCAACTCATTCCGCCGCCTGAGCTCTTGCGCGACCCTCTTCAGCACCTCATGAAAACGGGCAACGCAGAGGCGATTATCACTGCAGGAGAAAGCACCAACCCGGAGCAGCTGTTTCAACATTCCATGACGGTGGATATTGCCTTACGCAACAAATGGTTTAGTGAGCTCAACTGGATACTTCCTTCACGTGACCCGGAGTCAATTCCCGATTTGGAGCTTATCCGAAACCGATTCACTCAGTACTCCATACTGAATGAGGCGGAAGCGGCTTCTCTGACCCTTGAAGATAAGACGATCAAAGGCACGATACGAGACGTCCCGTTCAGAGCCTCAGCGTTAAAGTGGGTCCACAAGCAAAACAGGCCGGTTATCATTCATATCGACCTCAGCTACCTTCAAACACTGTACAAGAATGAAATTGCAACACCCGTACTGCAAACGGTCTACTCAACACTTTTACAACTCAAGTCCCTGGAGTTGACACCGCTGGCCGTCACTTTCTCATACGGGCACATGGACAACAATATTTCCCTGGATGTTCGGTTCCTCGGCGAAGTTCTTTCGACCCTTATAGCCAAGCCTGAGCTACTTAACAAACCAGAGCCCGAAAACTGGAAAAGGCAGTCTGAGGCAATCTACCTGGCCAACTTTTTTCAGCAAGAAAATATAGAGGAGATCTTCAAAGCGCAGCAACAGGATGATTCGAACTCTGCATGGATCAAGTTCAACCTGTATCGTTCTGCGGCAGAAAAGAAGTCAGGTCAGCAAGCGCTTGACTACCTGGCTGAAGCGATCACTCTCGACCCGGCCTACGCGCTGGAGTACGCTAACTTGAGCCAGATGGCTTATGAGAAAAAGCGTCCGGATGAAGCGCTTCGTATGCTTTCACTGGCGGTCAGAATCTACCCTGAAGACCCTTTCATAAAGTTAAGGATGGTTCAACTCGCCAAGGAACTCGGTGAGAAGAAAACAGCCCTTCATCTGGTTGAACAACTTCAGGCACTCACCTGGTCAGACATCTATTACAGTGCCATGCCGGAGAGACTCAACCTCTTGGCAGAAGAGCTGCAGAAAGAAGCAGAATAGAACAAAAAAGTGGAGCCACAACATTGTGTGACTCCACTTTTTTATTTTACGAGAAAATCAGTTCTCATAGCATAAGAAATCCACGCACTAAAGTTGCTCAAGGATCACGACGATTTCCTGGTGATCTTTTTGTTTTGCATAATCCAGCGCTGTCTCACCTGCCGTGCTTTTAGCTTGCGGATCAGCACCAGCATCGAGTAGTGCCTGAACAACCTGAACATCCCCTGACAAGGCAGCCCACATCAACACGCTTCTGCCGTTGTCAGTGCGTCTGGCATTGACATTGGCCCCACTTTCAACCAACGCAGCAACAACATCGACAAGGCCTCGATAAGAAGCGGCCATGAGAGCGGTCCAGCCGTTATCCGCTTCCCAATTAACGTTAGCGCCTTTCTCGACCAACAACAAGGCAAACGACGAGTGTCGGTAGCGCAAGCTTTCCATTAAAGCTGTACGCTTTCTGGTGTCTTGTTCGTTGATCTCCGCACCGGCTGTCAGCAGCAATCTGGCACTATCCACAGCGCCCTCACGCGCGGCCATAAAGAGTGGCGACAGGCCGTTTCCGTTGGCCTGGTTCGGGTCCATACCAAGGTCAAGCAGCTTAGCAAGCACCTCAACACGATTATTCAATATGCACTGATGTAGTACCGAATGGCCCTCCAGATCCAGAAACGCACTATCCGCACCGGCCTTGATCAATCGTTCAACTTCAACTAAATCACCCTGCTCAGCAGCGACCATCAACTGGGTCACTCCCTCTTCAACCTGCCTGTCCAGAGCATTAATCTCCTTCTTCACAGGCACGTCCTTCGTCTTTACTTGTACTGCAGCAGGCATGTCTGAAACTACGACCTTATTTGAGACCGCCGTATCAACCTTCTGCATCTGTGCAACGGGCTGACTGCATGCCAAAAGGAACGTACTACAAAACAACAAGATCAAAAGCCGCCGAGCTATATTCAACATATGAGCTTTCCTCCATACTTTTCATGTCTAATTAATCTAACAGATATATCAATTCTACATCACAAGCGAACACAGACAATAAGGTTAACCGCTTCGACTGTGCACAAACGAACGAGGGCCGGAAGAATCCGGCCCTCGTTTACTTTTTAGCAGGGGTGAACATTGCTGCTGCCCACCACTTTCGGCTTTTGATATTTCATGATTTACTCCTTAGAGCGGTGGGGTCACCGCTAAAGCAGTGTCCCCGATCGTCGTTATATTACCATGTTCCGCTGTTGTCCTGTGTCGGCGCACTGCCGCCATTGTAAGCATCAGTATCGGTCCATGGCGTTGCCAGGTTCCAACCGGAACCGCTTGAGTTCTGGTTAGCATCGTTGCCATCCTGCGGGTCGTTGATACCCGCCAGGCGATGACAGTTCTGTGCGGTAGTCCAAGCCGCTGCCGTCACGTTGTCGGTGATGGTCGGGCCACCGGTACCAGCCTGGATGTTGTCATCCCAGGAGTTGTGTTTGGTATCCAGACAGTTTGTAATCATCAGCTTTGGTAGACGCGACGCATGCGGGTTGTGGCACTTGGCGCAGCTGAAGGTGTGGTAACCGCTGTTATTGGCAGTACCGGTGACGTCGAACGTGCGCAGATTATCCCAGTCGCTCTCGTAGCTACCGTTACATGCACCACCGTCATTGGCGCACGGCTCGTTGCCGTAGCCGTCGACACCCGGCGTAATGTTGAACGAGTCACCGTCACCG
>CBDUFN010000001.1:0-45883 GCA_965366475.1 uncultured bacterium | reverse complement strand
CATCTGGTTGGTGTGAGTGGAGTTCCGATATTGATCCAGAACCATGACCCAAAGGTGATTATTGATACGGTACGTAATATTTCACCGACCTTTGGTGCGATTAAACTTGAGGATATCAAGGCTCCCGAGTGTTTCGAGATTGAAGACACCCTCGATGCTGAGCTTGATATCCCGGTTATGCACGATGATCAGCACGGCACCGCTGTTGTCGTGTTGGCTGCTTTGCTGAATGCAACACGGTTTTCCGGTCTCATGCTGAAAAAGTCAGTGGTCGGAGTGATTGGGCTGGGAGCAGCGGGAATGGGCATCAGTAAACTTCTGCTGTCGTACGGTGTCAAAACCGTGGTAGGAACCGATCTTGATGAGACAGCTTGCCAGCGCTTAGCTGCTGCAGGTGGGGTCGTTGGTACTCTTGACGATGTCATGAAAAAAGCCCACGTCGTTATTGCAACGACAGGTTGTCCTGGACTGATCAAGCCGGAGATGGTGCGCAAAGGGTCAGTGATCCTTGCTCTTTCCAATCCAAACCCCGAGATTAGCCCGGATCTTGCTTTACAGTCAGGAGCCTCCTTTGCAGCCGATGGTAAGAGTGTTAATAATGCGTTGGCCTTCCCAGGTCTGTTCCGTGGCGCCTTGAATGTGCGGGCAACTACGATTAACAATAAGATGAAAATTGCTGCAGCCCAGAGCATTGCCCGTCATGCTGAAGAGAATGAGTTGGTCCCGTCGTTGCTCCATCCGAAAGTTCACAAAGAGGTGACGGCAGCGGTTGAGCGGGCGGCGCTCGAGTCAGGCGTCATAAAACACTGGGATTGATCACTCTTCTTTCGAGGACTCTTGTGATCGAAGGGTAAACTCCATCCCGATCAAAGTTACATCATCATTTGGCAGAGCCTTGCCGCCGAATTTTCGCATAGCTAGCAGGGTGTCACCTGTTGACTTTTCGAGTGATTTATCCTGTTGGACCATGAGCTCTTCTAAAAAGCGTTTATCTCCATAAGCTTTGCCGATGTTGTTAAATGCTCGGTGACCCCGTCGGTATAGATAAAAAGACGGTCGCCTGGCTTCAGCCAACTGTCTCCTTCTTCTAACGTAACAAAGTTCCCCCTTCCAATGACTGTTCCGCCTGAATCCACCTTCTTGATGGTGCCATCGATGCGAAGTGGTATTGGCGGTGGATGTCCTCCGTTGCAGTAACGTAATCGCCCCATGTGAAATTTGATCAAAATGAAGCTGAGAGAGAATAGTTGCTCAGAGCGCTCAAAGTCATCCTTTGCTTCAAGTATCGTTAAAGCCTGCATCGGTGAAGCTGTCTTGTAGAAAGGGGGTTGCTCTTTTGATCGAATAAAGGGGAACCCTAACCTCTACAGTGTGGTGTAGCTTTGATGGCTTATATCGACACGCGATGAAAGACCCCTTGCCTGCTGAGGAGTAAGTTTGGGTTCTCTCTGCTCGGGCAAGACTGTTATGCGGTCTTGATGAAAATCATTGTAACGGCATGTCGCATACTTTGACCACTATCAAGAAACAGGCTAAACTTCGTGTGTAGAAAAACTACTCACAGTTAATGGGGTGCAACTCAGCTTTTTTATCGCTGAATAAACAGGTTCCTCCAAGGAGCGTTTATGAACTTCTCGGTTCATGTCGAAGAGTCCTTACAGAAAATCAAAAAGTACGGCAAAGAGAATCTTGCTGATATCTTGCACGAGATCGGCGAGGTCGTGCCGCTCCTTACTCATCAGACTCGATTTCGTCTCTACCTTGAGGATTTAACCGGCGGTATCCTGAGTTGTGTACTGGCGACAGGGCGTACCAGACCAGCGGTGCGTGAGTATGTTTTTTCACTCACTGATGAAAATGATTTGGTTTCAAGAGTTTATATTGAACAGCAAGATGCAGAGTTTGATGATCGGGAGCGTTTGCCGAAAAGAGCTCGGCAACTTGCTGAAGATTTTGGAATTATGGCGTCAACCCAGCTACCCTTGGTGCACAAAGGGCGTTCCATAGGAGTTGTCTGTGTCGATAGCACCAGGGTCGGTAATACTCTGGAAGCGAGAAATCGCCAAGAACTGCGTGGTTTAATGGCTCATGTGGCTCCGGTTCTTGATCGGGCCCGCAAATATCATCAACAGATTATCGTTGCACGACGGATTGATGAATCGAAAAAGAAAGAAGCGGCTCGAACCATGGTTCGCTCAGCGGTTCGTTTGATTGATAAGCTTTCTCTGGCATCGGTTCTTGTGCCGTCAAGAATTGGGTCTGGCAGTGATGGTCAAAGTTTGCAGGTTCTCGCTTCTTATGCAAAAGAGCGTAAAATTCAGCGTCTCTATGAAGATGAAAAACTGATTGATTTGAGCTCTGGGAAATCGTTGCTGTCTCAATATATCAATGAAGAAGGAGTGATTACAGATGAGACCTTGCTTCGCCCACTTTATATTCCCAGCCTCAAGGCGCAAGCTTTACAGAAACGCTATCTGACCGAAAAAATCGGTTTGACCTCTTTGTATGTCGTTCCTCGATACGATGGGCGCACCCGACGCATCAATTGCCTTGTTAATTATTTTACCCAAGAACCTTACCGTTTCAGCGATTTTGAGCGGGGCTTGCTGGAAGCCCATGCAGAAATGGCCGAGCGGGTGATTCAGGAAATTGGTAATGAGCACATGGAAATTCAGGTGCTGTCAGAAATCAACGATTTGCTTCAAGAGAGTTTTGAAGGGATACAACCTTTCTTGAACCGGGTCCTGGCCAAGGCCACAGAGTTAATAGGAGCCGACACTGGCAGTATTGCCCTGATTCAAGAGCGTGACAGCGATGAGTGGCTGATTGTTGAGGAAGAAGATGGCACTTTGATCGGTGCCAAAAGTAAGGAGTGGTTGAAAAAGAATATCCCTGTTATGCGCGTCGGCGGCAGTGACCTGCCGCGAGCCGAGCGCAGTTTGACAGGATACGTTGCCTCAACGTGCCAGCCGATGATTGTCGATGATGCCATTCAAGAGCTGTCAGGTGAAAGCTTTTATAGACAGGTCACACGAGTCATTCGCAGTGAAATTGCTGTGCCGGTCACCGTTGAAGGGAAAGTGCTTGCAGTTGTTTGTCTCAGTAGTTTGGTTTCCCGTTATTTTACCGAAGAGCATCAACGTATTCTACAGATCATTGTTCAAATGATTGCACGACATCTGGCCGGTTTGTTACAGATCGAAAGGCTAACCTCGGAGGTTCAGCGTCTTCAGACCGATGTTACCTACCGCGACCCTAAGATCTCCTCTTATCGTCTCGGTAATATCATTGGGAATTCGAGTAAGGCTAGTGAAATTATTTCAACGATAGAAACCATTACACCACCACTCTTTCGTCGCGTGCTCATGTGGCAAAAGGCCGATCTGCGTGAAACGGTTCTTGGTCTTCCAACCGTGTTGATAACTGGTGATACCGGTAGTGGTAAAGAATTTCTCTTCAATAATATCTATACTCGGCTCAATGAAATGTATCGAGATACTGCCAACGGAGAGTTACCAGTTACCAAGACAAATATTGCCGCATACAGTGGTGAGCTGACTTACTCGGAACTTTTCGGTCACAAACGTGGAGCTTTCACGGGAGCGCACGCTGATCGTCACGGCATTATTGAGGAGGCCAGTGGTGGAGTCGTGTTCCTTGATGAGATTGGTGATGCGGATCCAAAAACTCAGGTGCAATTGCTGCGTTTTCTTGATAATGGCGGTTTTGTTCGACTTGGAGAAAACCAGACTCGCTTTGCCCGAGTTCTACTGGTTGCAGCGACGAACCAGGATATGCCTCGTCTGATTGCAGAGGGACGCTTCCGTGCCGACCTGTATCATCGCTTGTCAGAATTGACAATTGCCGTACCCTCGCTGAATGAACGAAGAGAAGATATCCCCGATTTGTCTGTTCACTTTCTCGGTCAACTGTATCGTATTTATCGCCTGGCTAATGAGCCTGCCGATCAGGTTCCAACAATAAATGCCGAGGCGCAAAGACTCCTGACTCAACATGATTACACTGGCAATATTAGAGAGTTGAGATCAATTCTGTTGCGAGCTCTGTTGTTTCGCCAGGGCCAGGTCATTTCAGGTGCTGATGTTCGGAGAGCTCTGGCTTCAGGACATCAATCTCTTTCTGCGGAGGAACCTGAACGAAATAGTGTGAGGTCGATCCAGAGGTTGTTGCAGGAAAATGCAGGCGATTTCTGGACCTTGGTTCACCAGCCCTTTTCTGAGAATCAACTGACACGGAATACAATCTGTACTTTGATCGAGGCTACAAGGCAGTCCGGTGCGAAAAATATGCCTGATATCGCTGTTGCCCTAAGGGCCTGCGATCCTCACAGTCTGAACGAAGATGAGCTGAGAAGATTTTATAAATTTAAGAATTTTCTTTATAAAACAGTGAAGATATAGACACTTAGATTGATCCCTCCTCATAGAAAAGCTTGACATGGCGCACCTGCTGGATGTATTGGTTGGTGATAATTAAATTCTGTTAAGAAATCGATGGGTCCGTCTTTTCCTTGTTAGTTATGGAAAGTCTCGTGTCTTGTCTAAAAGATAGCCGGGTTGCCGGGAAGAATTTGGCCCTGCCTAGTTCATCTCTTGGCGCCCGGTTTTTCGTAACACTCTGCTGACCGGTTTTTATTACGATGTTCACGGCACTCAGTAAAAGTTTGATCAGCAAGTATATTTTCAGAACTGGTGTTGTTCTGTTGATTACCATTTCCCTTTTTGCCACTTTTAATATCAGTACACTGAAAGAGATTTTTTTAGATGATGCGAAAGATGATGTTGAAACTTTAAGTGAAATCATTCTGCATACGACACATTTTCAGATGCTTGAAGATAACCGTTCGCGTGTCTATGAAATGATGCAAGAGGTTTGTTTACATGAAAAAATAGATCGAATTCGCCTTTTCAGTACGTTGGGTTTGGTTCATTTCTCTACCTGTGAGAGCGAAATTGGCAAGCCCATGGAAGAAGTGAAAACGCAATGCAGTGAATGTGATAGTGATATTTTTCTGCCGGAGAGACACCCCCTGGGTGATAGCCGAAGAATCTTTCACAATGCAAGCGGGAATGAAATCTTAAGCGTTACAACAGAAATTCATAACAAACCGAGTTGTTATACTGCGGCCTGTCATGTTCACCCGAAGGATGTGAAAATTCTCGGTTATCTTGAGGTGCAAGGTTCTCTGTCAAATATTGGGGTTCAGGCAAGTTCTTATCGCAACAGTATTGCAACCTTTGGTGTGACGATCCTTTTATTGGTTATCATCTGCTTGAGTTGGATGACGCAAAGTATGGTCATACATCCGGTACATGACCTGTTGTTGCATGCACATAAGGTCTCCAACATGGAGCTTGATAGTCGTTTGCAGTTGAAGTCCAATGATGAAATTGGTGAACTGTCAGAAGCATTCAATTTCATGACTGCCAAGCTGAAGGAAACAAGAGATGAGTACCAGGAATTGACTGAAACTCTTGAAGCAAAAGTAATCGAAAGAACAGAGGAAATTGCAAATGTCAGCGACCAGTTGGTTCGCTCGGAAAAATTAGCTTCTCTCGGCCAACTGGTCGCAGGTATCGCTCATGAAATAAATAACCCTCTGGCCGGGATCTTGATGTTCTCGCATTTATTTGCTGAAGATAAGAGGCTTGATGAAAATCAACGTCAAGATGCCCTGACAATAGTGCATGAAACAAATCGGTGTGCAGATATTGTCAAAAGGTTACTTGATTTTTCCAGAACATCGATTCCCGACAAAAGACTTAAATCTCTATCAGACATTATGGAGCGCACGCTGGCTCTGGTTGAGCATCACGCTAATGTAAACGATGTTGAGATCATCCGTCACTATGGGGTGAATCTGCCAAATATTGAAGTTGACCCAACACAGATGGAGCAAGTTTTTATTAACCTTCTCGTGAATGGTTGTCATGCCATGCCGCTTGGTGGTCGTATGACTATTGTGATGCGGACAGATTCAAAGCGAGACCGCTTGATCACGACAATAGAAGACACAGGGCAAGGCATTTCGGAAGAGAACTTAGGCCGAATTTTTGACCCCTTCTTTACTACCAAAAATCAGGATTTGGGCGGTGTGTCCGGAACAGGTCTTGGTTTGTCAGTCTCTTATGGGATTGTTGAAAACCATGGGGGGCAGATCAAGGTACAGAGTTCGGTTGGATATGGGACTGTCTTTACCGTTGAACTCCCCATCTCGTCCTTGATGCGTGTTGTTGAAGATAAATGCTGTGAACTAGAAGATGAATCGACGGCGTAGTAACCATCTTGGTGGTCTACATGTTCCAGGCCAGAGTTGAGTAAAGTTGTTTTTTCTTACATGAGGTTGTTATGAACACAGAACTCGGACGAATACTGGTTGCAGATGATGATAAAGTCATTCGTGTAGGTTTACAACGCATTCTCTCTGCAGAAGGTTACGAAGTTGAGACCGTTAGTAATGGGCGGGCAGCACTTGATCTTTTGGCTCAAGAAAATTTCAAACTTCTGGTCACTGATCTGAAAATGCCGGGTATGAGTGGTCTTGAAGTCCTGCAGGAGATCCGTGCATGCCAACCTGAGCTGCCCGTTGTTTTGATCACAGGATATGCCGCGATAGATAACGCCGTTGAAGCAATGAAAAATGGAGCGACAGATTATCTTTCAAAACCGTTCAGCAACGATGAAATTATCAACAAGGTCAAGAATGCAGTTGAATCCAGAGCTGTATTGATCGACGATATTTGCCTGCGACGAGAGATGACTGAAACGCATGGTTTTGATGGGTTGCTAGGTGACAGTCGCGAGATGAAGCGCCTTTATCAGAGGATTATGCAGGTTGCGCCTACGGAAAGTACTGTCATGATCAGTGGTGAGAGTGGAACAGGTAAAGAGCTCGTCGCTCGTGCAATACATACCCACAGTCCGAGACGTTCTCAGCCCTTTGTCGCAATTGATTGCACCGCTCTTGCTGAAACTCTCCTGGAGAGTGAATTGTTTGGCCATGTAAAGGGCTCTTTCACTGGGGCCACTCAGACCAAACGCGGCCTTTTTGAAGTTGCCGCTGGCGGGACCTTGTTGCTTGATGAAGTTGGAAATATCAGTTTGGCAACTCAGGCTAAATTATTGCGTGTGCTTCAGGAACGAGTTGTGACTCCGATCGGAGGAACGACTCCGATTAATATTGATATCCGGTTGGTTGCTGCAACCAATGCAAATTTACGAGAAATGGTTGTTCAGGGAACCTTTCGCGATGATCTATTCTTCAGGCTCAACATCATCCCAATTGAACTCCCACCATTGAGAGAGCGCAAGGGGGACCTGATGTTGCTTGCCAGTCAGTTTCTAAAGCGATTTGCGGAAGAAAATGGCAAAGAGATACGAGGCTTCAGCCCAGATGTCATTGAGCAGATGGAGCAATACCCTTTCCCGGGCAATGTGCGTGAACTGGAAAACCTTATTGAGAGGGCGGTTGTTCTTTCTCATTCAGACCTTTTGCAACGTAAAGACCTTGAATTGCCAGGAGATGACCACACCCTCCCTCGTTTAGCAGAGAAATCTGTGCCTGTGGATGCAAATGAACTGAAAGAGCGTAAGCGGCTATTACGTGAAGAAGCTGTTGTCCCTGTCGAACGAGCTTTTCTGTTGAGCGCTTTAGATCGTAATGACTGGAATATTACCCGTGCGGCTGAAGAAGTTGGTATGCAACGGCCAAACTTTCAGGCCATGCTAAAAAAGCAGGGGATTAGTGTCAGAATGAGGATGGTCGAGTAAATTCTGAAATACTTTATGGTTAAGAAGAAAAATAATACCTTTGATTCTGATTTTCACAAAAGCTGATAGTTCGTACTTGAAGCTCTTCCCTCTCGCAAAACCACGACAAAATTCGAAGTATAAAAAATAATTATCCTGTATGTTTCCGTTATACACCCCATAAAAAGCTATAAAAAACAATAAAATCAGCAACTTATAGTCTTCATGCGTTCGAAGTGGAGACTGCTCATGTCTCGTTTTGTATAACTTTTTTATACGTTAGCTTTCCTATGGTCAACGTCAATGTTCTCCCTCTCTAATAAAAAAACCTGCAAAAACAAAAGCTTAACGATAATAAATGAAAATATTTTAAGAATGGTACGCCCAGTGCATTGTTTCCTAGTCATGAACAAGAAACAGGTGTCAACGCAATAAGAACCTTTAGGAAGGAGGAAGTTATGAAAACAATGCAAATGTTGATATCGATGGTAGCTGGTAGCGCTTCTGCTGCTTATGCGGCGGTAGGGTCTCACAACGAAGGCGCAGGGGTTTTAACCTATTTTTTCATCGGGTTTTTCGCCTTGATCATCGTGTCTCAGTTGGTACCGGCAATGATTCTTTTTTTCGGGCTGGTAAAAGGACTGTTCTTTCACCCAGAGAAGACTTCAGCGAAAGTTGAATAGATGGGGTTTGTCCCTCATATAGGGACGGTTTGGCCGTTGGCAGGAGAAGAAAACCATGATGCACATGCCAGGACTACTCATCGCAGATGAAGACGTATTAACAAGGAAGCGTATGGCGGACTTGTTCATAAATGACGGCTATCAGGTCACAGTGACCAACTCAGCTGCTGGCGTCCTCTATGGAATTCTCAAAAAGACCGCACAGGTTGTTCTGATCAGTACCCGGTTTGATGAATTGCTGGCAACAGAGTTGATTCCGATTCTGAAAAAGTGCAATCGCAACCTGACAATTATTTTGGTTGCGAGTGAACTTCCGTTAGCACTGATTCGCAAGGCTCGTAGTGAGGGCATTTTTTATCATGCTCTTAAACCGAGCCGACCAGGTGATGAAGAAGAGTTGAGAGAGGCCGTTAAATGCGCGTTCGAAAAAGTAACAAACAGCCCTGAAGATGAACGGTTGCAATAAAAAGAAACCCACAAAAAGGATGGAGGAAATGATGAAAAAGTTTAGAAGCTTAGGAATGGGAATGATGATGTTGTTGATGGCTAGCCCAGCTTTTGCCGTTGATACAACCAAGACTTATTCAAGCGGTGTTCTGGTTGGTATATTTTTGGCTTTTTGTGCCTTGGTTGTCGTGGTGCAGTTGATGCCAACAATTATGCTCCTGGTTGGTTTTGTTAAAGGCTTGATCAAAGGAACTGATAAGCAAGCCAGTCGTCAAGGCAGCCGTAGTTAGTCGTTTTGACATAAACACGATCTGTAGATAAGGAGATGAGTATGATCAGCCAAATACTCGATAGCATAGTTGAAGTACAAAATGTTTACACTCTGGTCGATTTTTACCAGTACATCAAGGGCATCGAATATCTCATCTGTCTCGCCTTCTTCATTGCTTTTCCAATGTTCTACAAGTACCTGAACGAAAAGCCAGAAGAGGCCAGTAAATGAGAGTGCCGTTCAGCACTCAAGTAAAAGGAGAAAGAATCATGAGCGCTAAGCAAATCTTAACTACCTTGATGATGGTACTGGCTCTCTTTGTGTCGGGGTCCCTGGCTCAGGCCGCAGATATGCCTGGTCAGGTTGAACTCGACGCTCTGGTCGAGGTTTTTGAATCTGTTGATTTTGATCACGACATGCATATTGACCTGGGAGAGGATTGTTCCGTTTGTCATCATCACACAACTGGTACCGGCACAACCGATGATCGCTGCATAAGGTGTCATGCCGATAGTGACGAAGCTGAAATCGTATCATGTCGAAATTGTCACGCGAAAGAGCCCTTTTCCGCAGAAAGCATCAACACAGAAGCACTGGATCGATATCAGTTCCATATTGATACACCTGGATTAAAGGCTGCCTACCACTGGAATTGCGTTGGCTGTCATGAAGAAATGGATGGGCCGACCGGGTGTGAAGATTGCCATGCTCTGACGACAGAAGGAGACGCTTTCTATCACAAGGATGCAACTGGCGCCTCACATAACAAGGGCCATTAAAGATAGTCAGTGTCGAGATCGATTTACGGGAACAAGATTTTAGGATAAGGAGATTGTTATGAGTGGAATCAGTCGACGGAGATTTCTTGCTGCAAGCGTGGCAGGATGTGCCGCCACAACCTTGGCCGGCCCGAAAAAGGCTCTGGCGTCGGGATCGTTTACCGGCTATCCGGATGGCATGGGGGTGTTGGTGGATTTGACCCGTTGCATCGGTTGCCGTAGTTGCGAGGCGGCATGCAACAAAGAGCAAAATCTGCCAGCTCCCGACCGGCCATTTGATGATAAATCAGTTTTTGATGAAACCTTTCACGGTGGCAAGCAAAAACGCCGTCCAGATGAAAATGCCTACACGGTTGTTAACCGTTACAACCCGGAAGGGATCGATCACCCCCTTTATCGCAAGGTGCAGTGTAATCATTGCAATGAGCCCGCTTGTTTGAGCTCATGCTTTGTCAACGCTTACACCAAGACTAAAGAGGGTGCCGTAATTTACAACGGCAACGTATGTGTTGGTTGTCGAAACTGTATGATTGCTTGCCCATTCCATGTTCCTGGGTACAGCTATTCCAGTGCATTTGACCCCGTTGTTAAAAAATGCATCTTCTGCCATGAAACCCGGTTGAAGAATGGTTTACCACCAGCGTGCGTCGATATCTGCCCTCAGGAAGCGTTGACCTTCGGCAAGCGAAAAGATTTGCTCAAGATTGGCAATCAGCGTATCCAGACTCATCCTGGTCGGTACGTAAATCATATTTACGGCGAAAAAGAGTTGGGCGGAACCAGTTGGATGTATCTGTCCTCAGTGCCTTTTGAAGACGTTGGTTTCGATCCAAACCCTGGTAACGAGCCGATTATCAATAACGTCAAGGATTTCCTTGGCACCGTGCCGATGGTTCTTGCTATCTGGCCGGCAATGTTCACCGGTTTTCACCTTTTGGCAAAGAAAAAAGATGGACACGGTGACCACGATCATGACGCCGAGAATAATCATGGCGAGGATGGAGGCGAACAATGAAAAGTCTGCTCGGATGGGGTGCAAAACCTGTTGATTCACATATCAACGAAAAAACCGACCAGTCTTGGTCTTTGGTAAGGAAGCTACTGCTTGGACTGACTCCTGGTCAATACCTTGGTCAGGCTCTGCGTAATCCTTTTAACTGGGTTTTAGGAATTATCTTCGCTATCGGGCTGCCACTGATTGCCTATCGTTTCCTTTTTGGTCTCAGTGTGGTGACTCATGCTTCCAATGACTATCCTTGGGGACTCTTTCTGGGGTTTGGTCTCTTTACCATGGTGCCGCTTTCTGCTTCTGGATTCATGCTTGGCACCGCGGTCGAAATTTTCGGGCGCCATGATTTTGAGCCGATTGAACGATTGGCTTTGCTCAATGGTCTGCTCGGCTATTTCTTTGCAGTTGTTTATTTGATGGTTGACCTTGGCCAGCCATGGCGCTTGCCTTACCCAATGGTTGTTTCATTCGGGCCCGCCGCTGTCCTCTTTTTGGTGGCCTGGCATGTTGCTACATATCTTTCGGTGCAAGTCGCCGAGGTCTCAGTCTCTTTCTTCGAATGGATCGGATGGTTGGGTGGTAAACGTTTCATCAGAAAAATAGCCATTGGCTTGACTGTTGCCGGCATTATTCTTTCAACTCTGCACCAGGGCGCTTTGGGGGCGTTGTTCAACTACGCGCCGGGAAAGGTTCACCCGCTCTGGTTTTCGGCATCGTTCCAGTGGATTCATTTCTTCTGCTCGTCGATTCCGGCAGGCCTCTGCATGGTTATCGTTGTCAGCACCGTGGTTAAGAAGACTATGGCATGGCGATGTGATGAGAATTTCATGGAAAATCTCGATCGTTGCACCCTTGGTTTAGCCAAAGGAGCAAGCATGGCCTTGATCACTTATCTTGCGATCAAGTTAATTGGTGTTGCTCATGACAACGAATGGGGGTATCTGGCCACAGGATGGGGAGCCTGGTTCCTTTTCGAGATGGCTGTCGGTGTTGTATTACCCATTATCCTGTTTGCCTATGCGATTCGTCATAAGCTCGTTGGTCTGGCCAGAGTTGGTGCTTTTATTACGGTTTTTGGAATTGTATTGAACCGCTTGAATACTGCTCTGATTACTTTTAATTGGCAGTTGTATCAAGAGATTCCGCATATCTTTGAAGTCATTATAGCTGTGACAATATTCTGTATTTACATCGTTGTGTATCGCTTCATTCTTTATCGGTTACCGATTCTCTTTGTATGGAAAGAGCAGCCTCAGGAAGCTCTTGCAGCAGAAGCTTCAAAAGCTGCACCAATTAAAACATCCGTGGCACCTGCTGGAGCCATGTATCGTAAAATTGATTAAATGATGGCCGCGGGGTCGATAGTCGGCCCCGCGGCAAAAGTGCAGGTCAGGAGGTTGTTATGTTGAGAAGTATTAACAGTCGCGCAATAGTCCCGGTTGCCTGCGCTGTGACCGGATTTGTTATCGCTTGCTGTGTGCTTCTATATACTTTCGTTAAAGATGACCTCATCAAGGGTGAAATACAGCACGCCGCAGATTTGTCAGATACAATCATTAAATCCACCCGTTATGCAATGCTCCACGATGATCGTGAAACCTTGAGTAACATTATCAGCAGTATCGGTGAACAGAATCAGGTTGAACATGTGCGGATCTTCAATAAGAAGGGCCTGATTATGTTTTCTCGTGATATTCAGGAAGTTAATCAGTTTATAGACAAGTCAGCCGCGGGCTGTAATGAATGTCATGCGGGTTCGAAGCCTAAACACAGCCTTGCTACTATGGCCAAGGCTCGTCAATTTACTAATCAGAATGGCAACGATGTATTGGCCATCACTGCGCCTTTTTATAATGAAGCAGAATGTTCCAATGCGGCCTGTCATTTTCATGATCCAGGGCAAAGCTTACTGGGAACGCTTGATATTGGTGTTTCTCAAGATCCTCTCAAACAAACTCTCGGGCAGTTACAGAACCGTATGATCATGTTTAGCGGGATGATTCTGATACTTACGGTTGGTGCTGTTTGTGCCCTTCTTTATAGTCAAGTGTTCCTGCCGATTAAACAACTTGCTGACTTTACCGGAGGCTCAGGGAATGATACTCTGACCGACGAATTCCCAGAGGTCAGCGGAGATATCGCCAGGTTGGCAAATGACTTCCAGAAGATGGTCAACCGTGTGCGAGAGCTCGAACATCAGCTTCACAGTAAAGAAAACGGTGCTTCCTCATCGGATGCACAGCCTTGACTTTGCCGAACCTTTTGTTACTGACTCCGTTTTAACATTCTGTCTTAGAGGACGGAAGGGGCCTACAATGAATAAGGCAAAGCCACAACCTGAAGTCCAGCAAGCAACGGGTCGCGAAGAACTGCGACTCAAAATTAATGCGCGTATCCGACGGCTAGAAAAAGCCTCCGGAAATGGGCTGTGGGCGATGGTTATCTTCCTCTTGGTTAGTTTTTCCGCCTTCGATGGTTTTTCGTTTCTCCCTGATCTTAGTGAAAACGCCCGACGAATGCTTGGTGCCCCCCCGCCTACGGAGATGATCAGTTTGGCTCTGGTTGTTTACACTTTTTCAGGAATTGTTCGCACTCTGGCTAGAATGAGCCGCAAAGTTAAGCCTTTCATGGGATTAATGCACGCTGCCTTTTTCACAGCATTCTATACGTTCTATCATTTGTCTGGAGTGATGCAGGATAACTTCTGGGCAGTTTTTTTTGCTGGAATCAGCGTTATGGGTCTGGATAATTACTATCTCTGGTCTCACAGTTCCGAGGCTTTGCGTAAAGAGCGTGCATTGCTGGCAAGTATGCATTCTGAGGGTGATGAGTCGTGATCTCCGCAGTTGAATCGATTCTGAAGCCTTATCTGTAATCCTTTTCAAAATTCTTCGTTTCACTATCTAATCTGACCCAGTTGAGTGTGTTTTCGCAGTGAATGTTCGCTGATGGAGAAACAATTGAGGGGTTGTCCAGAGAACCAATTGAGACCATGCAACGGCCAGGGTAGCGCCCGTTGAGGTTGAAAACAGGTGTCCCACAATAACGGCAAAAATGTTTTGTCAGGGAGTCTCCGAGTTGAAACTTTGTTAAATCATCCAATCCTGAGACGATTTCGAAACGTTTTTCTCTGATGATAGCGAGGCTGGAAAAAGCTGCCCCGCTCGCTTTTTTACAGGCGTTACAGTGGCAATTGACCGCCATGGCAATTGGTGCATAAATACGGTATTGGATGGTTTTACAAAAGCATCCTCCTGTGATTGCTGTTGTCAAAAAGTTTCTCCCGTGGTTGCAAAACGTGCAAAAGTTTTCAGAAGAGAATTTGCTTCAGGGGTCTCACGGACATCATTCAATAAGCTGTTCACCTCTTGTCCTGATTGAGTCAGGCTCTCTGTCTGTTTGACAACATACTCGCGCATGACCTTAGCATTGTACTCAGGATGGAATTGTACTCCCCAGGCACACGGGCCTATACGGAAGGCATGGTGCGGCTCAAACATGTTTTTTGCGAGGAGAATGGCTCCAGGAGGGAGGGTGAGGACAGATTGAGCATGGGTTGCGTGTGCCGGAAATTGTTGCGGTAATTTATTGAAAAGCAAGTCTCTGCTGCCAGCTTCGGTCAGTTCTAGGTCAACAGTGCCAACCTCTTTCCCTTGCGGATGAAAGTCAACAAGGCCCCCCATTGCTCTGCCCAGGAGTTGATGCCCGTAGCAAATACCAAGTAATGGAACCCCACTTTTTATGAGGGATGGAATCCATGCTTCGATTGCCAGACTCCACAGCAAATTATCCGTCACCATACAGTGCGCGCCGGTGATAATTACGCCGCAACAATCTTCAGGGTTTGGTAATGCTTCACCGACGCTAGCGTTAATTGTGGAAATTTCGATCTTTTCAAGGTTGAGACCGTGTTTGGTCATCTCTTCAAAATCACCATGCTCAGCAGCAGTTTCAGGAAAGGTTGAACCTGTTTTGATGATAAATATTTTTTTCATGTTGAGCCTTTTGTGGTGCTTTACCTGTTGAATTTTATGCTGTTATCACAGCATCAAAGTTCGGGAAGATTGAAAAGAATCCATATGAGCAGCGTTGCATTGGTTATCAGACTCAGAAGCGGAAACCCTTTAGGCTGTTCGCGGCGGCGTAAAGAGATGATGGAAGAGGTCAAGCCTACCGTAAAGGTGAGGATGATACCAAGGAGTGCGACCTTCAGACCTCCAGGTCCGAGATAGTCTTCATTTGGAGCAAAGAGGTAAATAGACAAACGGCCGACCGGTAAAGCCAGAAGCAGGCACAAGAAGCTCAAACCGGCAAAAAACAATTTTTTTGTTTTTACAGAGGAGCTGTCTTTGTTCATGAACTGAAATTGCCGTTGTTAGCAAGTCCTCTAGAAAAACTAATGGACTGAGTGTTGGATAATAGGTTTCATGTCGTCAGAAAAAGGGCTTTTTAAGAGCCTGTTCCCCTTCAACTTCGGACGTCGTTTAAAGGTTATTCTTTTTCGAGCAGTGTTTCTGAGCTGAAGTTGAAGCTGTAGATTTCGAAAGCGTCATCTTGGACGAGTAATTTAAGGTTGATCGTAGCGTCACCATTCGTGTACTTGGCGTCAACGTTGTACTCGACAATCGTTTGCTCGCCAAGATCTACTTGCTTACCGACATGCAGATCTTCGAACTTCGGAGTGTCGATACTTTTCAGCGGGCCCAACCGGGAGAACCAGTCCATCGCAGTTACGAACTTTTCATCTGGGATCTTCTCAGCAACTGAAATGGGCATTAAGGCTTTCGTTGTGGCTGCATCCCATTTGGAAATTTCAGTGATAGCCTCACTGATATAAGGCAGCGCCGTGTCATCGTACTCTGATGATTTATAATGATCGTAGAGCGCTGAACCGGCAAAGACAGCCAAAATTGTCACGAACCAGAGCCCTAATAGGATGAAGAATTGTTTTAGTGATTGCGGTTTTTTCACAAGGAGCCTTTCGAATATCTCGCAGGATGAATCCTGCTGTAGAGAGTAGGTTTAAATTACTGCTGGTCTGCAAATGCCAGTCGAACACCAAAGCCAAGAAACACCGTCCCGGTCGCCCAACGCAAGGCTTTCTGTACTTTCCCAGACTTTTTTAGCCGACGTGAAATGCTGCTGGAAAAAAAGATCAGATGAGTATGAACAATGCCTGCCGTTAAGGCATGCATGGTCCCCATGGCCGCAATGTGTAGCTCTGGGTCGTTTGCTGCTGGATCCACGAACTGAGGTAGAAGGGCCAGCATTAACAAAGAAATCTTAGGATTGAAAATACTGACGAAAGCACCGTTGCGATAGATTCTCCAGTGAGTCGTGCTTGGAGTCTCTGATGCAGCCTTAAGGCTTACTCCACCGCGAAAGGCTTTCATCGCCAGGTAGATTAGATAGGCAACGCCGAGAAACTTGATGGTATGAAAGGCCGTTGAAGAGTATTGGAGTAGCGCGGCAAGGCCCATAGCTACAGCTATTGCATGACAGAGTATCCCAGTGGAGTTGCCGAGATTGCCAATCATCCCGGCTTTTCGACCATGACTCAGAGTTGTCGAAATGGTGTAAGCCCAGCTAGGCCCAGGAGATAACGCAATCATCAGGCTGACAACGAGAAATCCAAGGTAGGGTGTGAAAGTTTGCATCTTTTCCTCAAGTACATTATGTCAGCCAGTCGTGGTTTGACAGGAACAGAGAGATTATCATTTTAGATATGGTGACACCATCCTTAATTGCCTTGATTGTGTACTCTTTGCATTCTTAGTCATGTCAAAACCTGATCATCTCTTTTAAATCGCTCTTTGTTGAAAATAGTTGACAAAAATAGTCATGTTTTGTAGTGATATGCATCATTATTTAAAAACCAACGAGGAATCAGTTATATGGCAAAGTTTACTGGACCAAAAGGAAAGCTTGTACGGCGTTTTGGAATTAATATATTTGGCAATCCAAAGTACGACAGATTGCTTGAGCGGCGCAGTCACGGTCCCGGTCAACATGGACCCAATCAAATGCGACGTAAAGTTTCCGATTACGGACAACAGCTTACGGAAAAGCAGAAGTTGAGAAATACTTATGGATTGCTTGAAAAGCAGTTCCGCCGGCTATTTCGCAAAGCTCAACAGATGCGTGGCGTAACTGGAGAGAATCTGCTTGTTCTCCTTGAAACACGACTGGATTGTTTGGTGTTTCGTGCAGGCTTTGGTTGTACGCTCGTGCAGGCGAGGCAATTTGTGAACCATGGGCACGTTAAGATCAACGGCAAACGAGTGGATATTGCTTCTTACCGGGTTAGGGTTGGTGATCATATGACCGTTCGTGATCATCCTGCTTCGAAAGCTCTAGCGACTCGATACCTGCAGGAAAATCCCAGGTTCACAGCGGCGGAATGGCTCAAGGTTGATCGGCAGGAGTTAACGGTTACAGTCAATAGATTGCCTGAAAGGGATGAGATTGACAGTACGGCCAATGAGAAGTTGATTGTCGAACTTTACTCCAAGTAAGTTTCAATTGTGCTCGTGCCGGACAAAAGCAATCAATCCGGTGCAGGCAATCAGCATACC
The DNA here is from genome assembly GCA_965366475.1 of uncultured bacterium. Taxonomy (GTDB): domain Bacteria; phylum Desulfobacterota; class Desulfuromonadia; order Desulfuromonadales; family BM103; genus M0040. The sequence continues at coordinate 28,349 of CBDUFN010000001.1, read as the reverse complement.
TACGACTCCTAAAGAGTTCGGCAGGCTGGCCTGAAGGAAAAAGGCTTCGCCGGCAAGAGCAAAGATAACTTCACTTGACTGGGTTGCATCAACCGCGGCTAACTTGCTGGCGCTGTCCGCGTTGTTACGAGCAGAAAGAAAGAGTGACGTCGCGATAACTCCGGAGAAGAGAGCCACCAGTGCGACGTTGATAAACTGACCCTGTGAAGGGTTCGATGCACCGGTGAACGGAAAGAGTAAAATCCAGAAGGGAACACTGCCAAGAGAGAGCAGAAGGACCTTGGCAAAGGCATTGTCAAGAAGGGTGACGTCTAGTTCAGGGAGACCTTTCCTGCCATGCTTTGCTTCCCAAACGAGTTGGTTGCCGAGAGGGTATAGGAATGCGGCTAAAAGGACAGGCGAAGCACCCAAGAGTAGTGTCGTGATTTTTGCTGTTTCAACCTGGCTTATGTTGACGAGACAAACTCCGGTGAAAACAATGGCAGAGTAAAGCCAGATTTTTTTAGAAAATGTTTTACCGAACAGCATCAGGACAAATAGTGATGCGATGATTGTCATTTGCCAGGTTGTCGCGACGACCCACCCAGGCGAGTGATCCGCAGCAAAACAGATCAGAGCGTAAAATCCACCAAAGCCAATTGATCCACTTACGATCCAGAACAGCAAATTGTTGAGAAATTCATCAAGTATTCGCCTTAAAAATACTCGGCCTTTAAACACACCGATCCCCACTCCCAAAAAAGAGATCATATAGCCGTACCTGAGCGCTGCTGACCAGTACCAGTGGCCGCCCTCAAGACTTATTGATCTGTTTAAAATGAAGGTTGCGCTGAAGAACATACCAGCGGCAAGACCAAGGAGCATTAATCGCAGCATTGTGACCTGTATCTTAGGGACTTATGTTCTGTGGGGGACAAGCTTGAATACTTATCCCAAAGAGACATCGAGAATCATCATGACCGAAAAGCCGACCATTGTTGCCATTGTCACCAGGTCGATGTTCTTGTAATTTCTCTGCGATTCAGGGATGAGTTCTTCCACCACGACAAAAATCATAGCGCCGGCCGCAAAGCAGAGTGCATAGGGCAGAATCGGTTGCATGTAGATAACAAAGAGTGCCCCGAGGACACCGGCGACCGGTTCTACCATGCCGGAAGCCTGGCCCATAAAAAAACTTTTCTTTTTGGACATGCCCTCTCTACGCAAGGGCATCGATACAGCCGTGCCTTCGGGGAAGTTCTGAATGCCAATACCGATGGCCAGTGCAATGGCTCCACCGATTGTTGCAGAGGGCAAACCCGCAGCAACAGCACCAAAAGCGACACCAACGGCGAGGCCTTCAGGAATGTTATGCATGGTTATTGCAAGCACCAGGAGTGTGCTGCGTTGCCATGAAGTTTTCACTCCTTCACTATCTTCTGTTTTGAGCCCGGGATGGAGATGGGGTAGGAACTTGTCTGTCAGCCGCATAAAAATACCACCCCCCATAAATCCGATGGCTGCGGTTAGCCAGGGGGTATGACCCAATTGCTCTGCCATCTCAATCCCCGGTGCCAGTAGTGACCAGAAGCTTGCAGCAATCATGACTCCTGCTGCGAAACCGAGCAGTGAATCCATCAACTTTGGGTTCAAGTCTTTGGTAAAGAAAACCAAAGAGGCGCCTGCGGCTGTGACGCCCCAGGTGAAAAGTGTGGCGATAAAAGCCTGTGTGACAGGGTCAAATTGCAAGAAGAAGTCAGTCATGTTTCCCTTTACAAAATTGTTTAGTGATGTGAATGAAGTACAATGATTTTAACAGTATACCCGAATCAGGCGACTTCTGCGCCGAAAGATTTAGTCTGACGTAAGCAAAGCAAATCTATGAAGATTTGTTATTATGCATGGAAGGATCAATTGAATCTTAAGGAGGCCATATTTATGTCGCCATCAACAAAACCGCTCAAAATTGACAAGCTTGTGCCGAAGCAACCTCACGGTCTGGTCGTTGTGATCACCGGTAATGGCAAAGGTAAAACGACCAGTGCCATGGGTATGGTGCTACGGGCCAGCGGGCATGGACTGAGAGTCTGTGTTATTCAGTTTATGAAAGGTGATCTTTATACCGGAGAGTGGGACGGAGTGAAGTTTCTCAGAGGTTTAGTGGAGCTTCACGCCACTGGCATGGGGTTTTGCGGTATCCAGGGCAATACATATACGCATGCTGAGCATCGTGCAAGTGCTCAGAGCGCAATAGCTCTGGCTAAAGAGAAGATGACTGCGGGTGATTACGACATCATTATCCTTGATGAAATCAATAATGCACTCAAACTCAAACTGGTTGATCTGGAGCAGGTTCTGGATTTGATTAAGTTCAAACCGGAGTTAATGCACTTGGTGTTGACTGGGCGTAATGCACATCCCGAGGTTATCGAATTGGCCGATACCGTCAGCGAGGTGTGTGAGGTCAAGCACGCTTATCAAAAAGATATTGAGCCACAGCCTGGTATTGATTATTAATCAATTCTGGTTACGGTCTGCTCTCAGCCGAACAAGTAAAGCTTGAAATGTTTTGAGCGGAGGGTTGTAAAAACTTCTAAGCATAAGAATGGATATTCTCCTTGCTCCTTGTCTGGGTGACGGTTTCAAAGACGTTGAAAAAAAGAGCAAGTCGGACTTCTTGTGAAGGCCTTTTGTACTTCTGAGTCACTGGGCAAAACCCTCAAAAACGTCTCGACAAGGTGTTTTTTAAATTAACTTTTCACTAGATCAAAAAGGGACAAAATGAAGAACTTATTACTCGTTTTTTTGATAGCTGTTGCTCTGCTTCTTGTTGGTTGTGAGAGTGCTCAACAGAAGGCTTATGATTTGAAGGCAGATACGATCGGAACCCATCGAGTTGTTGAAGTTTACACTGAAGCAGGCAACAAGGTTGCGACGATTGAAGACGAAAGTATGAGGTTCGAGCTGGTTGGGGAGCGTTCGGTTCGTTTATGGTTGGGCGACAAAAACGAAAAAGTCATGATCGGTAATATGGGCTTTATCATTACAGACAAATGACCGTAGTTTTTTGCTCGGCTAGTGGCACTTTATAAGATGTACCGCACATGAGATACACGGGTCATAGGCTCTTGTAATTCGTTCTGCCCCGTCTCGCAAGAGCGTATGATCTTCAACGTCGGCTAGGTCTGCCATGATTTGCGCCGCCATGACCCGTTGATTAATTGCGGTTGGAGTGACAACGTCAGCCGCAACAATTGTTCCCCATTCATCCAGAACATAATGATGGACCAAAAGCCCACGCGGGGCCTCCATCACAGCTGTTCCCGTGCCGCCTCGCGTTTTGATCTCTTTGTCAGCACGCAAAGATTCTGACCTGTCTGCTCCCAATAAAAGCCCAAGCAAGTGGCTGGTTCTGTTGAGGGCCCATCCGATTTCATTGATTTGAGCCAGATTGTTCCCATGAATGCCAAGGTCTTTCGCCGGGAGATCAATGGGTTGCTCTCGATTGGCCGCAAGGCAGGCTCTTGCCAAAGCTCCTGTGAGGAACGGCCCTGACTCACCTGAAGCATCTTTCGCACAAGAGTCAGGCCGTGATTGTTCGTTAATGAGTTGAGCGTATTCGGTGGCAGGTCTCTCTGGTTCGCCTTCACACCAGATTTGATCTCCTACGAGAGCAAACCCTGTGGTCAAACCTGTTGCAAGAGCTTTACCGACAATCGGTTTGGCTTCTGGATAATTACTAGAATGTAAAAACCCTGCAGCAACGTCTGGCCATTTGTTCTGCAAATGAAACAGCTCTTCAGCCAAGGCTTCGAGATCCTCTTGCCCAGGAAGGAATGCAACCCCACCGAAAACCGGATTGATAGGGTGGACTTCTCGGCCGCCACTGACTTTTTGGATAAGATTTGCAAAGGCCTTCAACTCGAGACCGGCTTGTGCCAGGGGGTTCTTCTGCTGTAGCAATTCTATGACATTCGGAGCTCCGAATAAATCTGGCAGAATCAAACAGAACAGGTGTAATGCATGACTTTGAATATGCCCACCGAGTTGCAGTAACTCTCTTACTGTCTCTGCCAGGGGCGGAATTTTAATCTTCATGGCACTTTCAAGAGCCTGAAGAGATGTCAGTTTGTGAGTTGCAGAGCAGATCGCACAGATGCGACAGATCAGATCCGGAACTTCAGCATAGCTCCGACCTAAAACCAGAGATTCAAATAATCTCGGCGATTCGAGCATGCGCACAGCCACATCCGCCAGTCGTCCATCCTTGAGTAAGAGTTCAACCCGACCATGACCTTCGACGCGTGTTAATGGATCAACAATCAACTTGGTCATAAAAAGTGTCTCCAAAACGTTCTAGTCGGTTTCGTATGTCATGATCTGAAAGACCGGTCGCTATAAACAGCCGATACAGCTCTTCTCGATTCGCCTCTGCCACCAACCCTCTGCACCCTTCGCAAGGAACTCCAAGGCCTGGACATTTGGCATGGCATCCCGCTTGAGTGATCAGTCCCAGGCAGGGGGCGTGATCCTCTTCCATCAGGCACCGCGTTTCATTGATACGGCATTCCATGCAAACAGGCATGATTTGTTGGCCAGGCCGCCCGCCATGCAATAACGCAGCAATAACCCCTAACAGTTCGTGTCGCTCAGGAGGACAGCCTTGGATCTCCCCGTCGACTTTGACAAAGTTACGGACCGGTTGAGGAGTAAAATTGTCCCATTCACAAACTTGACGGCCATAGACATTGTTCAAAGAATGACGACGATCACCCTTATCCAATGAGTTAATGCCGCCGGTAAGAGCGCACGCCCCAACGGCTACGAGATGAGAAACCTTGCGTCGAAAAGACAGCAGGTTGTTTACCTCTTCAGGTGTGGTAATAGAACCCTCCACCAAGCCTATGTCGATATTTTCAGCTGTGCACACAGAGGAAGAGACCAAAGGGAAGTCGCAAATTTGAACGACGTGAGAAAGTTTAGTCAACGCCGTTTCGCAATTAACCAATGTAAGTTGGCATCCACTACAAGAAGTAAAACGGATCCATGAAAGTGTAACGGGAGGCTTGATTTTCATATGGCCTCCTTCATCTTGCGTAGCTGCGCAAGGCTGAAAACTGGTCCGTCCTTACAAATATATTGTCCCCCTACGACACAGTGACAACACTCGCCGATGCCACATCGCATGCGCCTTTCAAGTGTTGCATAGATCTTTGTGGGGGGGATTCCAATTAAGGCAAGCTCTTCAAGGACACAGCGATAAAGTGCCGGCGGGCCGCATAGTGCTGCAACCGTGTTTTGGGGAGAAAAATCGAGATCGGTCAAGAGTTCGCTGACTAAACCAATTTTGCAGATAGCGTGGCCATAATTATCAGGTTCCAACTCAGCGAAATCGACCGAAAACTTTACCTCTAAGCGCTTCTGGTTGGACAGTTCAATCAATTCCTCTCGGAAAAGCAAAGTCTCTTGGTTTCGAGAGCCATAAAGTAGAATTATCCGTTCCATGCGTTTGTGATTGTTGATTAAGGCGTAAAGTAAAGCCCGCAACGGAGCCATGCCAAGACCTCCAGCAATCAACAAGGCTTCCTTTCCCTCAAACTGGTCAAGAGCGAAACCGTTACCGAACGGACCACGAAGGCCAACCACATCTCCAACCTCAAGCTGATAAAGGGCCTCTGTCACTCTACCCGTTCGTCGAATACAGGAGCTGATAAGGCCATTACGCGCGTACTCACAGGATGATACTGGGAAGCTGCCGATACCGGGTATGCTGATTTCAATAAATTGACCTGGTGAAAGCTCGAGATTCGATTCTGGGCGGAAAGAGAAAAGGTGGTTGTCTAAAACCATCGGAACAATTTTTTCAAGCACTGCTGAGACAGGTTTAAGGTCGTTCATAAGCCACCTTCCTCAACAAGCTGTTTGGCAATATTATCGAGGTCGATATCCACGGGGCAGGCTCTGCGGCAGCGACCACAACCAACGCAGGCGTTTTGGTTGTGCAGCTCACCAAAGCCGAAGAACTTATGTTCCATGCGAAATCTCAGCCGGTTGGCTCGACCAAACCTGAAATCATGTCCTCCGGCAACCTTGCCGTGCTCGGAAAAAAAACAGTTGTCCCACGTGCGATTTCTGGTGACAGAACCGTCGAATGCTGCTGTGTCGTGCATGTCGAAACAATAACAGGTTGGACAGACAGCTGAGCAGGCTCCACAAGAAAGACATCGTTTTGCTTCTTTCTCCCAAATTGAAGAGTGCGAAAGCTTATTGAATTGCTTTTCCGTTAACATCGGACGCTTCTCTTCTGTTTCCTTGGGCCATGGTAGCGCCACTTTCTCTGATTCAAAGCAACCTAGGCTTTTCAACAAGGTCTCTCCAGTGAGAGAGAGAGCCCAAACACGATTTTCGTCTATAAAAAGATCGCCAGCAACTGGCATTAATAGTCTTTCGCAGCGACAATCACTGTCTGGCTTACATGGCATCCCGACCAGAAGGGTTTGCGCGCGCCTACCTTGATAATGCTCATCAGAAATGAAGACCTGATCGAGATACCAGATTGCCTGAAGATCGCAGAGAGGGAGGCCTATTACAGTAAATTGCTGAGAGCCTTCTACGTGATTGAACCGTCCGGACTTGTAGGACCAAACAGCTTCTCTGTCGGGGATAAGCACTTTTTTAGCAGGGATAAACGCCTGTAATGATCTCTTTGGAAAGGGCCCCTCTTCTTTTTTCTGAAGACGGTGGATACCATCTGAGCCGGTCTTTGGAACGATCGTTAGACCTTTATTGATGGTGGCCAGCAGGTCGTTGAGGACGTGATTTTCCAAAATATATCTGGGAAGGTCTGATTGAATCATGAGTAACCTCTAACCAGAGTCTACCACTCATCTCTTTTACAGCAACAGGCTTGATTTTTGCTCTGATAGACATATGATATATTGTCACATACCTGGTTCGTTGGGGGGCAGCTTGTGATTGCTTACAATATGACTTATCGGAAGAAAAGCATATTTTGGATTGGTTTGATTGTTGTTCTATTCTCTGTGGCAACCAGCTTTCAGGGTGGCTTTGAAACGAGTGATGCTCTACTTTTGTTTGGGCTTTGTTTCGCCTGTGAACTGATTGACAGTGGCCTTGGTATGGGCTATGGCACGATACTTACTCCCTCTCTCATCATGCTTGGATATCAACCTGAGGATATTGTTCCCACCATTCTGTTCTCAGAACTATTAAGTGGTTTCTCAGCCTCTTTTTTTCATAATGAAATCAAAAATGTAGAATTGGGATACCGGGGAAAAGACCTGGTCTCAGCCGGTATTCTGGTTGTCGGGAGTCTCGTTGGGGTCACAGCAGGAGTGTTTCTCGCCATCAATATCCCCAAGGAGGTCCTCAAGGTCGCGATTGGTTGCGTTATCCTTACCTCCGGACTGTTTGTCATTCTGATGTCAGGTCGCGTAATCAAGTATAAAAAGTGGAAAATGGCTGTATTGTCGAGCATTGCTTCGTTTAATAAAGCTGTAAGTGGAGGGGGGTATGGTCCCTTGGTGACAAGCGGTCAGATATTGAGTGGAGTTCAAAGTAAAGCTGCCGTTGGCATCACTTCCTTTGCAGAAGGATTTACCTGCTTGCTAGCCGTTATCCTCTTCCTTGGTAAGGGGGGCTTTATCAATTTACAAATATTCATTCCTATGTGCGCTGGAGCTTTGCTCTCTGTGCCGTGTTCTGTTTTTGTAATAAGTAAGGCAAGAGAGGATATCTTTAAAATTTTCCTGGGTGTTTTAACAACAATTATGGGGTTACTAACACTCTATAAAGCCTTGTATTGAGATGCAAGGAACCTATTTTATCTGACCCGTTTGGATAGACTTCATACGGCGCGTCAAGACTCTTGTAGTGGTTATTATCGCAAAAAAGCCCCATAGCCAGGAGGGAGCTATGGGGCTACATTCAGGTTTTTCTTTTAGGAGGAAAAAATGAAGAACTTTGTTCTTTGGTTTATGTCTTACTGTTTTGGTCAGATATGTCAAGAAGTAAATGAAAATTAAAAGGGTCACCTGGATAACGTCCGAGTGACCATAACCTTCTCATCAAGAAAGTAAGAAAAGGCCGCTACAAAAAATCCAGATCAGGGTGTCCATTCAGAAATAACTTTTTCAACGTCTTTACGATCTTTAGTGCGATAGGGTCCCACAATGGCACCGCGTAAGTTGCCGGGAGTAAAGAGCTCTTTAACTGTTTGACGCAGGCCTGTCGCTGTCACCGTTTCGATTCCAGCGAGGTCATTAGCAATGGTGCGGTGGCTACCGGTCAGTTCACCCCAGGAATAACGTAGAGCCATTTCATCGACCTGATCGCGTGAATAATCGAGATCACAGCGGTAGCAATTGAGAATATGTTCCAACTCGTCGCTACCGACTTCATTGGTGTGCAGTTCAGTGAAAATGTCGAGAATCGCTTTGGTGGCTTCGCCGAGATGCTCGGCTGTCACAGCAAGATCGATCGCCAGAGTTCCAGCGTCGGCATAGAGAGCAAGCGCTGCGTCAACCGCGTATGTAAGCCCCAGTTCTTCTCGCAAACGCAGCATCAGGCGGCTCATCCCTCCCCAGCCGAGCAAGCGTCTTAAAGCACGTAGATTAACGGCATGCTCACTGCCGCGTCCTGGCAGCAGAAAAGCGAGTTGCAGACTGACTTGCGATCCAGCGTCTCGCACCCAGCGTAAAGATTTATCTTTTGTAGTGAAATCCGTCCATGGTTTTGCTGACGGTACGGTTCCACCCTGCCAGAGGCTGAAATGTTTCTCAGCGGCCTGCAGGACCTGCTTGTGGTCAACCGGTCCAGCGACAGCAAGGACTGCATTTTGCGGCGTGTAGTAAGTGGCGTGGTGCTGCTTCAGTTGCTTTAACGTTAGACGTTCAATTGAAGGGCGGTTGCCGACTGTTGGTAGTCCCAGAGGGTGGCTTGGAAAGAGCAACGTTGCCACAATATTGTCAGAATTGATCTGTCGACCACTTTCGTTAAGATCACCCATCGCTTCTTCGAGGATCACCCTGCGCTCCATTTCAATGTCATTGAAGAGTGGACGCTGCATCATTGAGGCGAAAAGAGCGATCCCTTCTGAAAAATGGTCAGGATGGACGCGTGAATGAAAGCAGGTCGTTTCGCTGTCTGTTGCCGCGTTGGCGGAACCGCCAACCGCCTCAAAGGCTCGTTCAAGGGCTAATCCTGTGGGAAAATCCTGCGTGCCTTTGAACAGCATATGCTCGAGGAAATGTGAGGCTCCTGCCGTGCGAACAGTTTCGTTGCGGCTGCCAACGCCGATGTAAATCATCACTTCGGTGCTGTGGTGATGAGGCATTGGTACACTGATGACACGCAAGCCGTTGTTGAGAGTGTTGCAAAGGTATTCAGTCATAGAGGTGAGGTGCGCGGTGAGAGATGCGAGGCGAGAAAGAGTATAAAACCCTTTTTCGCCACTCGCCTCGCACTTCGCGATTCCTATTTGAGTAGTTTTGCTGCTTCTTTAGCATGGTAGGTGATAATCAAATCCGCACCAGCGCGCTTCATGCCGACCAGGGTTTCCATCATGACACGGTCGCCGTCGATCCAATCCTTCTCTGCTGCGGCCTTGATCATTGAGTATTCACCGGAGACATTATAGGCCACGAGTGGGAGATTATAGCGTTCTTTGAGGTCACGCAAGATGTCGAGGTAAGCAAGTGCTGGTTTAACCATGAGGAAATCGGCACATTCCTGAATGTCGAGTTCTGCTTCGCGGAAAGCCTCGATGCGATTGGCTGGGTCCATCTGGTAGCTGCGACGGTCTCCAAACTGTGGCGTTGATTCTGCTGCTTCACGGAAGGGCCCGTAGTAAGCACTGGAATATTTGACGGCATAGCTCATCACCGGGATGTGGGTGAAATCATTGGCGTCGAGAATTTCGCGGATCGCAGCGACGCGACCATCCATCATATCCGAAGGTGCTACGATGTCGGCGCCTGCGCGGGCATGAGAAAGGGCCTCTGCGGCAAGAAGCTTGAGTGTTTCATCATTGTCAACGTCACCATCCTTGATTACCCCACAATGACCATGGTCTGTGTATTCGCACATACAGACATCGGTAATGACCAGAAGCTCAGGAACTTCCGCTTTGATGGCGCGAATTGTTTCTTGAATGATGCCGGTGTCAGAATAAGCATCCTGACCGAGAGCGTCCTTTTCTTCCGGGATACCGAAGAGAATGACCGCGGGAATACCAAGTTCGAAAACCTCTTTTGCCTCAGCTACAATATGCTCAATCGATTGCTGGTAGATGCCCGGCATAGAGACGATCTCTTTCTTGATGTCTTTGCCGAAAGCAGAAAACATGGGATAGATCAAGTCGTCTGGACGAAGAAAGGTCTCACGAACCATGCGACGCATGGTGTCATTACGGCGTAGGCGACGGGCGCGAAATTCTGGAAAAAACATGGAAAACCTCCGGTTTACTAAGGCCAGTGGAAAGAAAAGTTACAGCTTCTTGAAATAGTTTTTGATCTCTTTGGTCATGTCGTCGAGGGTTGAATCCATAGGCTCCACAACGACATTGAAACCAAGTTTTTTAGCGGTTGCAGTGGTTAAAGGGCCTATCGATGCAACCGGAATGTTTCTGGCTTGAGCTCTCTGAGCATCGTCGAGAAGATCGACAAAGTTCTGCACTGTAGATGATGCGGTAAAGGTCAGCAGGTCGAGCCCTTCACTGATAGCAGCCTGTAGTTTTTGAGCGGCGTCGGCGGGTGGAGCGCTGCTGTAAGTGATTGGTGCAATCACGTCTGCGCCAGCGTTCGTCAATTCATTGATGATCAGATCACGAGCCAATGCCGCTTTTGGGTAGAGTATTCGCTTGCCTGATACTTGTGACTTCAGTAATGAAACAATACCCTCGGCACGGTAGTCTTTTGGAATCAGGTCAACAGAAATGCCACGTTCGGCGAGAGCTTCAGCACTTTTTGGACCAACAGCAACAATCTTCAGGTCGGATAAAGCGAGAGCTGAGAGCTTTTGCGGCGACAGCCGTTCAAAGAAATATTTGACAGCATTGACCGAGGTCAAGATCAGGAAGTCAAACTGATTGAGGTCAGAAATGGCCTGATCAAGTGCGTCGAAAGAGGGGGGCGGAATGATCTCAATGGTTGATACCGTAACGGCCTCGACCCCGATTTTTTTCAGTGACGTCGAGAGTGCTGTTGCCTGGTCACCCGCACGGGTGACCAATACCCGATGTCCCGTATTTGATCTTTGTTCAGACGTCCTCTTTGTCAACATTGAACGTCTCGTGCTGGTAGACTTCATTAAGAATTTTTCCGGCGCCTTGCAGGAGCAGATCGTCTCCGAGGGATGATCCCATCTTTTCAGCATCGTGAACAGAACCGGAGATAGTTTTCTTCAAGCACTGCACGCCTTCACAATCGGAAACGAAACCGGTCAAGGTTAAAGTCTCTCCTTCAACGGTACCGTGGCAGGCAATGGGTACCTGGCAGCCACCCTCGAGGCGTTTGAGGAATGCTCGTTCGGCACGAACGGCCCAATCTGATTCCGGATGATTGAAGAAGTCAATCAGTGAATTAATCTCATCATCATCTATGCGACTCTCAATGCCGAGAGCTCCTTGACCTATGGCCGGAATAGAAACCTCGACCGAGAGGTATTCCCCGATCTGCTTGGTATAGCCGAGGCGATGCATGCCTGCTGCAGCAAGGATGATAGCATCAAGGTCTTCTTCGGTGAGTTTTTTGATCCGGGTCTGAACGTTACCGCGGATATCGACCATTTTCAGGTCAGGCCTGATGTGAAGAAGTTGCGCTTTGCGCCGCAAAGCGCTGGTTCCGATTCGCGCTCCCTGAGGAAGATCTTTCCAGGTTTTTACACCGGGGCGCAAGATGACAATGTCGCGACAGTCTTCGCGCTCGGTGATGCAGCGCAAGGACAAACCTTCAGGGAAGATCGTCGGCACGTCCTTCATCGAATGTACGGCAATATCGATTTCACCACGCAGCATAGCTTCTTCAATCTCTTTGACGAAGAGACCTTTGCCGCCGACCATGGCCAGGGGTACATCAAGGATTTTGTCGCCCTGGGTCTTGATCTTGGTCAGGGTGACCTCCATCTCCGGATAACGCTTTTCAAGTTCGGATTTAACCCATTCTGCTTGCCATAGTGCCAGTGCACTGGCGCGGGTGCCAATACGCATTTGTTGTTTAGCCATCTTAAGAAACTCCTTTATTCCTGATCTGAATCATCCAGAGGTTTAATTTCTTTATCGTCATTTACTGGAGCGGGTAGGTCGAAGAGAGTTCTGACTGCATCGACGTAGTCTTCTCCGCTCACATCATTCTGAGAATTTTTTAGAACTGCTGTTGGCTGGTGCAATACCTTGTTAATGATTGCACCTGTCATCGCCTCGATGCTTTTGCGTTGCTTGGAGGAAAGATCCTTGAGATTGCCGAAAGTCTTTTCCAACTCCTGCTTGCGAATGTCTTCGAACTTGCGGCGCAGAGCCACAACCGTGGGCTTAACTTCAAGATTGCCAAGCCACTGATGGAACTGACCAATCTCCTGTTCGACGATGGCTTCGGCTTTACTGGCCTCTTTCTTGCGCTCTTTGAGGTTGGCCTGAACGACTCCCTGGAGATCGTCGACATCGTAGAGGTATGTATTGTCAAGACTGTTGACCTTGGGGTCTATGTCACGAGGCACCGCAATATCAATCAGGAACATCGGTTTGTTTTTGCGCCGTTTGAGAACTTCTTCCATCTGACGCTTGCCGAGGATGAAATTTGGCGCCCCAGTTGAAGTCATCACGATATCGACTTCGGCCAGGTGGTCTATAAAACTGTCGAAAGGCACTGCTTTGCCATTAAATTCTGTTGCTAGCGTCTCTGCTCTTTCGAAGGTCCGGTTGGTGACCAGCACTTTAGAAATACCGTTGTTAACAAAGTGTCGTGCAGCCAACTCACACATCTCACCGGCACCGATGATCATGACGCCCTTGTTGTCGAGGCGGTCAAAGATTTTGCGGGCCAGTTCTACGGCGGCGAAGGAGACTGAAACGGCATTGCTGGCAATGGCTGTTTCTGTACGAACGCGTTTGGCCACTGAGAAAGCTTTATGCAGGAAACGATTGAGAATCAACCCGGCGGTTTTGAATTCGGCAGCGTACCCGTAGGCTGTTTTGATCTGGCCAAGAATTTGTGGCTCGCCCAGAACCATTGAGTCGAGGCTTGAAGAAACGCGGAAGAGATGACGAATCGCCTCCTCACCCTGATAATAGAAAAGACTTTCGCTGATCTCCTCAGGAGATATTTCGTGATATTCGGCCAGAAAGCGTTTCAGTGCTGCGGTAGCTGCGTCCGGTTCTTTTGTGACGGCGCAAAGCTCAACTCTGTTGCAGGTTGAAACAATCAGCCCTTCGGCGATCGTTGGTAGCTTGAGCATTTGTTGCAGCGGTCGCTCCATAGCGGTTGGAGCAAAGGCGAGTTTTTCTCGAATTTCTACCGGTGCTGTTTTGTGGCTCAGCCCGACTATGACAATATGCATGGCGTATTCCTCTCCGTCTTTCTCTATTGCCCCGTAAAGTTACGGAAGCTGTGTTCCCCGGAGAGGAACAGGTTGACGCCAAAGAATGTGAAGAGCAGTAAGCCGAAGCCGATGATGGCAACAATCGCTGCCCGGCGGCCACGCCAGCCGATGGTGAGTCGACCATGCAGGAGAGCGGCATAAATGAACCAGGTAATAAGTGCCCAGGTTTCCTTGGGGTCCCAGCGCCAGTAGCCGCCCCAGGCCGAGTTGGCCCAGATGGCGCCAGAAATAATGCCCATGGTCATCAGCGGGAAGCCAAAGGTCAGGCACTTGTAGTTCATGCTGTCGAGCGTGTCGAGGGACGGCAGACGGTAAAAGAGACCTGAGAATTTTTTGCTTTTCAGCATGCGTTCCTGCAGCAGATACATGATGCCGGCTGCAGCCGCAATTGCAAAGACTGCATGACCAAGAAAGGCCAGGGTAACGTGTACAGGGAACCACCAGCTATCGAGCATTGGGTTAAGCGAGGGTGCTTGCGCAGATTCTGTTGTGCCGATGATCATCATGACCAGCGCCAGCGGAGTGATAAAGGCTCCAAGCATGACGGTGCGATAGCGCAGATAGAAGAGTAGGTAGGTGCCAACCAACGCCCAGGCGAAAAAGGACAGTGATTCGTGAAGACTCGCAACCGGTGTTGAACCGGTTGAAGCCCAACGGACACCGATGGTGACACAATGCAGAACGAAGCCGCCGATCAGAATCCAGACGGCCTTCTGTCGAAAACCGTCCTTGCGTGAGATCACACCGATCAGATAGCAGATAGTGGCTACAAAGTAGGCCAATAAGGTGATTTTGAAGAGCAGCAAGTTTGCAGTCATGATGAAACGTCTCGAATACCGGCCCTGAGTTTTACGATAAAAAGCTTTGTCGTAAACGGCGGTCAGCTAGCAGTTAATTTCAGCTGAATGATCCTTAGGACGAGACACTTTGTCTGGCCCACTTTTGATGACATATCAAAACCCTATAAGAATACGTTTTTTGGGGTTTGTCTGTCAATTCCTTGTCGATGTAAGGCAAATAATTCTGATTTCTTTGACTTTGCAAAAACAAAAATGATGTGAGAGTCGTTTGCGAAGGGTTAGATGCCGAAGAGCTCGCCCTCAACCAGGGTGCAGAGAAGATTGCCTATGAAGAGAGTGCTTTCGAGTAGACGCGGCAGGACGTCACTGGGAATGGCGAGGCTGGTGTCCGGTAAAAAATCAGCGATTTCTGCCTGTTCACTGGCGATCAAAATAGTGCGGCAGCCAATCTGCTGGGCGGTTTTGAGCGCTTCACGGTCAGCAGTGCTCAAGTTGGTGCCCGCGAGAACAAGTACTGTGTCCTGGTCGGTGGCCAGCGCCCGCAGTTGGCGACTGAAGAGTTGGCTACCTTGCTCATCACCAGATAAAAATGTCGCCAAACCAACATCATTGCTCAAGGAAATAGCTGGAAGAGCCGGTCGTTCCAAGGTCTGCCGATGCAAAAAAGTTTGGCCGATGACTCCCGCGATGGCTCCGAAGGGGCCGCTGCCAATCAGAAAAAGCCGGCCACTCTGATGAAAGGTATCCACCAGATGCTCCGCCAGATTGCTTAACAGATCTTTTTGGTTAAGTAAAAAAGGGTCAAGCAGAACCTTCTGTTGTGCGACCGCTGCGCTGATTTTATCCTGAGTCATGCGTGCCTCGTTAGAGTGAATTGCGGTCATCTTAGGTGGCAGAATGAGAAGTGTCAAGAGTTGAGGATTTTCAGGGCACCAGAATGGATAATCTCTTGATTTTTTGCTCAAGACGATTATTATGAAAATTGAATGTTTTAGAGATCCAATCAATAAGGAGAAAATCTTATGTCTAGTGATAAAGTCGTTCAGGTAACGGATGATTCTTTTGAGAGTGAAGTTACCCAGTCATCTGTTCCTGTTCTCGTCGATTTTTGGGCTTCCTGGTGTGCACCGTGCAAAGCAATCAGCCCGCTTGTCGATCAATTGGCGGAAGAGTTTGACGGTCAGGTTAAAATCTGCAAGGTGAATGTTGATGAAAATCCTGCAACTCCTGGTCAGTTTGGCGTGCGCGGTATTCCTACTCTGATTCTATTCAAAGATGGCAAGGTCTTTGATCAGGTCGTGGGTGCCGTACCGAAGAATCAGTTGGAAGGGTTGTTGAAAAAGGCTCTGTAAGAGACTTTTTCCCCACAACAATTAAAGAGGCCCGACATTCATATGTCGGGCCTCTTTGCGTTCAAATCTTAAGCTTTGAAAAGAAAACCCAAGGCTTACCCTTCTTCAGCTGCTTTACGCAACCGTCGGAAAATTTCTCGGGCGGCTTTTTTGTCATTGTACTCATGAAACGAGCCGGCCAACCTTGCAAGTTTGCTATCGTCAATGTGTGGGTAGGTGGTGCGAACTTCTGTTAATGCGGCCTCAAAGGTGTCTGTTGCGCAGAGGCGATCACGAAGTTCTTCCAGATGGTGGAAAACGAGATTTTCCTGGCGCTGACTGACGGAGTGCCCATCGAGGGCCGTCAGGATCTCTTCGCGTTGCTCTTCGTTGCTTCGCAACACGCCCGCTAAATGTTTGATTTGACGTTTCCGTGAGCTATGACCTCGGGTGTTTCTGGCCAGTTCGATCTCTTTTGTTAGCTCAGGGCTCTTCGGAAGTTTGGAGAGTGCTGAGTCGGTGATTTCAGTCAGTCGTTGTGCCAATTCTTCAACGGCTTTGGCTTCACGTTTTTTTGCGGTACGACCACGACCTTCGGAACGGATTTCTTCATCATGTCTTTGCATCAGAATTGCTTTCGGCTGTCGAGCAGCATGGTTACTGGGCCATCATTAACAAGAGCGACCTGCATGTCGGCTCTGAATACTCCGGTGGCAACGTGCACGCCTCGGTTACGCAGTGCGTCAACATACTCTTCGTAAAGTTGATCTGCTAGTTCGGGTTGAGCTGCAGCGCTAAACCCAGGACGTCTTCCTTTTCGGCAGTCACCGAGTAAGGTGAATTGAGAGACGACCAGAATACTGCCGTTGATATCTTCGACGGATCGGTTCATCTTGCCTTCGCTGTCTTCAAAAATTCTCAGGCCGGCGGTTTTCTCAGCAAGGTAGACTGTGTCCTGAGACGTGTCTCCTTGTGCGACGCCGAGAAGCACCATCAGTCCCTGGCTTATCTCTCCGACAGTTTTGCTGTCAACGACGACAGATGCTTCTTTGACCCTCTGGACGACAGCCCTCAAGACAGTTCCCCGGCGAGTTCCCGCAACAGTGCCAAGTTTACGCGATCCATGTCGTCATTATCCCCTTTGGGTGTTTCCAGAACCATGGGGACTTCTGTGAATCGTGGGTCCTGCATTAAACAGGCAAAGCCAGTTCGGCCGATGGTGCCCTGTCCAATATGGGCGTGGCGGTCTACTTTGCTGCCACATGGTTTCAGGCTATCGTTGAGATGAAACGCCTTGATCTGGTCGAGTCCGACAAGTTTTTCGAATTCATTCATGGCGTGAGTGTAGCCTTCGGCGCTGGAGAGGTCATAGCCTGCAGAGTGGGCGTGGCAGGTGTCAAGGCAAACGCCGAAACGGTTTTCGTCAAAACCGTCCATGAGTGCTCCCAGATGGGCAAAGTCGCCACCGAGGTAACTGCCCTGGCCTGCAGTGTTTTCCAGCAAGATACGGACCTCGCTTGGAGCCTTTGGCAGCAGATCGTGAAAGGCCTCTCTGATGCGTTCAATTCCCGCTTGTACACCGGTGCCCAGATGGGCGCCAGGATGCATCACCAGGCCCTGTACGCCGAGCTGTGCACAGCGCATTAGCTCATCGAGCAATGCGGCTTTCGATTTCTCCCAGACGTCGTCTTTTGGTGAAGCCAGATTGATCAGGTAGGCATCGTGGGCAATGACCGGTCCGATACCACTTTCTTCCCAAGCGAGTCGAAAGGCTGAAGCTTCTTGGTCGGAAATGGGTTTAGCCTGCCATCTGTTGGCGTTTTTGGTAAATATCTGTAGCGCTGAACAGTGACTGTCCAGACCGCGTTCAAAAGCGTTTTTCAGGCCACCGGCAACGGAGACGTGTGCGCCGAGTAAGTGGGTCATGAGGCTTTTTCCCAGAAGCTCAAGCCGGAATCAACCTGCCGGGCATTGTTTAGATGGACATCAACGAAGTCTGGCTTTTGTCCGTCCCCAACTAAAATCGTACCCATACCGAGATTCTTGGCGGTCTGCAGATTGTCACGCGAGTCTTCGATCATAATGCATTGATCAGCCCTTGCGTCCATCTCTTCAAGGACAGCATGGTAAGGCTCCGGATATGGTTTGGGTTGGTAGGCGGCGACTCGAATATCGTAGATTTTCTCGAACATGTCTTCAATACCCAAGGCAGAAAGAACTCGATCTGCGTGGCAGACAGACCCATTTGTGAAGACCGCTTTTCGTTGCGGTAGCTTGTTTAAAACTTCACGCAGGGGCAGATCGGGAGTGAGTCGTGAGGTCACGTCAATATCGTGAACATAGTGGAGGTAATCTTCCGGGTCAACCGCGTGGTGCCGGATCAAACCTTGTAGAGTGACACCATAAAGGCGCCAGTATTCACGTCGTAGAGCGTCAACCTGAGGTGCAGGAATACCAACGATCTCAGTCATGTAACGGTTAATGCGCACATCGATGAGATTGAAGAGTTGCTTCTCTGCAGGGTAAAGAGTGTTGTCGAGATCAAATAACAGAACGTCCATATTTGTTTCTACCACCGAAGACCTTTCGAAAGTGTGCTTTGGCTTCTCTTTGGCCTAGGTGGTGAATTGCCTTTCTTACTTGGGGATGTATTCGCCGCTAAAGACTTCTACTGCCGGGCCGGTCATAAAGACATCGCCTTTACCGTCCCATTCCATTTCCAGGTCGCCACCGGTGAGGTGATTAAGCAGGCTCCCTTTGGTTCGACCAGTCAAGACTCCTGCCACTGTGACGGCCGATGAGCCGGTTCCGCAGGCGAGAGTTTCACCCGCCCCTCGTTCCCAGGTGCGTTGACGGACTTCGTTTGGAGAAATAATCTCAACAAATTCGACATTGATTCGTCGCGGAAAAAGGTCATGATTCTCAATTGCGTAGCCGTAACGTTTTACGGGGAAATTAATGACATCGTCAACATAGATGACACAGTGAGGGTTGCCCATAGAGACACAGGTGATTTCAAAGGTGCGGTCAAGGATCTCCAACTCCATGTTGATGATCTGTTCCTGCGCCGGGCCAAGCATTGGCAAATCGCCCCGTGATAGCCGTGGTGGCCCCATATTCACCCGAACTTTGTCGATGTGCTCGTGCTCGTTGGGATACATTGTCAGCGGCAGAACCCCTGCTCCCGTTTCGATGGAAATTTCGGTGCGATCAACCAGGCCATGATCAAAGGCATATTTGGCGACACAGCGGACGCCGTTGCCACACATCTCGGCTTCGCTGCCGTCAGCATTGTACATACGCATTTTCACATCAGCTTTTTTTGAAGGTTCGATCAGAATCAAACCATCGCCACCGACGCCAAAATTTCGATCGCTAATCTCTCTTGCGAAGCTTTCTGGGTCTTCTATGGTTTGCCTGAAGCAGTCAACATAGACGTAGTCGTTGCCAGCACCGTGCATTTTAACGAATTTCATAGCTACCCTCATAAAAGAATGGAGACGTTTAAAGATTCATTATAGGGGGAAAGGTTTTCCTCCACAACCTTCCATTGCCGATCTCTTCTTCTCTGCTAATCTTACTTATAATTTAACCTTTGACGGAGGAGTCTATGCCACATTTGCAGTTTGAACTTAACTTGACCCCTGTTCGTGAAGAAAAATCTGCTTTTGCTGATGCTGTTCGTGGTCACTTCTCGAAGATTATGAGTACTGGTACGGATCATATCGGCATCACTTTTCGATGTTACCATCCGGAAGATCTGGTTTTTGGTCGTGCTGGTGATGATGGCCAGATTGCCTTTCTTAATGCAGACATAAGGCTTGGACGGACAGCTGACCAGAAACGTAAGCTGGCTCTTGCTATTATGGCGGAGATCACCGCTTCATGGGGTCTGCCGCAGGAGCATATCTATATTGTCTATACTGAACATGATGGTCCGGATTTCCAGTTGAGTGATCGAGTGCTGCCGTCCTGGCAGACAGGGGAGGATCCTCTTAATGATTAGCGGTCTGAATTGTTTTTGGTCCTCTGTGATGACAGTTTTCATCCTTTCAGGGGTTGCCACAGAAAGATCGCAAGGCCATAATGGGAAAACCATTTGTATTTAGATGGTTTGTAATTTTTTAACCGACGAAGGAGATAATTTATGGCGTTTGATCTGAAAACGCGTATCTGGCAAAACGGAGCTCTCGACTGGTGGGCCATCCTAGATAACGAAGATGTTTACCTTGGCAGTCGTGAGTTTCCTCTTCCTCCCGAAGAAGGCGATGAGTGGCACGTGAAGAAAACTGGTGATCAATTTAAAATTATTGATGGCGAAGTCTGTAAGGTCGGCAATACGCCATATGCGGGGGAAGAGTGGTTGAAGTAATTCCGGAAATCATTCAGATCCCGGTTGCCGGCTCTGATAATTTCTCTTACCTCATCATTTGTTCGCAAAGTGGTAAGGCTCTCGGTGTCGATCCTGGAATCTCACCTGAAAGCTTGTTGAGCGTTGTTCGCGAACGAGAACTGACGTTGGACATATTGGCAAATACGCATGGGCATGGCGATCATGTCGCTGGCAATGGTGAGGTCCTCAGAGAGACGGGGGCGAAGCTTGCTGCCAATCCGATTGATGTTCCTGGTGCAGAAATCCCTTTAGGTGATGGGAGTCGGTTGCAAATTGGTTCTCTCACCGTTGATGTCTTGCATACACCCGGTCACACCCCCGGAGGGATGGTGTTTAATCCGCCGGGTGCATTGATTACTGGCGACACTCTTTTTGTGACCCGTTGTGGTCGTGCCGATTTTCCCGGTAGTGACCCGGAGGCACTTTACAAAAGTATCTTGCGTCTGGCGGCATATCCCCTTGAAACTCAGGTTTTCCCAGGACATGATTATGGCCCAAAGCCACATTCTACGATTGGTTTTGAACGCGAGCATAACGAATATATGAGGTGTCCAGACCTGCAGAGCTTTATCCGGTTGCGCATGGGGTGAGCTTTATGGTGTGAGTCTAACGTAAAACAGCCTCGCTTCTTTCATGTTGAAAGAGGCGAGGCTGTTTTGTTCAAGTTGTTTTTTTAACGATTAAAACGCGAATTCAGGACCTTTTCCCGGCTTGTCGTCATCGTCATCAGATTCGAGGGTGTCCGCAGGGATCGTCTCGCTGTCGGCACCGAAGGGCTGGTCAATGTTAACATCCTGACCGTCATTACCAAGTGGGATGTCTGCTGTTGAGCCTCCGACCTGGTCTCCTTCTTCTAGAAAGTCGAAGCCGAAGTCGACAGAGCCGTCATTAGATTCTTCAATCTCTTCAGCACTGTCGTCAACGACAGGCTCCGGCTCAGTAACGGTTTCTACTTTCCCGGGGGAAAAGAAGCCGCTTAAACTGAATTTTGCCTTATGCTCAGCTAGGTCATGGTTGCATTTCTTGCAACTGTCGAGATGGTCAAAGCTGTGATACCCGCATTTTGGACACTTCATGGGTTCTCCTTGTGCTGATTTTGATTGCTTCCGGCTGGAGCCTGTTGCCAGTCACCGTAAAGATACTGCAAAATGGGGGTTGCTGCCAAGCCTGCAGTTTCGGTACGTAGAATTCGTGGGCCAAGATGTACTGGTTTAAAGCCTGCTGCCGTTATTTTTTTTATTTCTGTACTGGAAAATCCACCTTCCGGACCAATGAGGATGCGAACTCCTGTGGGAGGCTTTTTAGGTAAGGCCTCTGCCAAGGCCACTGACCCGGCTTCCCACAAGACCAGTTTGAGGTCGTTGCTTGGTTCCTCAATGATCGTTGTCAGTTTTTGCAGAGATTTCACCTCAGGCAGGAAGACTCGCTGGCTCTGTCGGGCTGCTTCGCTGGCGATTCGGTGCCAGCGTTGTTCTCGCTTACTCCGCCGAGCTGAATTCAGGTTCGGAATGGCATGTTCTGTTTCTAGCGGTTGAAAAATACTTACGCCCAGTTCTGTGCCTTTTTGTAATACCAGGTCGAATTTGTCTCCTTTAGGTAGGGCCTGGAGCAAGGTGATCGACAGCGTTGTGTCTGTTTCCTGCCACTTTCGAATCACTCGTGTGGTTGCATGGTCAGAATGAAGTTGTTCAATTTGTACTTCGCAGCAATGACCGCTACCGCTGAGTAGGAGGATGTTAGTCCCCGCTTTGATACGCAGTACTTTGTGAAGATGATGGTAAGGCTCACCTGTGATGACGATTTGATCCTCTTGCAGACTGTCGGCAGGGACGAAAAAGCGAGCTAGAGTGCTCATAGGCGCTGGTAGACGATGCAGGTCCACTCGTCCTTGTGTGATGTTGAGAGTTGTTTAAGCGGGAAGCCAGAAAAACCTTCAATGACTTCCTCCTCCTGCTCGATGAGAATTCCAGAGAGAGCCAACCGCCCTTGAGGTGCGAGGCGCTCTACCAAAAGTTCTGCCAGGCGAATATTCTCCCCCGCCAGAATGTTTGCCAGAACCAGGTCGAATTGCCCCGAAATTTTATCGAGAGGTTTGTCGGTAATTGTGACTGATTTGCTGAGTTCGTTCTGCTCAACATTCTCGGTTGCAACTTTGCAGGCGTCACTGTCGATGTCGCATGCGATAACCTCTTTTGAGCCTAAAGCTGCACCTGCCATGGCCAGAATTCCTGAACCTGTGCCGACATCGAGGATCTTCTGTGGTGGCAAGCTACTTTCAAAATGCTCAACGAGAGCTTCCAGGCAGAGACTTGTCGTAGCGTGAGTGCCGGTACCAAAAGCCTGCCCTGGGTCCAGGGTGAGGACGACCTCATCTGCCTCCGCTTGCCAGTCGATCCAAGAGGGATGAATAACCAGACGATTTCCTACCTTGAAAGGCGGAAAGTGCTGTTTCCAATCGCTTTCCCAGTCGTGGTCAGCCAGTTCTCGGTGATCCAGGGTGACGTCTGCAAGCTCGGGGTATATCCCTGCCAGGGAAGAAAGGGCTTCTTGTATCTGGCAGCAAAGGATTTGTACGTTGTCAGGGTAATGAAAGTACGCTTTTAGAACCGGATCATTGGTGAGGGCTTCTGGAGCAGGGACGATAAACGTATCGAGAGTTTTTTCTGCCGCGGTCACACCGGTGCAGCCAAGATCCATTAACGCCTGAGAGGCGATGTCAACGGCGTTGTCCGGTAAGGTGAGGCGTATTTCTAGCCATTTATTTGTCATTGATGTTGTTTAACGAAGTTTTTGGGCTATTGCAATAGAAATTCTTGACCTGGATAGGAACGCTCTGAAATAATAGGCTCTAGGCTAATGAGAGACATGTTGTACGTGTTATAAAATAAAACATATGGTAAGTTCTCGTCGTCTGGAAGTTGCTGATTTACCTTTATAAAGCCCAATAAGCTGCATTCTTTGGTGCTTGATTTTTCATTAGAATCTGCTAGAATTCATTGGCATTTTCATGAGGATTTGTGATGTCTACTACCCAAGCTATTTATTTGCTCTCTGACGCAACTGGTGAAACGGCAGAGAAAATGGTTTTGGCTGCCCTCACTCAATTTCGTGATAAGCCTGTTCGGTTGACACGTGTCAATAATGTTCGCACCAAGAACCAGGTTTATGAAGCCCTTGATGAAGCCTTGAGTCATGGTGCCCTTGTCGTTTATACAATCGTTAATCGAGATTTAGCGCAACTTGTGCACGACGAATGTGATGGCCTGGGGTTGATCAGTATTGATTTGTTAACACCGTTGTTAATGAAGGTCGCTCACTGCCTCGGTCGTTCCCCCAAAGAAACACCAGGGCTTCTGCATGGCGTTGACGAGGCTTACTTTCGGCGCATTGAAGCGATTGAATTTACGGTCAAACAGGATGACGGCCAGGAACCAAGAAACCTTTATCAGGCTGATATTGTTTTGGTCGGTATCTCAAGAACAAGTAAGACGCCTCTTTCGATTTACTTGGCTCATCGCGGTTGGAAGGTTGCGAATGTTCCTTTGGTTAAAGGAATTGATCCACCCAAGGAACTTTTCGAGCTTGATCCAAAGAGAATTGCAGCCCTTGTTATAGATCCTCAGCGATTGGTTGAAGTTCGTGCCGCGCGGTTACGTAACTTGGGGCAGGATCCCAGGGCTGCTTATGCCGATTACGAGGAGATCGAAGAAGAATTGAAGCATGCCAAGAAGTTTTTCAGGGGGCATCCCTGGGCCGTTATCGATGTTTCGAGCAAGGCCGTTGAGGAAACTGCTAACGAAGTTTTAGTCCGTTTAGGTCTGAAGTGAAAAATTCAAAGCTAAACGCTCTATTTATATAATTCATCGAAGTGCTGATACAGAAATTGTTTGTAAACTGGAAATAAAAGAATAAGAAACAAAGGAGAATTACAATGCGTATTTTAGTTGTTGAAGATGAAAAAAAAGTTGCTAGTTTTATTCAGCGTGGTCTCGAAGGCGAAGGCTTTTCCGTTGATATTGCCAATGATGGCGAGTCAGGTGTTGAAATCGGTGCACAAAATAATTATGACTTGATTCTCATGGATATCATGCTGCCTAAGATGGATGGTTTAGAGGCAATCAAGGCGTTGCGAGAGAAAGGGGTCGAAAGCCCGGTTCTCTGTCTAACGGCCAAGGATACCGTAGAAGATATCGTCTCTGGTCTTGATTCAGGGAGTGATGATTACTTAACCAAGCCCTTTGCGTTCGCTGAACTTCTGGCTCGTGTTCGTGCTCTGGTTCGTCGCGGAACTTCTGAGCGTGGTGCAGAAATCACTTTCGCTGACTTGAGACTTGATCCTGTTGCTCACAAGGTTTGGAGAGGTGAGTCGGAAATTGACCTGACTGCCAAAGAATACGCGCTGTTGGAGTTTTTCATGCGCAATCCTGAAACAACTTTGACCCGGACCATGATCGCTGAGCATGTTTGGGACTACACGTTTGATTCGTTTACCAACATAATCGATGTTTACGTTAACTACTTACGTAAAAAGGTTGACCGTGATTATGCCAAAAAACTGATCCATACAGTTCGTGGTATAGGCTACGTCCTCAAGGAGGATTGAGTTTGTCTGCTTCGCTCTTAGGGTCGATTCGGGTTCGTTTGACCTTTTGGTACGCTATGACACTGGCCGTCATTCTGGCGGTCAGTGCTCTTTTTTCGTATCACTATTTCTCACACAATCTCCGTGAACAGGTCGATCGCCAGATTCGTAATATTGCGACCACCATGAATCAGCATCATTCCGAAATGATTCATGAAAACGTGGGTCCTCGAGACTGCAGCGAAATGGAAGGATTGACCCACAGTAATAACTGGGGAGCCTACCTTCTGGTGCGCGATGCCAGTCTGCAAAAGGTCTGCTCGTCGGACAACTTGATGGAGCGGGAACTTCCGTTTGGTCCGGTCGCTCGTCAGCAGGTGCGTTGGTTAGATGAACATTTGGAAACCGTTGAGCTGAGTACTGGTAAAACGGTCCGTTTACTCTCTTATCCTCTCGTTCACGATTCGCGTCTCCAGGGTGTTGTTCAGGTGGCCCAGGAACTTGGTCCCCTGCAGGAAACAATCGAGGAACTGCGTCTGATCTATCTGGTCGTTGGGCCCTTTGCAATCTTCTGGCTTTGCCTTGGTTGTTGGTTGTTGGCGGAAAGAACGATTGCTCCGATCATTGAAGTGACCGAGGCTGCACAGGGTATAACTGCTGACAATTTGTCTCGACGATTACCTTTGGGAAATCATCAGGATGAATTGGCTCGAATGGTCGCCTGTCTTAATCAGATGCTTGATCGTCTCGATAAATCATTTCGCCGCGTGCGCCAGTTCTCAGGTGATGCCTCACATGAGTTGCGCACACCGCTGACGATTCTACGAGGTGAAACGGAAGTAACTCTTCGCTGGGCCAAGACTCCGGAAGAATTCCGCGATATGCTGAGCTCCAATATGGAAGAAATCGATCGCATGGAGCGAATCATTGAAAGCTTGCTGACACTTGCAAAAAGTGAGGTTGGCGAACTGACCCTTGAGATGAAGGAGCTTAGCTTAAGTGATTTGGTGCAGGAGCTTTACCTGCAGAGTCAGATCCTTTGTGAGACCAAGCAGATTGAGGTGGAACTGATTCTTGAGGTTGAACAAGAAATACGCATTCGTGGTGATGAGCTTCGCTTGAGACAGCTGTTTCTTAATTTGATTTCTAATGGGATCAAATATACCCCGGAGAATGGTCGTCTGGAGATCGGTTTGAAAATGGTTGATGGTTTTGCCGTGGTTGAGATTAATGACTTTGGTATTGGTATCCCTGAAGAACATTTGGGGCATATCTTTGATCGCTTCTACCGCGTTGACAAAGCTCGAAATCGCATGGACGGAGGAACCGGTCTTGGTTTGGCTATTGTTAAGTGGATTGCTGAGGCCCATGGTGGAGGCATTGTCGTGACCTCGGAAGTTAAAAAGGGCAGTTCCTTTTCTGTACGCCTGCCGATAGATGGCCCGGAAGAAGGTAAGCATCCTCTCTCAACTATTCTTGATTAAGAAGATATGAAGGTTTCTAGCGCTCGATTTACGGCCGGCCACAATGTGGTCGGCCGTAAATCGTTTTTCTTTTAACCAGACAATTGACACTCCGCTTTGTGGTTATTACATTTGTGTAATCGCATCTACGTTTCTCTGATGAATATTGGTTTCATCTTTTCAGTATGGAGGAAATTATGAGTAAGTTGTGTCGTCTTGATGTTTCTGTTTTGGTGGTCTTCCTGGTCTTTTGCTGGATCCTGCCGGCCGGTGCCCAGCCTACCGATTTTGTAGCCTTGGCTGAGCAACTTAAGCCTTCAGTCGTCAATATAAGCACGGCTAAAACGATCAAATCTCGAGTTCCATCATTCTCCGGTCCTAGAACTCCGGGAGGGCAGGAGCTCTTTGAAGATTTCTTTGAGCGTTTTTTTCGAGAAGGACCAAAAACTCGCAAGGCACGTTCCCTCGGTTCCGGTTTTGTTATCTCCGAGGATGGCTACATTCTGACGAACGACCATGTTGTTGATGGTGCGGATGAAATTATGGTGAAGCTTTCCGACGGACGAGAATTTACAGGTGAAGTTCGTGGCCTTGATCCGAAACTTGATCTGGCTTTGATAAAGATTGATGCCGGTGAAGATTTGCCCGTTGCAAAGCTAGGCGATAGTGACAGCATCAGGGTTGGAGAGTGGGTTATGGCAATTGGTAACCCTTTTGGCCTTGAACAGACCGTGACTGTTGGAATCGTTTCTGCCAAGGGACGTGTGATCGGCGCAGGTCCTTATGATAATTTTATTCAGACTGACGCGTCTATTAACCCGGGAAATTCCGGTGGACCTCTGTTCAATATGAAAGGTGAGGTTGTCGGTATAAATACAGCGATTGTTGCCGGTGGTCAGGGAATCGGTTTTGCTATTCCGGTTAAAATGGCCAAGCAGATTATTCCCCAACTGCGGGATGATGGCCACGTGACCCGTGGTTGGCTAGGTGTCACTGTACAGGCAATGAACAAGGAACTTGCCGATTCTTTTGGCCTGGAAAGTCCTCATGGTGCTTTGGTCACTGAGGTTATCGAAGATTCTCCTGCCGCCAAGGCAGGACTGAAACGTGGCGATGTTCTATTGAGCTACGATGGGCAGCCAATCAAAGAGCTCAATGATTTGCCAAGATTAGTCGCGGCAACACCTGTAAATAAAACCATTAAAGTTGAGATCTTCCGCGAGGATAAAAAACGCCAGGTCAAGATCAAGATCGGTAAACTTGATGAAGGAGAAGTAAAGCATACCTCGGTAGATAAAAGTGATAGCCCCCTCGGTTTGACTGTTGCCAATGTGACCCCTGAGCTTTCGGCACGTTATAGTCTTGAAGGTGATGAGGGTGTTCTGGTGACAGGTATAGATCCGGACGGGCCTATTGCCGATGCAAATTTACGTGTAGGTGATCTTATCCTTGAAGTTGATGGTAAAGAGATTGATAACGTCACCTCTTTCAGGGAGGTTCTCAAGAATAAAGCCTCCGGCAAGGTTCTTCGTTTGTTGATTCAGCGTAAGGCGGCATTGCTTTATACCACAGTGTCTTTGTCATGATTTCTACATAAAGTAAGATAAAAATCCCCGAAAGATAACTTTCGGGGATTTTTGTTAGATTGTTGAAAAACTCCACTGGAATCCTTTGGGGTTGGTTTTGTTTGTGAACAATTTATTGCTTTGTAATTTGAGTGCAACAGATCGTTAATCTCTTGTATTTTTTGTTGAATGTTACCGTTCTTAAGAAAAGAACAAAACCGTCGGGGTTGCCCGACAGCAACATCATTTTCTTTGTAGCGACAAAGCAAACGATGCAAAAGAAAACTTACGCTGCGCTTGGCATCTCTTGCTCGAGCAGTCCTGCTGATCTGTATCAAAGGTAGAAATTTTATTGTGGTCTACGCCTCCCACGGCATCCCCGAGGCCCTTGAGGACCTCTTCGGCGCTGTATGGGAGAGAGAGTGGTGCTGTAACGCTTGATTGACAACTCAGTCAGATGAGCCAGTCAGGACACTAAAGAGACAACACAACAAAAAGGGTCTTATAAGAGGCCCGAATTCTGGAAAACAGGCAATTGTTTCATGTTCCAATTCAAGGTGATAAATGTTTCGGAGTCTCGCCAAAGGAATTGCCCTCCGCAAGGAGTAGGCACTTTTGCATA